>JAEYAU010000051.1 GCA_023404705.1 Pseudomonadota bacterium
CGCCGGCGCAGCGGCCTGCGGCGCCTTCGCGGGCGGCGGCGGGTTCACGGGCGCAGCCGGAGTCGCGGCGAGCGGCGGGCTGGAGAGAACCTCGGCGGGCTTGTCGGGCGAGACCAGCGCCACGAGCGGACGGTCCTTGCCGCCCTGGCCCAGCGCGACCGCGACCGAATCCTTCGACGTGGTCTGCGCGCCGCCCTGCTCGGTTGCGCGCAGCGAAAGATCATAGGCGCCGGGGGGCAACGGCTTCGGGATCAGCACGAACTCGCCGGCCTTGTCGGCCGTGGTCTTGTCATACACCTGGCCGTCGCGCAGCAGCTCCACGGTGGCGCCGGGCGCGGCGCGGCCCGCGATCACGGCCTCGCCGGTCGGCTCGATGCGGGCGATATCGAAAGACGGAGCCGGACTTGCGGCCGGCGTCTCCGGCTTCGCCGCGGTCTGCGGCGCCGGCGCAACCGCAGCGGAGCCCTGCGGAGAGGCCGCACGCGGCGGCTCCGCAGGTGCCGCGACCTGCTGCGGCTCCTGCGCTACATGCCATGCGACGCCGCCGATCACCCCGACGGTCACGACCGCTGCAACCGCGGCGATAAGAGGCGTGCTCTTGAGCGACGCCAGGCTGCTGAGCTTTGCGAGCGTTGGAAGATCCTCCCCTGGGACGCGGCCGCGACGCATCACGCGCGTGCAGTAGAGCCCAAGACGGCGCCGGGAAAAAGACGAAAATACACGGATGCCCCAGTTCGAGTGGAACTCCGCGCGGTATCCACCGCGCAGACTCACACGTCGGTGCCGTCAGCCCGCAAAGCCGCCGGAGTCGAGGAATACCTGCTCTTCCGCCGTCATCATCCGCCCCAGGATGGGATTGCGGTGGGGGAAGCGTCCGAACCGACGCACGATGTCGCGATGGCGGGCGGCGTGGGACAGAGCGGGCTCACCGAGCGGCCTGCAGAGGGCCACTGCCCGCTCCTGATCCGCGAGCTCCTCGGAGTGGCCGAACGGCAGGTAGAAGAAGACCCGCAGGTCCGGCTCGACGGCGCGGTCGTGCCCGGCCTCGAGCGCGGCAGCGGCCATGCGGCGCGCAAGCGCATCGCTCGCATACATGCGCGGCGTGCCGCGAAACGCGTTGCGCGGAAACTGATCGAGCAGCAGCAGAAGACCAAGCGCGCCCTCGGACGTGGCGAGCCAGCCTGCGTGCTCGCCGCGTGCCGTGGTCAGATACGCGTCGAGGAAGCGCTCGCGGAACAGGGTGTCGAATACGGGGTCCTTTGCGAACCAGCGCGCCGCTCCGGCCTCGCGCCAGAATGCGACCACCTCGGCGGCCTCGTGCGGCGTTTGGCCTGTCGTCCGAACCATTACGAAGCCGCGGCCGGCTTGCGACTCGAGGGCGACGAAGTCTTCCGGCGTGGCGGGACCTCTGCGCATCGGCGTCGACATTGCGCATCTCCATGATCGGGTGACGCGGCCATCCGCGCCTTCGGGAGAGAGATGAGGCTCGCCGTGTGCTGAATCAAATGATATGATTTCAGCGATATGCTGAACGAAACTGACCTCTCGCGCGCCGACCTCAATCTGCTGGTGCTGTTCGAGACCGTGCTCGACACGCTCCATGTCGGCCGCGCCGCGGAGCAGCTCAGCCTGTCGCCATCCGCCGTCAGCCATGGGCTCGGCCGGCTGCGTCGGCTGCTCAACGATCCGCTGTTCCTGCGCACGCCGAAGGGCGTCGTCCCGACGGCGCGCGCGACGGAGCTGGCCGGGCCGATCGGCGAAGCTCTCGCGCGCGTGCGCGGCATCATCGCGACCGCGCAGCCGTTCGAGCCGGCGCGCTCCACACGACGCTTCACGATCGGTGCCGCAGACGGAGCGGCCGCCGTGTTTCTCCCGCTGCTGCTCACCCGCTTGCAGCGACGCGCCCCGTTGATCGACATCGGCGTGCGTCAGCTGCTGCCGACGCAGAGCGGCCGCACCACGGTACGCGCCTTCGAGCCGGCGCTCGCCGCGATCGAGGCGCGCGAGATGGACATAGGCGTCTTCCCCTATGACGAGGTCCCGCCCCGGTTCGCCCTGAAGCTGCTCTTCGAGGAGGATTTCGTCGTGGTCGTGCGGGCCGGCCACGCGCTCGCGTCCGACCCCTCGCTGGACCGCTATTGCGAGATGCGGCACGTGCTCGTATCCGCCACTGGCGATCCGGAAGGATTCATCGATCACGCGCTGGCCGCGCAGGGCCGCGCACGCCGCGTCGCCCTGACCGTGCCGAATTTCAGCATGGCCCTCGCACTCGTCGCCGATAGCGACCTGGTCTGCGCCCTGCCCCGCCGGTTCGCAGCCATCCACGTGCGACGTTTCGGCCTGCTGGCGCTCGAGGCTCCCCTGCCCCTGCCGCGCTTCCGCATGTGTGCGGTCACGTCGCGCGCCGCGATGCAGGACGCGGGCATCGCCTGGCTGTTCGCGCTGCTGCACGAGGCCGTGCAAAATGAGGGGCCGGTGAATCGCCCGCGAGTCAGGCCGTCTCGGCGTGCGGCCGGCGCCACCATAAAGGCACCGCGAACCAGAGCAGCAGCGCGCCCACGACGGTGATCACGGCGCCGGTCGCGGCGAGCGGCGGGCTCTCGAGCACCTTCTCGAGCACGATGTAGAAGTCGCCGGCGAGACCGAAGGCGAGCGGCACCATGGCGGCGAGGATGAAGCGCACCGCGACCTTGTCGAAATGCGCCGTGTTCTCTCCGCCTTCGGCGATGCGGTGATAGGGCGCGGGGCTCATCAGCAGGATCATGGCAAGCGCGATCAGCAGCAGACTGATCGTGTGAACGGTCTGCGAAGCCGGCGGGAGTTTGGTGAAGCCCTCGGTGAGATAGGCCGCGAACTGAAAGCCGAGTAGCGCCTGTGCGCCGGGGAGCACGATGCGCGCCTCGGTGAGCAGCTCGCTGATCCTCTCCTTCAGCGGCACGGCCTCGTCCTTCAGGCTGGACCGCGATGGGCGATTGCGCGTCCTCTGCATGAGCGTCACTCCGAACCAGAACAGGATGGCGATGGTGAACACCGCGGCGCCGAGCAGCACGGCGCCAGCGGTGCCGAGCTTGACCGTGGTGACGAGCACGACATTGGCGCCGATGCCGAGCGCGAAACCGAGCAGCGCCACCTCGAGCATGGTCTGTGTATAGGCGTGCTGGCGACGCGTCGCATTGCCGGCTTCGCTCAGGCGATGGAAGGACGACGGCGCCACCAGGCAGGCGAACACCGCGAGCATCAGCGCGAAAGCGATCACCTCGAGCGCCTTGGCATAGGCGGGCAGCGTCTCGAAGCCGGAATGAAAGATCGCCTGATACTGGAAGCCGAGCAGGATCTGCGCCCCGAGCGTCAGGGTGCGGATCTCACTGAGCAGCTTGCTGAGCCTGTCTCGCATGCGGGTCTGGAACACGACACAACGGCGTCGGTTCGAAAACGTGCGGGCAAAGCTCGGGTTCCCGCGCGGCGCTGTAGGGTGTGCTCAGCGCGCCCCTGCGATTCAGTTGAAGCGATGATTCGATCGCGCTGAGCGCACGCGTGCGCTCGGCGGATCAATGCTCATCGAAAACCGCGAGGCGCGGGCCGCCGAGCACACCTTACAATTCGATGAAGGGCTGGAAGCCGCCCCAGATCATGCGCCGGCCGTCGAACGGCATGTCCTTCGGATCGTGCTTGAGGCGCGGATCCGCCATCACCTTCTCGAGGATGGCATCACGCTGATCGCGCGACGGATAGACGACCCAGGCGAACACCACCACCTCGTCCGCCTTCGCCTGCACGGCGCGCGGGAACGAGGTGAGCTCGCCGTGGGGCACGTCGTCGCCGATGCACTCCACATAGGCGAGCGCGCCGTGCTCCTTCCACACCGCGCCGGCCTGGCGCGCGAGCGTCTTGTAGGCTTCGATGTTCTGCTTCGGCACCGCGAGCACGAAGCCGTCGACATAGGACATGCGTCGCTCCCGGATCACGCCTCGATGACGATCTTCGGCGCCGCGCGGCCACCGCCTCGACCATCGAGCGCGTCGCGCACGCGGCCCGCGATCTCGCGATAGATCTTGGCGTGCGCGCTGTCGGGCGCGGTCGCGACGACGGGGCGGCCCGCGTCCGAGGTCTCGCGGATCGTCATGTCGAGCGGCACCTCGCCGAGGAACGGGACGCCGAGGCGCTCGGCCTCGTGGCGTGCGCCGCCGTGGTCGAAGATGTCGGAGCGCGTGCCGCATTGCGGGCAGAGGAAGTAGCTCATGTTCTCGATCACGCCGAGCACCGGCACGTCGACGCGCTTGAACATGCCGACACCGCGGCGCGCATCGATCAGCGCGAGGTCCTGCGGGGTCGAGACGATGACGGCGCCCTTGAGCGGCACCTGCTGCGCCATGGTGAGCTGCGCGTCGCCGGTGCCGGGCGGCATGTCGACCACCATTACGTCGAGCGCGCCCCAGTCGACCTCGCGCAGCATCTGGGTGAGCGCCGACATCACCATCGGCCCGCGCCAGATCATCGGCGTCTCCTCGTCGACCAGGAAGCCGATCGACATCACCTTGAGCCCATAGCCCTCCATCGGCTTGAGACGGTTGCCGCCGACGGTCTGCGGCCGGCCGCGGATCGCGAGCAGCTTCGGCACCGAAGGACCGTAGATGTCGGCATCGAGCACGCCGACCTTGAGGCCGAGATCGCGCAGACCGAGCGCGAGATTGATCGCGGTGGTGGACTTGCCGACGCCGCCCTTGCCGGACGCGACCGCGATGATGGCTTTCACCTCGGGCGGACCCTGCACCTGCCGCCCTGCCCCGCCATGCGCATGCGCATGGC
>JAEYAU010000091.1 GCA_023404705.1 Pseudomonadota bacterium
CTGGACACCTTGCTGAATGCGCTACCGGCCGAATGTGATCCGGTGTTGTGGTTCAACTACCTGTCCGCGCAGACCGCACCGTGGTGTGATCCGCAACGCCAGGCCGTCAAGCGGTACACCGCCGTGCATCCGGAGCACGCAGGGGATTTCGGGATCACCGTCGCGGTCACCTAGCGTGATGTGTCTGATCAGTAGGTCTTGTCCAGGCTCGTGGAGAGTCCGTTGTCGCACGTGACCGTGAGGCGCCAGGTCGATCCGGTTGGCGGTCCGATACTCCCACCCGCGGGGATTCTCGACTCCTGGCCGCCGGTGACGGTGAAGTGCTCCTCCGGTACACCGTAGTTGACCATGGCGGCAGGTCCCCCGAGCGCCACGGTTCGCATGGTGCACCCCACCGGCGGCAGGTTCTCGTGGTTGGTCATCGACACGAATGCGGCGGTCACCGGTTCGTCTAGCCGCATCACCAGTACTGGTGGCGGAGGCGGCGGAGGTGAGGGCGGCGGCGCAGGTTCCGGCGGCACATACCGTTGCACGGGAGCAGGTGCCGGGGCGGGCGCGGCCGGTGGCGGTGGCGGTGGCGGTGGTGGCGCAGGCGGCGGCAAGTAGCGGCCGATCGCGGACGATACGCGCGGCGCTCACGCGTGCCTTGGCGCGCCGCGCTCAGGATGCCGAACCGCGACTGCGTCACACGCCTTGCGGCGGCAGGAGATAGAGCGTCATCGCGAAGATGACATAGACCACGATTACCACCGTGCCGACGAACCAGGCCGAGCGGCCCGTATTGGTGACGAGCGAGGCCGTCAGGGTCGCGATCATCATCATGGTCACGGCGCCGGGCCAGAACTGCAGGTTCATCGGCGCCGGGCCGATCACATAGCTGAGCAGCACCAGCACCGGCGCAACGAACAGCGCGATCTGCACCGCGCTGCCGAGCGCGATGCCGACGCTCAGGTCCAGGCGGTTCTTGCGCGCCGCCGAGAGCGCCGACACCATCTCGGCCGCGCCGCCGACCAGCGCGACGATGATGAAGCCGACGAAGGCGGCCGACATGCCGAGCGATTTGGCAGCCTCCTGCACGGATTCCACGAATACCTCGCTGACCAGCGCGACCAGCACCGTGATGACCGCGAGCGCGACGAGCGCCAAGCGCATCGGCCACTCGGCCTCGCCCGGCTCGGATTCGTGCGCGCTCGCGAAGAACTCGCGATGCGTCTTGAGCGAGAACAGGAGACCGAGCGCATAGGTGACGATGAGCAGCACCGAGAGGCCGAGGCTCACGGTCTGCGTGAAGGCCGCCCGAGAGGGATCATCGCCCTCGGCCAGGACCGACGGCACCAGCATCGCGACAGTGGCGAGGAAGAGAAGGCCGGCGTGCACCCGCGCATTGACGGGATTGTACTCCTGCACATGGTGCTTGAGGCCGCCGACCAGGAACGAAGCACCCATCATGAACAGGGCGTTGGCGACGATCGCTCCCGCGATCGAGGCCTTCACCAGCACATACTGTCCGGCGCGCAAGGCCGCGAGCGCGATCAGGAGCTCGGTCAGGTTTCCCAGCGTCGCGTTGAGCAGACCGCCGATGGCGTCGCCGGTCCGCGCGGCAACGGACTCGGTGGCACGGCTGAGCAAGGCCGCCAACGGCACGATCGCGCCGACCGAGAGCGTGAAGAGGAGGAGATGCGCATCAGGCGCGAGCAGCTGCGCGGCCAGCACCACCGGCACCAGCACCAGCAGCCAGAGCAGCGGATTGCGCCGGATGTCCTCGATCAGAGGATTGCGCCGGGTCTCCTGCACCAGAAGCGTCACGCGTCACCTGAATGCTCAGCTCGCCCGTCGCGGGCTGCTTCCAGCTTCTTAGGAAGACGCGGCGGAACCTGTCGATTGTACGCAGGGTCGGTCCGGCTATACGGATGGGCAGTCTCGGCTCAGGCCTGCGCCCCCGGCGGGCCTTCGAGCGTCTTCTGCAGCACCGCGAAGATGACGGCGGTCGACCAGCCGAACAGGATCACGCCGTTCATGGCAGTGAGCGGCCCGAGCATCTCCCATTCACGTATCGGCGTGATGTCGCCATAGCCGAGCGTCGTGTAGTTGACGAAGGCGAAATAGACGAGGCGCGATACGTCCGGGACGGCGCCCGTGAGCCGATAGGCGAGCGCCCAGATCAGCACCTCGGCGACATGCGCGGCCATCAGCACCAGGACGGCGCCGATCATCACGCGGGCCAGACGGAGCACAGCTCGCGCGCCGACCTTGGCGTAGGTCATGCGCGAAACATGCACCACGAGGCTCATCACCAGCGAATGGATGGCGATGTTGCAGGCGCTGACGATCCCACCGACCAGGACTTGACCCAGCATGGCCCGAGCTTGGGGACCGGCCGCGGCCTCCGCCATCGGTGCGATCCTTGATACGCGCCGCGGCGGCTCCCTAGGACGCTGGCGGCCGCGACAGTGCACTGGCCGCACAGGCCGGGGACACCTGCGGCCCATAGGTTCTTCGAACGCGACGCGCCCGCGCGCCCACCAATGAGTGTCGCGCCCGCTCGGCGGGTGCATCACCCGAGGAGCCGCCATGAAACGTTCTCTGCTTGCGATCGCGCTTGTTGCGATCTCGTCCACGGCCTTTGCGCAGGGCGCCGGCCCGAGCCGCGTCGGCAACAAGTGCTTCGTGCTCACCGACTACCGCGGCTTCGGTTACTGGGAGAACTGCGCCTCGCTCGGCATGATCGGCCTGCAGACCGATCCCGAGAAGGCGACTCCGCCCAAGGGCACGCGCCAGCCGGTCACCCATGTGCTGATGGGCGGCGCCGACGGCGGCGCGGGCGGCGGCGGTGGGGGTGGCGGCGGCG
>JAEYAU010000054.1 GCA_023404705.1 Pseudomonadota bacterium
GGGGGCGGGGCCCCCCCCGCCCCCCCCCCCCCCCCCCCCCCGACGCCGGTCACGCAACGCTTACGCGACGGAACGCTACAGGTAATTGATGATGCTGATGCGATAGAGCATCGCAGTGGTGCTGAGCGATGCTTCGAGCTGGGTCTGCATGGCGAGGATCTGCGCCGCGACCTCTTCCTTGGAAATCCCCTCGATGCTGTCGAGCATGGTCTCGAGCGTCAGCCGCGTCTGCTTGTGGCGATCGGTCGCGCCCGCCATGGTGGTCTGCGCGCCGGCGAGCTCGGCTTCGATGTCCTCGACCTTCTGCACGCCCGCGGGCGGCGCGAGCGCCTGGCCGAGGCGCTGGTTGAGCGCCGTGAAGCGCTCCTGCGCATTCGGGTCGCTCGCCGAATAGGTGACCGTGGCGTAGACTGCGACGTTCTCGACGAGCCAGCGCAGCCCCTCCTCGTTGGCGCGCGCGCCATACGCGACGGTGAGCGACTGGTCGACGCGCGCCACGGCGGTCTGCCGCGCCGCGTCCGACGCCGAGACTCCGACTTCGCCCGTGTACCAGGTCACCGTATTGGCCGCCGTGCCGGCGACGAGCGCGGTCGCGCTCGCGAAGGGCGGGCCCGCGACGCGCATGGGCGGCTGGCCGAAGCCGACGTCGAAAAAGTCGTGCGCCGCCGCGACCGACGACGCGGCGCTGAGTGCAGTCGCGGCGAGCTTGGTGACGCCGGTGTTGAGCGCTGCCTGGAAATTCGCCGCCGTCGCGGCCGGGGTGGCCCCGATCGTGAACTGCCCTGCAGCCGGCGGGCTCGTCGTGGTGGCCGTGAGCTCGAGGTTCTCCGTTGTGCCGTCCGGCAGCGTGAAGGTGAAGCGCAGGCTCTGCCCAGCCGTCGGATTCGTCGCGAAGCCGACCGAAGCGCTCGGCGGAACGCCTGCCGGGCCCGTGACGATCGCGCCGGTCAGGTTGGACGTCACCGCCATCAGCTTGAAGCCGAACGGATGCCCGGCCGCGTCCTCGCTGAGCGTGATCGGCGTCGTCGGCGCGGCGGTGCTGGCCGCAAGGCCGAACGTCGCGGGGTTCGCCGTGCCCGTGATCGTGATGCTGTCAGTAGTGTTGCCGGCCGTGATCGTGATGTTGCCGCCGGCCCCGACCGTGGCGGTGCCGCCCGCGAGGCCGCCGAGCACGGCGGTGAGCTCGGTCAGGGTCGAGACATCGCCAGGAGCCGGCCCGAACGCGATATTGAGCGGCGCGTTCGGCGGAAAGGTGCCGACCTGGATCGTCATGCTCTGGCCGCTCAGCGCCGGGACCTGGGTCAGCAGGTTGGTCGGCGGGGTCACGCCCGCGGCGAGGCCGAGTTCCGCCAGCACGGTGCTGCCCGCGCCGATATCGACCGGCGTGTCGGCATCTGCGCTGGTCAGCACGAGCTGGTTGAGGCCGTCGAAGGTCGCGGTCACGCCTGCGCCCGAGCCGTTGATCGCAGCCTGCACCGCGAGCTCGTCGTCGCCCGGATTGATCGTGATGTTGACGCTGTTGAGCACCAGCGTGCCACCCGCCGAGGTGAGCGCGCTCAGATCCTGATTGCCGTTGGTCACCGCCTGCGCATCGTTGAGCAGCGTCGCGCCCGTGCCGACCAGGGTGGCCGCGAGCGTTGCACCGCCTCCCAGCACCAGCCGTCCCGTCCCCGTACCGAGATCCGCCTGGTTGCGCTCGCTCATCACCTGCTTGAAGCCGGCCGCTGCGCCGAAGCCGTTGATGATCCGGTCCGTGCTCGCCGTTGCGGGCTGATCCACGGTGCGTCCGGAGAACAGGTAGCGGTCGCCGGCCCGCGTGTTCAGCAGGCCTAGAATCTCATCAAGCTGGGTGAAGGCCGTCTTCTGTAGGCTGGTCTGACCGCCCGGATCGAGCTCGAACGGACCAATATTTGTTGCGCTCTTCACGTCGCGGCCGATATTCGAGATGCGGGCGAGCGCGGTCTGCTGCAGCTCGAGCCGCACCGCCAGGCTGGTGATCGTCTCCCGGTAGCCTGTCAGGGCCGTGAGATTGCTGCGCAATCCGACCGCAAGACCGCGGCCGAGACCGAGGCCCGCATAGGTCGCGGACTTTTTGCCGGTGCCGAGCTGGCGTTGCAGGTCGGTGAGCTGCGTCCGCATGTCGCCCAGCGCCTGCGTGGCGAGCGCGGAGCGCGTTCCAATGCCGGTGATGGACATGTTCTATGTGCCTCACATCTGCATCAGGAGATCGAGCATCTCCTTGATGGTGGACATCACGCGCGCATTGGCGCCGTACTGGTTCTGAAGATTGAGGAGGTTCGCCATCTCCTCGTCGATGTTCACAGCAGACCCTTCGGCCTGGCGCTGCGCGAGCGAGTTGTAGACAATCTCCTGGCCGAGCGAGAGGCTCTCAGCGGCGGTTGCGGCTTCGCCCTGCTGACTGACGATCTGCCGCATGTAGGACGGCAGCGAGCCGCTGAACGGCGAGACCGCGCTGCCGATGCCGGCCTGCGGTGAGTAAACGAGCGAGGCCTCTGCGAGCCGGTCGTAAAGGAAGTTCGGCCGCGTCGTGTCGCCTGAGGGCGTCAGCGGCGAGCTCTGGTAGACCACGAGCCTGCTGGGATCCGCCAGCAGCGAGCGGTTCACCGAGATGCGCCCCGCGAGACCGAGCGTCTGGCTCCCCTCTCCCGTGATCTGACCCGTATAGAGGTTCGTGCCGTCGAGGAAGAACGGCAGCTCGGGCCCGCCGCCCACGAGCGAGGTCTCGGTGACGGTGGCGGAGAGGCCCGTGATGTTGACGTTGTTGATCGCACCGTCATCGAGCACGCGCAGTTGCCCACCCGAATTGGAGAACTGCAGGCCCGCGGTGCCGAGCGCGCTGTTGAGCTGCGCCGCGATCGAAAGAATGCCGCCCGAGAAGTTCACGCCCACCACGGTATCGTTGGCGTTCGGCGTCGCCGTCGGGGAGAGCGGCAACGCCGCCGGATCGTCCACCCGCACGATCGTGACGGTGTGCGTCGCGCCCGCGCCGTCCGTGTAGGTGAGGTTCAGGCTGTTCCCGGGCTGCACCGCCGAGATGTTGAGATCAAAGCCGTTCTGGACGCCGGCCGTCACCGCCGTGCCCGCGACCGTCTTGTCCGACAGCGCGCTGGCCATCGCGGCCGCCACCTGGTCGAGCTGCGCCTGCGCCTCCACCAGCACCCCGTCGCGCATCTCGAGCAGGGCCGCGATCCTGCCCGAGCGGAAAGTGCCGTTGGCGACGAGGTCGATGCTCTCGCCGTTCGGCGTGAGCAGCGTGATGGTTCCGGTCGCGCGTTTGTTCGGATCGCTGCTCCACTGCGCGGCGGGCGTCATCGTGCCCTTGGCGTCGAAGGCGAGCGTCGAGGCCTGGACGCCGACGAGCTGCGTGCCCGAATTGGTGAAGACGTTGACCTGATTGTTGTTGGTCTCGACGACGCGGATGTCCATCAGGCCCGCGAGCTGGTCGAGATACTTGTCGCGCTGGTCGAGCAACGAGGCCTTGGTCGCGTCGTTCTGGGTCGATGTGCCGAGCTGGCCGTTGATGCGGGCGATCTGCTGCATCGCCTCGTTCGCCTGCTGCACCGAATCCGAAAGGCCGAGCTCCGCATCCGTGCGCAAATCCTGGATATCGGCCGTCATGCCGTTCAGGTGTTGCGCCAGCACCTGCGCGGTGCTCAGCACCGAGTAGCGCGCCGAATTCGAGTCTGGACTCGTCGCCAGCGCCTGCAGCGCGCCGGTGAAATTGTTGTAGATCGTCTCCAGCGCGCTATCGCTGCCGGGCTGGCCGTAGAGCTGCTGGAGCCGCTGATAGAATTCCGAGCGCGCGCTGGCGTAGATGTTGCCTGAAGCCTCGGTGCGCAGCTGGCGCTGCAGATAGCTGTCGAGTGCCCGGTTGACGCCCTCGAGCCGCACGCCGACGCCGAGATCGCCCGCCGAGGTCGCGATCTGCAGCGGGCGCTTGCGGATATAGCCCGGCGTCTCGGCGTTCGCGACGTTGGACGCCGTGATCGCCATGCTGGCCTGCGTAACCCGCAGACCGGAGACTGCCGTGTTGAGCGCCTGGGTGAGACTCATGACATACCGCCTGGCCGATCAGCGACGCGAAGCATCAGCGGATCATGTTGAGCAGGTCCTGCACCATGTCGTTCGCGGTCGTGACGATGCGCGTGTTGGCCGAGTAGGCCTGCTGCGTCACGATCAGCTTGGTGAACTCGTCCGCGATGTCGGTGTTGGAGCCTTCCAGCGAGCCGCCAACGATCTTGCCCGCCGCGCCCAGGATCGCCGCGCCGGACTCGTCAGTCGCCTCGAAGGCGCCGCCGTCCAGGCGCTTGAGCGAGTTCGCGCCGTTGAAGCTCGCGAGCGTGATCTCGGCGAGATCGATGGTGCGGCCATTCGTGTAGGTTCCGATCACGCGTCCCTTCTCGCTCACCGCGACCGTCTCGAGCGAGCCGGCCGGAAAGCCGTTCTGCGACAGCCGGTTTACTTGCGCAGTGCCGTTCGGGTCCGAGAACTGGGTGATGCCGCCCGAACCGTGAACCAGCTGGATGTCGCCGAGCGCGATGCCGTTGATCGTGACGTTGTTGAGCGTCACCTGCGAGACCAGCGGGTTCATTTGGCCATTGGGGCCGAAGGTGTAGTTCACGCCGACGTTGCGCCACGCCGGGTCGGTGGAGGTCGCCGTGGAATCGATCTGATAGAACAGGTTCCAGGTGTCGGTGCCACCGTAGTCTGCACTCTCGACCTTTGCCCAGCGGAGCTGGATGTTCACGGGCGAGCCCGAGACGTCGTAGGCCGTGATGGCGCCGCCGCCGATCGACTGATCGAGGAAGGCCGTGAGATCGTTCGCGATCACGGTGCCGTTCGCGGGCAATGCCGTGGTCGTGTAGAAGCCGAAGAGCGAGGTCGCCGTGCCGCCGACTTCCAGCGTGTCGGTCGGCGACGACGCCGTGATCGAAACCGCGCCGGTGCCGGTGTTCACGGTGCTGATCACGCCCGTGTACTTGCCAAGGCCGTTGACCGCGTCGGACTGGAGGTCGGTGAGCGTCGCGATCTCGGTCGCGCCGGTGCCGAACGTGATGGTCTGCACGGCGCCGCTGCCGACCTTCAGCGTCAAGGTGTCGCCGTCCGAGATGCCCTGTGTGAGCAGGTTGGTTGGCTGGAACACGTTGGCGCCGGGTGCGAAGCCGATTGAGCCCGCGGCGGTGCCGCCGATGGTCAGCGTATCGAGGAAGTTGTCCGAGAGGACCCGGATACGGCCGTCGGACGAGAGGCTCGCGCTCACCGCCGCGGCGCCGCCCGAGATGCCGTTGATCAGATCCTGTACCGTCTCGGTCGCCGCATTGACCACCGTATAGGTGTAGGTCGCGGTGCCGTCGTTCACCGTGATCGTGTCGCCGTTGACGATCGCGGGGCTGAGGCCGTCGAGCGTGTCCGTGAGGTTGAGGCCGCTGATGCTGCCGAGGGCGGTCGCCGCCTTGTCGGGCTGGAAGTTGCCGACGCTGGTCAGCTTCGCAACCGTGGGCGCGCCCGCGATCGGGTTCGACTGGAAGGTCGCCGGGTTGAGCAGCTCCGACTGCGGCACGTCGCTGTCGCTGCCGGGCGTGCGTGGATAGCTCGCGAGGTTGGCGCGGTATTCGACCTGCGTGGTCGCCTGGGCGGGCAGGAAGTCGTTCTGGAATTTCAGCAGCTGCGGCACGCTGCCCGAGAGGTTGCCGGTCGTCGAGTCGATCGGGATGCCCATCAGGTAGTAGCCGGCGCCGTTGACCAGGTAGCCGTCCTTGTTGGTCTGGAAGTCGCCGCGCCGCGTGTAGAGATCGGTGCCGGCGAAGACCGGTTGGCCGTCGACGAAGCTGTCCGGCTTCTGCACGATGAAGTAGCCGTCCCCGTTGATCGCCATGAAGGTGCCGATCGAGGCGTTCTGCAGGTCGCCCTGCACCGTGTTGGTCGCGCGTGAATACGACTGGACCGTGCCGCCGAGCTGCTTCGAGGGGACCGAGTCCGGAACCAGGTCCGCGAAGCTGGTGTCGACGCGCTTGTAGGCAGTGGTCTGCGAGTTCGCGATGTTGCCCGAGATGTTCTCGAGCGCGAACGACTGCGCGCGAAGACCCGTCACCGCGGTGGTGAGAGCGCCGAAAATACCCATAACGAAGCTTCCTCCGGTCGATCCGTCAGGCCGACCCTGCGCCACACGCGCAGGCACGGCTCATCCGGACCCCCTCTTGCAGGCTTCGTGCCGGAAATTTTCCTATGTTTTTTCAAATACTTATGTTGAAGGCCCTGCCCCCGTTGCGGGAATCAATTGCCGCACTGGGAAAGACTTGCCGGGCCGTTTGGGCCGACCCCGCTTCGTAGGGTGTGCATGGCGGCCCGAGCGTATCGAGCAGGCGTGGGCCTTTGATCCGCCATGCGCACGCGTGCTGACTTTGAAACAAGCTGCGAGGCCTCACGCGTGCGCAAACGCGGGTCGCACGCCTCGATTCCCGTGAGCGCCTCGGCCGCGTTTGCACACCCTACAACGCAAAGAAAAGAGGCGCGGCCTGCTCCCAAGGCCGCGCCCCCACTCTGTCCCGGCCGCCGCGAGCGGCGGCGAGACGCTTGGCTTTGCTCAGCTCGCCTGCGCGGCCGCCGGCACGAACCGCATTGCCACGCCGTTCATGCAATAGCGCTTGCCGGTCGGCGGCGGACCGTCGTCGAACACGTGGCCGAGATGGCCGCCGCAGCGGCGGCAATGCACCTCGGTGCGGGTCATGAAGAACGTGCGGTCCGTCGACGTGCCGATTGCATTCGGCAGCGGCTCATAGAAGCTCGGCCAGCCGGTGCCGCTCTCGTACTTCGTCTCCGACGCGTAGAGCGGCAGGTCGCAGCCTGCGCACGCGAAGGTGCCCTTGCGCTTCTCGGCGTTGAGCGGGCTGGTGCCGGCGCGCTCCGTGCCATGCTTGCGCAGCACGTCGTACTGCGCGGGCGTGAGCTGCTTGCGCCACTCTGCGTCGCTCTTCTGCACCTCGAAGGTCTTCGTCTCGGCGGCAGCATCGGCATTCTGCGTCATCTTCCAGAAGCCGAGCCCGGCGAGGCCGGCCGCCGTCGCGAGCAGTCCACGTCGATTGGTCATGATGCGGGTCCTTTCTCGGGCTTGCCCCACAGCTGCTCCAGCCGCTGGTCGCGTCCGCAATTCCAGCGGTAGAAGCTGTAGCGGGAGGGATTCTTCTCGTAGTAATCCTGGTGATAGTCCTCGGCCGCGAAGAACTTCTCGGCCGCCACCACTTGCGTGAACACCTGGCGCGGCTTGAAGCGCTCCATGACCTTCGCCTTGGTGGCTTCCGCGGCGCGCTTCTGCTCTTCCGAGTGATAGAAGATCGCGCTGCGATACTGGTCGCCGGAATCGCAGAACTGTTTGTCCTTCACGAGCGGGTCGATGTTGCGCCAGAAGGTGTCGAGCAGCTTCTCATAGGTCACCTTGGCGGGGTCGTAGACGATCTGCACGACCTCGGCATGGCCGGTGCCGCCGGCCGAGACCTGCTTGTAGGTCGCCTTGGACGGGTCGCCGCCCATGTAGCCCGACGTGGTGCTGATCACCCCGGGCACCTTGTCGAAGTCAGCCTCCACGCACCAGAAGCAGCCGCCCGCGAAGGTCGCCACCGCTTGGCCCGCCTGGGCCGGGGCCGCGAGGGCCAGAAAAACGAGACTGAGCCAGAGCCGAAGCATTGTGTTCCTCGATGATGTTTTCGCGCCTGACACGACGAAATACGCGCCTTGGACCCACTTTGTTACGGACGAACGGTCACATCAATCTCACGGTTCCGCGATCTTGCCCCGCGCCGCGCGCCTGCCTAGGGTGCCGCGGAACCGAACGAGGACACGGAATGCGTTTCGAAGGAACCAGCGGGTATGTGGCGACCGACGACCTGAAGGTCGCGGTCAATGCGTCGATCACCCTGGAGCGGCCACTCCTGGTGAAGGGCGAGCCCGGTACGGGCAAGACCGTGCTGGCGCTCGAGGTCGCCAAGGCGCTCGGCGCCCCGCTGCTGGAATGGCACGTGAAGTCGACCACCAAGGCGCAGCAGGGCCTCTATGAATATGACGCGGTCTCGCGCCTGCGCGACAGCCAGCTCGGCGACGAGCGCGTCAAGGACATCCGCAACTACATCAAGCGCGGCAAGCTCTGGGAGGCCTTCGCCTCCGACGAGCGCCCCGTGCTGCTGATCGACGAGATCGACAAGGCCGACATCGAGTTCCCCAACGACCTGTTGCAGGAGCTCGATCGCATGGAGTTCTTTGTCTACGAAACCGGCGAGACCATCCGCGCCCGCCGCCGCCCGATCGTGATGATCACGTCGAACAACGAGAAGGAGCTGCCCGACGCCTTCCTGCGCCGCTGCTTCTTCCACTACATCCGCTTCCCCGACCAGGACACGATGCGCGCCATCGTCGAGGTGCATTTCCCTGGCATCAAGCAGCGCCTGGTCGCCGAGGCGCTGCGCCTGTTCTACGAGATCCGCGACGTGCCGGGCCTGAAGAAGAAACCCTCCACCTCCGAGCTCATCGACTGGCTCAAGCTCCTGATGGCCGAGGATATCGGCCCCGAGACCCTGCGCGAGCGCGATCCCAAGAAGCTGATCCCGCCCCTGCACGGCGCGCTGCTGAAGAACGAGCAGGACGTGCACTTGTTCGAGCGGCTGGCGTTCATGGCGCGGCGCGAGGGGCGCTAGGCTCACCCTACTCTGCGCCCGATCCCGTCACCCTGAGGTGCTCGTCCGAAGGACAAGCGTCGAAGAGCGACGGCCCGGGCATCGCCACGAGTACAATGCACTGCACCGGCCGTTCATCCTTCGAGGCTCGCTTCGCTCGCACCTCAGGATGACGGGATCGGTGACTGAGCAAGAGGAAAGAGAAAGATGCGCATTGCGGTCGGCGGCTTCCTGCACGAGAGCGCCACCTTCGTCGACACGCCCACGACCTGGGACGACTTCGCACGCACCGGCGCATGGCCCGGAGCCTGCGAAGGCGCGGTGATGCTGAAGACGCTCGAGGGGCTCAATCTCGGGCTGCCGGGCTTCGTCGACGAGGTGCAGCGCCAGAAGAACGGTGTCGAGATCGTGCCGGTCGCCTGGGCGATGGCGCAGCCCGCCGGGCCCGTCACCACGCAGGCCTTCGAATACATGTGCGGCAAGCTCGTCGAAGGCTATCGCGCGGCGCGCGCCGACGTGATCTTCGTCGAGCTGCACGGCGCCATGGTGGGGGAAGGCTTCGACGACGCCGAGGGCGAGCTGCTGCGCCGCATCCGCGACGCGGTCGGCGACGTGCCGATCGTCGGCACGCTCGACCTGCACACCAACATGTCGGAGCTGATGCTCGCGACCACCAACCTGCTCTCCGCCTATCGCACCTATCCGCATGTGGACTGGGGCGAGACCGGCCGCCGCGTCGCGCGCTGGCTCGACCGCACGCTGTCCTGGGGCAGACAGCCCGCGCGAGCGCTACGGCGCATTCCGTTCCTGATTCCGGTGACGGCCGGCTGCACGCTGATCTCGCCCACGAAAGAGATCTACGAGACGCTGGAGCAGATCGAGGCCGAGACCGGCGTGCATCTCAACTTCACGCCCGGCTTCCCGCCGGCCGACATCGCGGATTGCGGTCCCGCCGTGTTCGGCTATGGCGGCGACCAGGCGCGCGTCGATGCGGCGGTCGACCGGCTCGCGCAGGCCGTGATCGCGGCGGAGGGCGCCTATGCGGCGCAGCGCGTGATGCCGGTCGCCGAAGCAGTGTCGACCGCGATCGCGCTCTCGCGCAGTGCGTCGCGACCGATCGTGCTCGCCGACACGCAGGACAATCCCGGCGCCGCCGCGCCGTCGAACACCACCGGCATCATCGCAGAGCTGCTGCGCCAGGAGGCGCGCGACGCCGTGGTCGGCATCCTGCACGATCCGAAGAGCGCAAAGGCCGCGCATGCCGCAGGCCTCGGCGCGACGCTCAACATCGCGATCGGCGGCGGGCTCGAAGGCCCCGGCCAGACGCCGCATCCCGGGCCCTGGACCGTGACGGCGCTGAGCAATGGCAGCTTCGCCGGCACCGCGCCGATGCTGCGCTCGAAGACCGTCGAGATGGGCCCGACCGCGATCCTCAAGCAGAACGGCGTCGAGGTGCTGGTCGCGACCATTCGCCAGCAGCCGATCCACACCGAGACGTTCAGTCATCTCGGCGTCGATCCGCGTGCCCGCAGGATTGTCGCGCTGAAGAGCTCCGTGCATTTCCGCGCCGGCTTCCAGCCGATCGCCGAGCAGGTGATCACCTGCGCGTCGCCCGGCACCAATCTCGCGGATCCCGCGGAGTTCGATTTCCGCAAGCTGCCGGCGAGCATTCGCCGGCGGCCGCTGCGCGCGTAGTAGCCCCCCCCGCTGCAAGCTCCATCATTTCGACCGTCACCCTGAGGTGCTCGCGCGCAGCGCGAGCCTCGAAGGGCGACGGCCGCTGACTCGCCGCGAGCAAACCGCAATGCCCGGGCCGTTCATCCTTCGAGGCTCGCGCTCGCCGCTGCGCGACGAGCCCTCGCACCTCAGGATGACGGCTTCTAGGTTGTGCTTACTTCTTGCGCCGCCCGCCGCGGCGCTTCGAACGCGTCGGTTGCTCTGCGGGCTCAGGCTGCGTGGCCTCGACGGTCTCTTCCACAGGCGCGGGCTCCACTGCATCCGCTGGGGCTCTCTCGAGGTCTGCAGAAGCAGGCTCGAGATGCTCTACGGGAGCAGGCTCCGCGGCTTCGTCCGGCGCGCTCTCGCCAATCTCCGGCACGGCAGGCGCCGCCTCGGCCGCCGCAACCTCTGGCTCCAGCGCTTCGGCGACAGCTTCGAGGGCGACCGCCTCGGGCTCAGCATGCACGACCGGCATCGGCGCACTATCGCTCGCGGGCCGAGCAACTTCCGCCGCGTCATGCACCGGCTCGCTTCCCGCCAGCTCGGCTGCCCGCGCCGCGACCAGCTTGCGCTCCTCGGCCTGCGCGGCCCAGCGTGCGGCGGCTTCTTCGGCGTGGCGCATCGTGTCC
>JAEYAU010000168.1 GCA_023404705.1 Pseudomonadota bacterium
CCTCGGCGCCGGCCTGCTCGGCATGCTGATGGGCGGCGGCTTCATGAGCGGCATCGCGGGCTTCGCCTCAATCCTCGGCCTGCTGCTGCAGGTCGGCATCATCGTGCTGCTCGGCGTGCTGGCCTATCGCTGGTGGCAGCGCCGCAGCCAGCCCGCGACGGCGAGCGGTCCTGACCTGCGCGAGAGCGCGACCGACGCTCGGAAGGATTTCGCGGTCCGCGGTGCGCTCGGCGGCGGTGGCTTCGGCGGTTATGACGCGGCGCCGGTCACGACGGCTCCGCTCGAGCTCACGGGCGAGGACTTCGACGCGTTCGAGCGTCTGCTCACCGAGGTCCAGACCGCCTATGGCCGCGAGGACATGGCGACGCTGCGCGCCCGGCTCACGCCCGAGATGCTCTCGTACTATGCCGAGGAGATGGCCGAGAACCAGAGCCGCGGCGTGATCAACGAGATCAAGGACGTGAAGCTGCTGCAGGGCGACCTGTCGGAAGCCTGGCGCGAAGGCGACACCGAATACGCGACCGTCGCGATGCGCTACTCGCTGGTCGACCGCTACGTTGATCGCAACACCGGCAAGGCGTCGGACGGCAACGACGCGGCGCAGGAGGCGACCGAGGTCTGGACCTTCCGTCGCTCGCAGGGCGGCGCGTGGGTGCTCTCGGCGATCCAGCAGGCCTGAGCGAGACAGAACTGAATGCAAATGGCCGGGCCTCGTGCCCGGCCATTTTGTTTTCGCGGGCTCAATCCTTCAGCGCAAACGAATGATGCTCGTGTGCGACGCGCCAGCGGCCATCCTCCTTGCGCAGGCCGAGCGTCAGGCGCAGCCGCTCGTCGGGGTTCTGCGCCAGATGATCCGGCATGCCACAGCGCAGCAGCGCATACGCGTAGGCGATGTCGGCGCCGGCCGTGACCTCGAGCGAGACGATCCGAAAGATCGCGCCCTTGCGGATATAGCCGAAGAACGGCTCCCAGGTCGCGCGATAGGCCGCCATGCCGCGCGCGCCGCCCTCCGGCGGCGGCACGTCGAACATGACGATGTCGTCGGTGTGATCCTCGAGGACGCCGGCAAGATCGCAGGCCTGCACGGCCTTGGCCCAGCGTTCGATGAGGGTCCTGATCTGATCGCGGTCGGATGGCATGGCGTTCTCCCGGTCACGTCAGAGGACGCTGACCAGCGGGCGATTCCGACACGCAGCGGCTCACGCCATCGCGATCGCCTCGATCTCCAGCAGCCAAGCCTCATCGAAGATGCCCGCGATGATCACCGTGAGGGCGGGCGCCCGGTTGCCCAGAACCTGCTGACGGACCGTGCGGTTCTCCATCGCGTAACGGCGGTCCGAGAGATAGGTGCGGACCATCACGAGATTGTCGAGGGTCATGCCGGCGGCGCGCAGCTGCGCCTCGATATTGGCCCAGGCCTGCCGGGCCTGCCCGACGAAATCGGGTGGCAGCTTGCCGTCGCGATCGGTCGGGATCTGGCCGCTGATGTGCAGCGTGCGGGTCGCGCCGGTGATTTCGACGGCCTGGCTGTAGCCGCCGGCGGCGGCAGGCGCGTCGGCGGCATTGATCGGGCGCGATGGCATGCAGGTCTCCGGGCGGATGGAACTCGGTGTCCGTATACTGCTGATTCACCACGAAAAGCGACCCGCACCGGACCCGTGAGCCTCAACGCTTCGTGCACCATTCCGTGGTTTGCTGCCCCGATTGGTGCGATCCGATGTCCATGCGCATAGTCCTGGTCGATCCCAGCCGAACGGTCCAGAAGTTCGTCGTGCGCCTGCTCGAGGCGCGGGGCTACGAGGTGCTCGCCTTCACGGACCCGCACGCCGCGCTCAATCACATCGAGCTCGACCCCGACGTCGACGCGCTCATCACCAGCGCGGAGCTGATCTCCATGTCGGGCATGGAGCTGTGCTGGGAGGTGCGGCTCATCGCCAACCGGCGCCGCCCGATCTACATCATCATGATGACCTCGCAGCGCGACCGGCACTCGGTCGCCGAGGCGCTCGACAGCGGCGCCGACGACTATATCGGCAAGCCGCCGGTCTACGAGGAGCTCTATGCGCGGCTGCGCGCGGCCGAACGCCTGGCCTCGATGCAGCGCGAGCTGTTCCGGCTCGCCACCACGGACGCGCTCACGGGCGCGCTCAACCGGCGCGCCTTCTTCGAGGCCGGCATCGAAGCCTGTGACCGCGCGGAGGCGGGCGGCTTCCTTTCCGCCATCATGATCGACATCGATCACTTTAAGCGGATCAACGACACCTATGGCCACGCGGTCGGCGACGAGGTGCTGATCGCGGTTGCTCGCGAGCTGGAAAGCGAGCGGGCGCGGTTCGGCCGCATCGGCGGCGAGGAATTCGCGGGCCTGCTGGAAGGCTACGATCTCGATCAGGCGGCTGCGATGGCCGAGCGGCTGCGCGCCCGCGTGACATCGCTGGTGATCGAGACCGAGAAGGGCGCGCTGACCGTCACCTGCACCTTCGGCGTCAGCGAGCGCGAGCTGCACGAGAGCATCGACGACGTCATGCGCCGCGCCGACGTCGCGCTCTACGACGCCAAGAACGGCGGCCGCAATCGCGTCGGCGTCGCCGACGAGACCATGTGGGTCTCCGACTACACGCCCGACGGCCGCCCGCTGCGCACCGGCGCGCGCAAGCGCCGTACGCCGACCGACGTGTTCGATCGCGCCGAAGTGCCGGCGCACGCCACGGCGGTGGAGTAGGGCGCGGCTTACGCCTTCCCGTATCCCCCCGCGGTCGGCGTCTGGATGATGATCGCCTCGTCGGCGTCGATGATGGTGGCGTCGCAGCCCTGTAATCGCTCCATGTGGCCGTCCTTGCGGCGCACCCAGTTCTCGCCGACCTGGCCGGCTTCGCCGCCCGCGAGGCCGAAGGGGCGTACGCGGCGGTGGCCGGAGAGGATGGTGCATTCCATCTGCTCGAGGAAGCGGATGGTGCGGCGGATGCCATCGCCCGCCTTCCACTTGCCCTTGCCGCCGGAGTTTGCGCGGATGTGGAAGTCCTCCAGCACCACGGGATAGCGGAACTCGAGCACCTCGGGATCGGTGAGGCGCGTGTTGGTCATGTGCGTGTGCACCGCGTCGGTGCCGTCGAAGCCGGGACCGGCGGGCGAGCCCGAGCAGATCGTCTCGTAATACTGATACTTGGCATTGCCGAAGTTGAGGTTGTTCATGGTGCCCTGCGCGGCGCAGAGCGCGCCGAGCGCGCCGAACAGGCAGTTGGTCACGGCCTGCGAGACCTCGACATTGCCCGCGACGACCGCGGCCGGATATTCGGGCGAGAGCATCGACCGCTTCGGGATCACGATGTTGATCGGCCGCAGACACCCGGCGTTCATCGGGATCTCGTCGTCCACCATCACGCGGAAGACATAGAGCACGGCCGCGCGCGTCACGGGCTCGGGGGCGTTGAAGTTGGTCGGCTGCTGCGGCGAGGTGCCGGTGAAATCGACGGTCGCCTCGCGCTTCTCCTTGTCGACCGTGATCTTCACCTTGATCCAGGTGCCCTGGTCCATCTCGTATTCGAACGAGGAGTCGTGGAGCCGGTCGATGACGCGGCGCACGCTCTCGGCCGCGTTGTCCTGCACGTGCTGCATGTAGGCCTTCACGACCGGCAGCGTGAAGTGCGTCACCATCTTGCGCAGCTCCTGCACGCCCTTCTCGTTGGCGGCGATCTGCGCCTTCAGGTCGTTGACGTTCTGCAACGGATTGCGTGCCGGATAGCGGGCGCCGGTGAGCGCCGCATAGAGTTCCTGCTCGCGGAAGCGGCCGCGATCGACGAGCTTGAAGTTGTCCATATAGACGCCTTCCTGCTCGATGTCGGTCGCGTTGGGGGACATCGAGCCGGGCGAGATGCCACCGACGTCCGCGTGGTGGCCGCGCGAGGCGACCCAGAACAGGATCTCGCGCTGCGTATCGTCGAACACCGGCGTGCAGACCGTGATGTCGGGCAGGTGCGTGCCGCCATTATAGGGCGCGTTGATCGCGTAGACGTCGCCGGGCGCGATGCGGCCCTGGTTCTCGCGGATGATAGTCTCGACCGCGCGGTCCATGGAGCCGAGATGCACCGGCATGTGCGGCGCGTTGGCGACCAGCGTGCCGTCATGAGCGAACACCGCGCAGGAGAAGTCGAGGCGCTCCTTGATGTTGACCGAATAGGCGGTGTTCTGCAGCGCGACGCCCATCTGCTCGGCGATCGACATGAACAGGTTATTGAACACCTCGAGCATCACGGGATCGGCTTGCGTGCCGATCGCGTGCGCGCGCTTTTTCTCCACCACGCGGGCGAGCACCAGGTGGTTCTTCGCCGTGAGCTCGGCCTGCCAGCCGTCCTCCACCACGATGGTCTGGTGCGGCTCCATGATGATGGCCGGGCCCGGCACCTTGTGGCCGGGCGCGAGCTGATCGCGCGTGAAGACGCGCGCGTCGTGCCACTCGCCCGCCGAGTAGAAGCGCGTGGTGCGCGCCGGCGCGGGCAGGGGAGCCTCGCTGGTCTTCGCCGTCGCCTCCGCGAATTTGGCGCTGCCGCCGACGGCTTCCACCGACACAGCCTCGATGACGAGCTGCTTGCTCTCGTCGACGAAGCCGAACTGTCCCTTATGCGCCGTCTCGAACGACGCCTTCATCTCGGCGAGCGTGCCGGCATTCACGACCAGCGCCGTGTCGGTGCCCGCATAGCGGATGTGCGCGCGCACATGCACGGTGACGGCATCGGCCGGAACGCCTTGGCCGATCACCTCGGCTTTCACGTCCGCGCCGAGCCGGCCGCCGACCTCGGCGATGGCCTTGAGCGCGTCATTGCCGAAGGCGAGCTCGATCGCCTGCTGGCGCGTCGCGCGGATGTCGGCGAGGCCCATGCCGTAAGCGGAGAGCAGCGAGGAAAATGGATGGATCAGCACGCTGGTCATGCCGAGCGCATCGGCGACCAGACAGGCGTGCTGGCCGCCGGCGCCGCCGAAGCAGTTGAGCGCATAGCGCGTCACGTCATAGCCGCGCTGCACCGAGATCTTCTTGATCGCGTTCGCCATGTTCTCGACCGCAATCTTGATGAAGCCGTCGGCGACCTCCTCGGCGCTGCGGCTCTCGCCGACCTCGCGCGCGAGCGCCGCGAAGGCCGCGCGCACCGCGTCCGCATCAAGTGGCTCGTTCTGTCCGGGGCCGAAGATTTTTGGGAAGAAGTCCGGGATCAGCTTGCCGACCATGACATTGGCGTCAGTCACCGCGAGCGGCCCGCCGCGGCGATAGCACTTCGGTCCCGGATTGGCGCCGGCGCTGTCGGGGCCGACGCGGAAACGCGCGCCGTCGAAATGCAGGATCGAGCCGCCGCCGGCCGCGACCGTGTGGATCAGCATCATGGGCGCGCGCATGCGCACGCCCGCGACCTCGGTCTCGAAAGCCCGCTCGTACTCGCCGTCGAAATGCGAGACATCCGTCGAGGTGCCGCCCATGTCGAAGCCGATCAGGCGATCGAAGCCGGCTTCGCGGCCGGTCTCCGCCATGCCGACCACGCCGCCCGCGGGACCCGAGAGGATCGCGTCCTTGCCCTGGAACAGGTCCGCGGCCGTGAGACCGCCGGAGGACATCATGAACATGAGGCGGATGTCGTTGGCGGCGGCAGTGCCCATCTCGCCCCCGACCTGCGCCACGTATCTCCGCAGGATCGGCGAGAGATAGGCATCGACCACCGTGGTGTCGCCGCGGCCGACCAGCTTGATCAGCGGCGAAACCTCGTGGCTGACCGAGACCTGGGGGAAGCCCATCTCGCGCGCGAGCCGCGCCACCTGCTGCTCATGCGCCGGGTAGCGATAGGCATGCATGAAGACGATGGCGATCGCCTGGAAGCCGTCGGCACGCGCGCTCTCGAGCGCGCCGCGCACAGTCGCGACATCGAGCGCACGCTCCACGGTGCCGTCGGCGCGGATGCGCTCGTCGACCTCGATCACGCGCTCGAACAGCATCTCGGGCTTGATGATCTGCTTGGCGAAGATCTTCGGCCGCGCCTGATACCCAATCTTGAGCGCGTCGCGGAATCCCTTGGTGGTGATGAGCAGCGTGCGCTCGCCCTTGCGCTCGAGCAGCGCGTTGGTCGCGACCGTGGTGCCCATCTTCACGGCGCCGACGCGGCCGGCCGGTATGGCGGCGCCCTTCGGCAGGCCGAGCAGGTCGCGGATGCCCTGCACGGCGGCGTCGCGATAGGCTTCCGGGTTCTCGGAGAGCAGCTTGTGGGCGACCAGCGAGCCGTCGGGCCGGCGGCCGACCACGTCCGTGAAAGTGCCGCCGCGGTCGATCCAGAAGTCCCACGTGCTATTCGACCTGCCGCTCATGCGCCGCTCCGATGTCCTGTCTCGAATTCTTGGCCTCGTTCGGGCTCAGCAATACAGCCGCTGGATAAATCGTCAACATTTTGTTGACAAATTGTCAGCACTGACCGAGGCTGCCGTCGTCGTCACCCAGAGGGACACGCGGCGCCATGACGCGCAAGAGGCAAGCCAGTGCCCAGGCACACGCCGCGAGCGGCGAGCTCGGGCCGATCGTCTCCTCGGCGCATCTCGCGGCGGGCGCCATGCCGGCGCTCTCGGAGCTCGAGTTCGGGCTGATCCTATTGGGCCATGCCTTCGACCGCTGGATGGTGCGCTGCGCCGCGGCGGCCGGCATTCCGGATCTCTCCGCGCTCGACGTGCTGGTGCTGCATACCGTCAACCATCGCGGGCGCGCCAAGCGGCTCGCCGACATCTGCCTCGTGCTCAATGTCGAGGACACGCATCTCGTCACCTATGCAGTGAAGAAGCTGCAGGCGCACGCGCTCGTGGCATCGCAGCGCCTCGGCAAGGAGAAGGCCGTGACGATCACGGCCAAGGGGGAGGCGACCTGCCGCAAGTATCGCGAGATCCGCGAGGCGCTGCTGGTGCGGCCGGTGCTCGGCACCGGCGTCGATCCGCGCATGCTCTCGGAGCTCGCTGGCACGATGCGTGCATTGTCGGGCCACTACGACCAGGCGGCCCGCGCGGCCGCGAGCCTGTGAAGCGGCCGGCAAAGACTCCATAGCCGTCCGTGGATGCGGGGAACTAGACTGTGACTGCCCGGCCGGCACGGATCGGGCCAAAGAAAAGCCAGAGGGGACCGTCATGCGTGCCGTGCTCGACCGACTCTATCTTTATGCCGGCTATCTGGCCGGGCTGTTCCTCATCGCGATCTTCGTCTTGATGATGATGCTGTCGGCCGGACGCCCGGTCGGCTTCAATCTGCCCGCGGGCGACGAGTTCGTCGCCTGGTGCATGGCGGCGACCGCCTTCCTGGGTCTCGCGCACACCTTCCGCTCGGGCGAGATGATCCGCGTCGGCCTGCTGATCGACCGCATCGAAGGCCGCGCGCGCTGGATCATCGAGGTGATCGCGCTCGTCATCGGCACCGGCTTCATCGGCTACTTCGCGTATTACGCGGTGGTGATGAACTATCAGACCTACCTGTTCAACGAGATGGCGCAGGGCGTGCTTGCGGTGCCGCTGTGGATCCCGCAGATCGGCTATTCGCTCGGTCTCGTCATCCTGTTCATCGCCTTCGTGGACGAGCTCGTCCACGTGGTCTCGGGCAATTCGCCGCGCTACGAGAAGCCGAAACCGCAGACCGCGGAAGAGATCGTCGAGCAGGCGATCCAGAGCGCCGTGTGATCTCATGGCGCTCGTCGAAACCTCTGTCCTTCTGCTGCTGTTTCTCGGCGCGCTGCTCGCGGGCGGCGTGTGGATCGGCGTCGCGCTACTCGCCACCGGCTGGGTGGGCATGCAGTTCGTCGGCGGCGGCATTCCGGCCGGCAGCGTGCTCGCCACCAAGATCTGGGGCAACAGCGCCTCCTGGGAGCTCGCCGCGCTGCCGCTGTTCATCTGGATGGGCGAAATCCTGTTCCGCACCAAGCTGTCGGAAGAGATGTTCCGCGGCTTCTCGCCCTGGCTCAACTGGCTGCCGGGACGCCTGCTGCATGTGAATGTGCTCGCCTGCGGCGTGTTCGGCTCAGTGTCCGGCTCCTCGGCCGCGACCTGCGCGACCGTCGCCAAGATCGCGCTGCCCGAGCTGAAGAAGCGCGGCTACGACGAGAACATCTCGCTCGGCTCGCTCGCCGGCGCCGGCACGCTCGGCATCCTGATCCCGCCGTCGATCACCATGGTGGTCTATGCGGTTCAGGCGAACGTCTCGATCATCCAGGTGTTCCTGGCGGGCTTCCTGCCGGGACTGCTCGTGATGGTGCTCTACTCGGGTTACATCGCGGTCTGGTCGCTCGCGCATCCGGACCGCAGTCCGCCGGCCGATCCGCCGATGTCGCTGCGCATGAAGCTGAGCGAGTCCGCGAAGCTGATCCCGACACTCGGGCTGATCACCTTCGTCTTCCTCGCGCTGCTGCTGGGGTGGGCAACGGCGACCGAGTGCGCGGCCTGGGGCGTGCTCGGCTCGCTCGCGATCGCGTGGTGGCACGGCGCGCTCAGCTGGAACTCGTTCTGGGCGAGCGTGATGGGTGCGACGCGCGTCAACTGCATGATCCTGCTGATCCTCGCGGGCGCGTCCTACATGTCGACCTCGATGGGCTACACCGGCATCCCGGCGGCGCTCGCCTCCTGGGTCGACAGCCTTCACCTGAGCCCTTACGCGCTCATCACGGCGCTCACCGTGATGTACATCGTGCTCGGCACGGCGCTCGACGGCATCTCGCTGATCGTGCTCACCACCGCGGTGGTGATCCCGATGATCAAGCAGGCCGGCTTCGACCTCGTCTGGTTCGGCATCTTCATGGTGCTGGTGATCGAGATGGCCGAGGTCTCCCCGCCGGTCGGCTTCAACCTGTTCGTGCTGCAGACCATGAGCGGAAAAGATTCCAACACGGTGGCGAAGGCGTCGCTGCCGTTCTTCTTTCTGCTGGTCGCCGCGGTTGCCATCATCACGGTATTTCCTGATATCGTGATGGTCCTGCCCCGGATGGCCTTCGCGGACTAGAACAAAGAAACCCATTCGGACCTAACCAGAGGAGAGTTCGGTTATGACCTTGCGCTTCACACCCGCGTTGCTGGCTGCCGGCATCGCGCTCGCGGCGACGCCCGCGCTCGCGCAGACCAAGTGGAACCTGCCGGCCGGCTATCCGGCGGACAATCCGCACACGGTCAATCTCGTGCAGTTCACGAAGGACGTCGAGGCGGCGACCGGCGGCAAACTGCAGATCACGGTGCATCCCGGCGCCTCGCTGTTCAAGGTGCCGGAGATCAAGCGCGCGGTGGCGACCGGCCAGGCGCAAGCCGGCGAGGTGCTGATCTCGGTGCTCGAGAACGAAGACCCGCTCTTCGGTGTGGACGTGGTGCCGTTCCTGGCGACCAGCTTCGACGAGTCGAAGAAGCTCTGGAAGGCCTCGCGCCCGGCGATCGAGAAGAAGCTCGGCGCGCAGGGCATCATGGTGCTGTTCGCGGTGCCGTGGGGGCCGCAGGGCATCTACGCCAAGAAGGAGCTCAATACGATCGAGGACATGAAGGGCCTCAAGTGGCGCGCCTACAATGTCGGCACGGCCCGCGTGGGCGAGCTGGTCGGTGCGCAGGCCGTCACCATCCAGGCCGCGGAGCTGCCGCAGGCGCTGGCCACCGGCGTGGTCAATTCCTTCATGTCGTCGGGCGCGACCGGATACGACTCCAAGGTCTGGGAGTCGCTCACCCACTTCTACGACACGCAGGCCTGGCTGCCGAAGAACATCACGATCGTCAACAAGGCGGCTTTCGACGCGCTCGACAAGCCGACGCAGGAGGCGGTGCTGAAGGCCGCGGCGGCCGCGGAAGAGCGCGGTTGGGACGTCTGGCGCGAGAAGACCAAGTGGTATCTCGAGCAGCTGACCGCCAAGGGCATGAAGGTTGCGGCGCCGAGCCCGGCGCTTGCGTCCGGCTTCAAGAAGATCGGCGAGCAGCTCACCGCCGACTGGCTGAAGAAGGCCGGTGCCGACGGGCAGGCCGTGATCGACGCCTACAAGAAGATGTAACGGGTAGATCCTAGCTTTCGACTTGGGAGTCGATCGGCCCCCGGAGTAATTCGGGGGCCATTTCGTTACGTGGATCCACGTATTCGAGGCCGCGCATTTCTACGTCGCCGTGACGGCCATTACTGTGGTGAATGATTTAGAACTGAAGTTACCTCGATTTTACCAATGGCGACTAAGCAATGGAGACCCTTGAGTCCAGGATGGTTTCCCATGCTCAGTCGTTTCTCCGTCAATGCGCTGCTCAAGTCGGTGATCGCAGTGCTGGCTTCAGTCGTCGTGATCATGCTGGCTACGAGCGCATGGGACTCGTGGAGCCGCCTGAGAGGCGTGAACCGCATCGCGGCGGCCGTGGAATCCTCCACCCATCTCTTCACCGCGTTGCATAACCTGCGTGTCGATCGTTCGCAGACCAACCGCCTGCTGGTGCAGGATGCGGCCGCCTCGATCCCGCCGGTGCTGCGCCAAGCGCGGGATGGCGAGATGCCCGCGCTCAAGTCCGCGCTGGCGGCGCTCGCCGGTGTCGATCTGCCGGACCGCGATGCGGTGATCAGCGATCTTTCGGCGCGCGTGAAGAAACTCGAGCAGCTGCATGCGGAGTCGAACACGGCGATCCCGCAGCCAAAGTCCGCGCGGCGGCCCAATATCGCGCAGGAGTTCTTCAGCGAGGTCGATACTCTGCTCGGCGTGCTCGACAAGCTGTCGACGCGGCTTACGCGGATGGTGAAGCTCGAGGACGCCTATATCGACCAGCTGATGGGCTTGAAGGAGCTCGCCTGGGTGGCACGCAACGCGGCAGGCGATGCTTCCGTCATGGTGTCGAACACGCTCGCCGGCCACAAGCTGCCGGCGGAGCCGCAGCTGCGCTACACCGCCAACGTGACGCGCCTGGAAACTTCCTGGAATGCGCTGCTGGAGACGGCGGCGTCGGTCGATCTCCCGCCGGCCTTCACGGCGGCGGTCGAGAAGGCCAAGCGCGAGTTCTTCGCCAAGGAATTCACGGACCTGCGCACCAACACGCTGAAGCAGCTGATCGCTGGCGAGAAGCCGAAGATCACGGTCGACGAGTGGACGCCACTCGCTGTCGCGAAGCTCGCGACCCTGCTCGGCGTCGCCGACGTCGCGCTCGACACGGCGCGCGATCACGCGGCTCAGCAGCGCGCCGTGGCGATCCGCACGCTCGGACTGCAGCTCTCTCTGCTGACGCTCGCGGTGCTGTTCGGCGGCGGCATGATGCTGCTGGTGACGCGCCACGTCACCGGGCCGCTGCGGAAGATCCAGGAGGCGATGCTGCGCCTCGCGGGCGGCGATCTGACCGCAGAGGTGTCGTTCGCGGAGCGCAAGGACGAGATCGGCGCGCTCGCGGGCGCGATGCAGACGTTCAAGACCAGCATGGTCGAAGCGGATCGTCTGCGCACTGAGCAGAAGGAAGTCGAGGCGCGCGCGGCCGAGACGCGGCGCAGCGAGATGCAGCGGCTCGCCAACGAGTTCCAGTCGGCGGTCGGCAGCATCGTCGATGCGGTCTCCAGCGCGTCGAGCGAGCTCGAGGCGGCGGCCGGCACGCTCACCAAGACGGCCGAGACGACGCAGCAGCTCTCCGGCATGGTCGCCTCGGCCTCCGAGGTCGCGTCCGCCAACGTGCAGTCCGTCGCGAGCGCGGCCGAAGAGATGACGGGCTCGGTGAACGAGATCGCGCGGCAGGTGCAGGAGTCGAGCCGCATCGCGGGCGAAGCCGTGAACCAGGCGCAGAAGACCGACTCGCGCATCACCGAGCTCTCGAGCGCGGCGAGCCGCATCGGCGACGTCGTGAAGCTGATCACGGCGATTGCCGAGCAGACCAACCTGCTGGCGCTCAACGCCACCATCGAGGCCGCACGCGCAGGCGAAGCCGGCAAGGGCTTCGCGGTGGTCGCGTCCGAGGTGAAGCAGCTCGCCACGCAGACCGCGAAGGCGACCGACGAGATCGGCAGCCAGATCGCCACGATGCAGACCGCGACGGCGGACTCGGTCAACGCCATCAAGGAGATCGGCGGCACCATCGGCCGGATCGCCGAGATCGCCAGCGCGATCGCGGCGGCCGTGGAGGAGCAGGGCGCCGCCACGCAGGAGATCTCGCGCAACGTGCAGCAGGCATCGCACGGCACCGCGCAGGTCGCGAACAACATCGCGGACGTGAACCGCGGCGCGAGCGAGACCGGCACGGCCTCGTCCCAGGTGCTCGGCTCGGCGCAGTCGCTCGCGCGCGAGAGCGGTCACCTCAAGACCGAGGTGGAGCGCTTCGTCGCCATGGTTCGCGCGGCGTAGCTTGATCCGATGAGCCGGCCGCGACGGCCGGCTCACGCTGTCATCAGAGCGCATTGCGCCTCGACCGAACCGGAACGCTCAGGTGCCTTCGAACTTGAAGGACACGTTGAGCTTGGCGCGATAGGCCTCGACCTTTCCGCTGGCGCCGAGCTGCAAGTCGAGCTCGACGACCTCCGCGACGCGAAGATCCCGCAAGGTCTTTGCGGCTTGCTCGACCGCATTGGCGGCGGCCTTTTCCCAGGAGTCGCTGCTGGTACCGATCAGTTCGATGACCTTGTAGACGCTCTCAGGCATGAGGTCCTCCCGTTCGGCATGACGCCAGAGACAGGCTACGCCTCCCGTCTGAGCCCGTACAGCGCCAGCACGATGACGCAGGCCATGACGATCCAGCCGAAGTGGCGCCCGCGCGTCACCACGGCATTGCCGATCGCCGCATAACCGTAGACCAGGACCGCGATCAGCACGATCCAGCGGCGCGCCGTCTCCGAGCCGAAGGCCGGCGCCGCGATCAGCAGGACGCCGATCGCGATCCAGTCGATCGTGCTCGCCTGCCAGACCATGCGCAGCAGACGCCGCATCGCGCCTGGCTCGATGCGAGAATTGACGAACACATACGCTTCCGCGATCACGCCGTGGCCGATCGCGACCAGGATCGCCAGCACGCCTGCCGTCCGCAACGCCAGATCCCGCATGATCTCCTCCATACAGTAGTGTATGGAAAACCTACGGCAGGCGGTTTGCCGGAGTCAATACAGTGCTGTATGGTGCGACGTCATGACCGACCGGCTGGCCGCCCAGGACTGGATCGATTTCGCGCTGAAGACCCTCGCGCGCGAGGGTTTCCAGGCGCTCAAGGCCGACGTGCTGGCGCGCAAGCTCGGCGTCTCGCGCGGCAGTTTCTATTGGCATTTCGCGGCGCTCGGACCATTCCACTCGCGAGTGATCGCGCATTGGCGCCAGGTCGCGACCGAAGCGATCATTGCGGACCTCGAGCAGCAGGATACGCCCGAGCAGCGCGTCGACGTGCTGTTGCGCCGCGCCTTCGCGCACGGCAATGCGCTGGAGGTGCGGATGCGCGCCTGGGCCGACGAGAATCCGGACGCCGCGCGCGCGCTCGACGACGTCGATCGCCGGCGCAAGAGCTATATCGAGCGGATGCTCATCGAGGCGGGCGTCACGCCACCGGTCGCGGCGACGCGGACGGAGCTCATCTACTGGGTCTATCTCGGCGCCGCCCTGAGCCGCGGCAAGCTCACGGGCGAGCGGCTCACGCGCATGATAGACGAGCTCAAGCGGATTGCCTTGGGTCCCGCTCCGGGGGCACGTGCGGGCGCACGACGATCGACGCGCCGAAGCGCGTAAGCGCATCCGGCGTGGCGAGGGCCCGGCAGGTGATCCCTGCCGAGCCCTCATCATCAGGATCAGTCGGCCTGTAAGCCGGGTTCTGTAGGGCAGGGCCGGAGCCCTGCGCGACGGCCATTCCTCTGGGACGCCGGTTGCCCGGCGCCTCAAGCAACCTACCCGGACGGCCGGATCCGGACAAAAGATCCCGGGGTCGCCCCCGCGCCGTCCCTATTCGGTTTTGCTCCCGGTGGGGTTTGCCGTGCCGCTGCCGTTGCCGGCCGCGCGGTGCGCTCTTACCGCACCGTTTCACCCTTACGGTTCGCCTCGGCGAGCAAGCTCGCCTCCGCGAACTCCGCGGTCTGTTTTCTGTGGCACTTTCCCTAGGGTCGCCCCCGCCGGACGTTATCCGGCACCGCATGTCCAAGGAGCCCGGACTTTCCTCCCCGGCGACCTTTCGGTCTTGCCGGAGCGGCCGTCCAGCCGACTGACCCGCAAGGGATGGGTCTTCGGCTTCGCCCGGTCAAGCATTTGGGCAAAAAAAGTCCCGGGTCGCGGGAGGGGCGACCCGGGACACGAGAGCGGCCGAGGGGAGGGAGGAGTCCCGGCCGTCGGAGATCAGATATGCGGCTTACGCATTGGCGCCAGCGAGCGGGCCCGCCGCCCCGCGACGACCCCAGGACTTCAGCCAAGCGACGAAACGCTGGCCGGCGGCGCGCATATAGGCAGCCCGCTCGGCATGGGCGCGGCGCACGAGCGCCTCGTATTCGGGGGAAAGCGTGTAAATCTCGGTCATGATAGGCCTCCGGCCTGTCGTGGCTCATCGGGAGTCCGAACCACCGACCGAGAAGATATTTCATTTTCCGGGAATGATAATACACTCAGAGATCAAATAATCCGTGCCTGAGAGGAACAGATGGACCGCGATACGAGCATGCGTGTCTTCGTGCGCGCCGTGGAGCGGGGGAGCTTCTCGGCGGCGGCGCGGGACGTCGGCCAGACGCCCTCGGCGGTCTCAAAGCTGATCACCCGGCTGGAGGACCGGCTGGGCGTGCGGCTGATCCATCGCACCACCCGGAAGCTGGCGCTCACTCCAGAGGGCGAGATCTACTTCGCCCGCGCCCGCGCGATCCTGAACGACATCGAGGAGGCCGAGGCCGAGGTGACGCGCGCCCGGGGCGCGCCGCGCGGCCGGCTGCGCATCAATTCGGGCACCGCCTTCGGGCTGCACCAGCTCACGCCGGCGCTGCCGGATTTCCTCGCGCGCTATCCCGAGATCGACATCGACCTCTCGATCACGGACCGCATCGTCGACCTGACGGAGGAGAATGCCGACATCGCGGTGCGCAGCGGCACGACCGAGAACATGCCGCACATCGTGCGCAAAATCACGGACCTCGAGCGCGTCATCTGCGCGTCGCCCGCTTATCTGGCGCGCCGGGGCACGCCGCGCACGGCGGCCGATCTCGCCGAGCACGACTGCATCGTCGTGAGCGCGCAAGCCGGGCTCAACCGCTGGCCGTTCCGCACGCGTGCCGGCGTCGACGTGCTCGAGGTGCGACCGCGCGCACGCACCGACGACGTGGAAGCTGCGGTGCGGCTCGCGATCGAGGGCGCGGGCATCGTGCGGCTCTCCGACGTGGTGGTGGGCGATCCGATCCGGCGTGGCGAGCTCGTGCCGCTGCTCACCGACGTGAACTATGTGGAGCCGCTGCCGCTCTCGGCGATCTATCCGGCGGGCCGGCATCGCCTGCCGAAGGTGCGTGTGTTCCTCGAGTTCGTGATGGAGCGCTTCAGCCATGCGCCGTGGCGCACGCCGCGCAGCGAGAAGATCAGCGCTTAGATCAGTGCCAGCGCATGATCCCGAAAAGTGGGCACCGGTTTTCGGATAAGATCATGCGCAATCGAAAAGGCTACGGCGGAGTTGCGATCGCGGAGAACTGCTGCAAAGTCTCGATCGTCGAAATGTCGGCGCGGCCGTCGACGAGCGCCGGGCGGAAGTGGCGTTGGAACGCCATCACCACATCTCGCGTCGCGTCGTCATAGGCGCCGGTCGCTTTGATGCCGTAGCCGACATCGGCGAGCGCGGCCTGCAGCTCGGTCACGGCGACGCCCTGATCGCCGGGCGCGAGCACAGGACCTTCGCGCACCGGCACGGGATCGAACCAGAGACCGACGCCGGCTGCGGCGAGGCGGGCCCAGGGAAACTTCTCGCCCGGATCCTGCTTGCGGCCGGGCGCGACATCCGAATGCGCGAGCACGCGCGCGGGCGCGATCGCGTTGCGCGTGACGATGTCGCGGCAGAGCGCGATCACGGCGTCGACCTGCGCGGGAGGAAAATCCGGATAGCCGTAGTCGTGGCCCGGGTTGACGATCTCGATGCCGATCGAGCACGAGTTGATGTCGGTCTCGCCGGCCCAGACGGCCTGCCCCGCGTGCCAGGCGCGCTCGCGCTCGGCGACGAGCTGCAGGATGCGGCCGTCGAGATCGACGAAGTAGTGCGACGAGACGCTGTGGTTCGGCGAGGTCAGCCGCTCCAGCGCGGCCGGGCCGGTCGTCATGCCCGTGTAATGCAAGAGCAGCAAATCGGGCCGCACGCCGTGGCGGCGCGCCTCGTGATTCGGCGCAGGCAGGACATCGGCGACGAGGGGTGAGTCGGGCGGGAACATCGGCCGGAACATACGGAATCGGCGGCCTCTTTCAAAATCGCCACAGGCGCCCTACATTGTTGCCATCGTCAACCAACAGAAAGGAGGTGATCCAGTGTCTCATTGTCAATCGCCGCGGTCGCCGGCGTCCACGAGCTGGATCCTTCCCCTCGCGGAGGTTCGCGCGTAACGCGTCTGAGGCGCGTGTTCTTATCGGCGAACCGGTTTCCACTTCGCCGGAACACGCGTGCAGCGTTGCGGTTCGAACGGCGCGCGCCGATCAGGCGCAGCCGAAGCCGGACCGGGGCCGACAATGGAAGGGCCGCCCGCGCGGGCGGCCCGTCGCGTTTCAAATAA
>JAEYAU010000217.1 GCA_023404705.1 Pseudomonadota bacterium
CCGGGCCGCGCCCCCGCGCGGCCCGCGGCGCCGCCCCCCCCACCTCAGGGTGACGGATGATAGGGCTCACGCGCTGCACCCTTTAGAAATTCACCACGATCTTCCCGAACACCTTGCGGCTCTCAAGGCGATCGAGGCCCTGCTCGAAGTCCGCGAGGGCGAATTCGGAATCGATCACCGGCGTGAGGCCGCCTGCCATCTTGGCGAGCGTCTCGTGCACGTTGCGGATGGTGGCGCCGAACGAGCCGATGATGCGGTATTGCTGCAGATAGAGCTGGAACAGGTTGATCTGCGTCGACTGTCCCGAGGTCGAGCCGCACGTAACGAGCCGCCCGCCGCGCTTCAGGGAGAACAGCGAGCCGTTGAACGTATCGGGCCCGACATGCTCGAAGGCGACATCGACGCCCTTCTTGCCCGTGATCTTGCGCACCACGCCCTCGAAGCGGTCGGTGCGATAGTTGATCACGTGATCGGCGCCGATCGCCTTCGCCTTCTCGGCCTTCTCGTCGTCGCCGACCGTGGTGATTACGGTGCAGCCGATCTGCTTCGCCATCTTGATCGCGCCGGTGCCGATGCCGGAGCCGCCGGCCTGCACCAGTATCCATTCGCCGGGCTCGAGCTTGGCGTTGTCGAACAGCATGTGCTGCACGGTACCCCAGGCGACTGGCGCGCAGGCGGCGTTGCGATAGCTCACGCCGTCCGGAACCGGGATCACGAGCCGCGCCGGCATGTTGAGCAGGTCGCGCGCGAAGCCGTCCGCATGGAAGCCCATCACGCCGGAGACGTTTTCGCAAAGATTGTCGCGGCCCTGCCGGCACGCCTTGCAGGTGCCGCAGGTGAGCCCGCCATACATGACGACGCGCTCGCCGACCTTGCGGTCCGACACGCTGCTTCCGACCGCCGCGATCTCGCCCGCGGCTTCGACGCCGACGACGAGCGGCAGCTTGCGCTTCGCAAAGGCCATGCCGCGAAAGCCCCAGACGTCGAGATGGTTGAGGCCGATGGCCTTGATGCGCACCTGCACCTCGTCCGGGCCGGGCGCCGGCGGGTCGGCGATCTCGGTGAGCTCGAGCTTGCGGTCGCCGAGCAACATCAGGGCACGCATTCGCGTCTCCAAATCAACAAACGATCGGTGAAATCAGCGCTGGATGCCTATCGAAGCCGAAAGGCCGCCGTCAACCGGCAGCACGGCGCCCGTGAGGTAGGCTGCGGCCGGCGAGAGCAGGAAGGCAACCACCCCTGCGATGTCGCTCGGCTGCGCGAAGCGGCCGGCCGGAATCTGGCCCTCCATCTTCTCGCGATAGGCCGCATAGGGCGCCATCATCTCGGTATCGATGAACCCGGGCGCGACCAGATTGACGGTGACGCCGCGCCGCGCCGTCTCGATCGCGAGCGTGCGCATATAGCCGGCGAGCGCCGCCTTCGAGGCCGCATAGGCCGCATTGCCCTGGTTGCCGCGATCGGCTGTGACGGAGCCGATGATCACGATGCGGCCATCGCGCGCGCGCGTCATCGGGCGGACGAGCGCCGTGACGATGCGCGTGAAGGACCAGAAGTTCACTTGCATCACGGTCTCGGCCTTGGCTTGGTCGAGGATCGCGGCCAGCGTATCGTAAGCCTGGCCCGCATTGTGCACGAAGCCGGAGTAGGGTGTGTCGCCTTCGAGGCTCTTCACGAAGTCCTCGACCGCGGCCTTGTCGGCGAAATCCACCTGGCGCGGCGTGAAGCTCTGGCCCGGATGCGCGGCCGTGAGCTCGCTGGCGAGCGCCTCGGCTTCGCCCGACGCCGACCGATACGTGAACGTCACGCTGTGCCCGGCCTCGGCCAGCGCGCGCACGATCGCGGCGCCCAGTCCTCGTCCGCCCCCCGTGACGAGGACGCGCCGCTGCGTCATCACGTCGGCTCCCGCCCCATCACCAGGCTGACGTTCTGACCGCCGAACCCGAAGGAGTTGGAGAGCACGTGGCGCACGCGTGCGTCACGCGCGACATTCGGCACCACGTCGAGCGGAATGGCCGGATCCGGGGTGTCGTAGTTGATGGTCGGCGGCAGCCGCTGGTGCTGCAGCGTGAGCAGCGAGAACACGGCCTCGACCGCGCCCGCGGCCGAGAGCGTGTGACCGACCATCGACTTGTTCGACGAGATCGGCACGGTCTTCGCGCGCTCGCCCAGAACCGCGGTGACGCCGAGCGCTTCCATCTTGTCGTTCTCGGGCGTGCCGGTGCCGTGCGGATTGATGTAGTCGATGTCGTCCGGCGTCAGGCCCGCATCCGCGAGCGCGTTGCTGATGCAGCCGATGATCGGCTTGCCGTCCGGGCTCGAACGCGTGCGGTGGAACGAGTCCGCGAGCTCGCCGCAGCCTTCCATGACGCCGAGGATCTTCGCGCCGCGGGCTTGCGCATGCTCGAGGCTCTCGAGCACGAGCGCGCCGGCGCCTTCGGCCATCACGAAGCCGTCGCGATCCTTCGCGAAGGGCTTGGCCGCGGCAGTCGGCGGATCGTTGCGCGTGGAGAGCGCCGAGAGCAGCGAGAAGCGGATCAGCGATTCCGCATTCACCGAGCCGTCGGTGCCGATGCAGAGCGCAGCATCGGTCTCGCCGCGGCGGATCGCCTCGACGCCGAGCTGGATCGCGGTCGCGCCCGAGGCGCAAGCGGTCGAGAGCGAGATCGGCGAGCCCTTGGTGCCGAAGCGCTCGGCGAGCCGGTCGGCCACCGATGAGAAGAGGAAGCGCTCGTAATAAGGCTTGAAGCGGCCCGTCTCGGCGCCGCGCACGAGATCCCGGTAGCTGAGCTCTTCGTTGCTGCCCGCCGCCGTCACGACCTCGCGCCGCTGCAGCCATTCCATCTCGATTGGCGCCACGGCGAGAAACAGCGGGCCGGGGAAGTCCGCGCGCGAACCGATGCCGGACTCGCCGATGGCCTCGTCCGCTGCGAGCTCGGCGAGGCGCTCTGAGAGCGCCGGCGCGTTCATCGGCTCCACCGGCACGAAGTCGACGGTGCCCGCGATCGTGGTGCGCAGCCCGTCGGTCGGAAAGCGCGTGATCGTGTGAATGCCGGACTGGCCGGCGGTGAGCTTCGTCCAGTTCTCGTCCTTGCCGGCGCCGAGCGAGGTCACGACGCCCATGCCGGTGACCACGACGATCGGCCGGCCCGCATGATCACGGTAGTTCGGCATGACGATCTCCTTCTCAGCGCACTGCTTCGACGAGCGCGACCGCCTCGCCGCGCCACAGGCCAACGCTGGTCACGACGATCTGCGACAGCTTCCCATCCATCGGCTTCTCGAATCCGCTGCGGTCGCAGGCTGGAAACAGCTGCCCATGATCGAGCGCCGCCGCCGCCAGCGCAACATTGATGGGGAATTGCGGCTCGAGCGCCTGACCCAGATGGGTGCCGGTCGCGCGCACCGCAAGCGCGCCCTGGCGGCTCAGGAAATCGCGCTCCTCGCGCGTCGCCGGCTCGATGCCGGTCGCGCCCGAGATCACGGCAACTTCGTCCGGCTTGATTTGCGGCGCGATCTTGTTCCACAAGCGCATCAGCGCCGCGTCCACGTCGCCGGGCTTGCGCCGCGTGCGGTCCGAATGCACCGCCGTGATGCGCGCCCACGGCTTGGCGCCGCGCGCTTCCGCATGCGCGCGCTCCTCGAGCACCAGGAACGCGCCGATCGTGCCGAGCTCCATGCCGCCGCCGTCGGCCGCGCGCTCCCACACGCCCATCGACTCGCCGTGGCGCAGCACGCCGCCCATGACGAGATGCTGCACGATGTCCCAGCGCTCGGAATTGTAGGCGCCGCCCACCAGCGCGATCTTGCTCTGCCCGGCCGCGATGCGCGACATCGCGATGCGCACCGCATCGACGCCGGCCGACTCCTCGCCCATGAAGGTGCGCGACGAGCCGATCACGCCGTGCACGATCGAGATGTTGCCGGCCATCAGGTTGGAGAGCTGCGCCAGGAAGAGGGTGGGGCGCAGGTCGTTCATCAGCCGCTCGTTGACGAACACCGAGGGGTTCTCGGCCTTCGGCACGCCGGCGAGAATCGCGGTGTCGACCGCAAGGTCGCGCTCGCCGCCGCCGGCCGCGACGATCATGTCCATGATGCCGAGCAGGTCGGCCTTGCCCTTCACGCCGGCGCTGTCGAGCGCGAGACCGGCCGCATAGCAGCCGATGCGCTGCCAGGCTTCCATCTGGCGCTGGTCGCCCTTCTTCGGGATCTGCTTGTCGAAGTCGAGCGCGACCAGCGGATGCACGAGGTAAGGCGCGTATTCGGCCGCTGGCGCGCCGAGGCGCGCCTCCTGCAGGCGCTGCCAATGCGCGTCGATGCCTTCACCGAGGCAGGAGACGATGCCGATGCCGGTGATCCAAGTTTCGTTCGGCGCGTCAGCCATTGGAGAGCGCCTTCATGGGAAACTGGATGAGCGCGGCGACTTTTTCCATGCTCTCGCGGAAGACCGGATTGGGGAATTCGACCACGCGGAACGTGATCTCGGCATTGGCCGTGAGCTTGCCCTCGACGCGGATCTCCGCCTTGGTCATGGCGAAGCCCGAGCCCTCGTGCACCATGCTGGCCGTGATGTCGAGCAGCTTTCCGGGCGGCACGAAGTTGCGCAGCTTCGCCTCCTTGAAGGCGGCGAGGAACGGCATGCGCGTGAAATTGGTCGCGCCGATGATGAGCCAGCCCGAGGTCTGCGCCATCGCTTCGCACAGCAGCACGCCCGGCATCAGCGGATAGCCCGGGAAGTGCCCTTCGAACACGGGCGACTCCATCGGCACATGCGCTTCCATGCGGATCGTGCGCGCCGTGAGGTCGAGCTCGACGACGCGATCCACCATCTGGAAGTATTCGAGCCGCATGTGAGTGGGCGCCCTAATCTCCGCGGGTCATCCCGGCCAAGCGAGCGAAGCGAGCGCGAGCCGGGATCCATAACCCCTGTCTGTCCGAATAGCGACCACCGGGGTTATGGATCCGGGCTCTCGCTTCGCTCGGCCGGGATGACGCCCCAGCAAGACGCGCAGCTTGCGCGCTCCCACTACGCCCCCTTGGCGGCGATCAGGCCGTCGATACGCTCGCAGAGGTTCTTGAGCACGAAATACTGCTCGGTCGAGGCCTTGCCCTCGTTCACCTCTTGCGTCCACTGCTCCAGCGGCAGCTTGATCGCGAAGGCCTTGTCGATCGCGAAGGCGATGTCGAGGAAGTCCAGGCTGTCGATGCCCAGGTCATCGATCGCGTGGCTCTCGGGCTTGATGTTCTCGCGCGGAATATCGCACGTCTCGGAAATGATATTGGCCACGGTGTCGAACGTCGAGGACATCACTAACCCTCTGGAAATGATCGGCTTTGTTTGTGCATGCGCGAGACCGCGCAAACCCCTGGGCAGAGCCCCGTCGGCGCCCCGCCGTCCCTCTTATCGTCAGGCCCCCGTATAGCCAAGCGGCGCCCCGAGTTCAATCGAGACGCGTGGCCGAAGGGTCACAGGTCTGACGGAACCCGTCAGGCCGGGGCGGCGGTGCCGGTGAGGCCGCGCAGACGCTCGACCTCGGCGGTCAGCTCCGTGATGCGCTGGTCGCGCGCGATGATCGCCTGGGCCACCTCGGGCTCGTCGAAGCGCCGCATGATGTGCTGGGAGCAATTCCAGTTGAAGCCCTCGACCGTGATCACCACCAGGCGCTCGACTCGCGCCTTGTAGTCCGGAACGGTCAGGCGGGTGGCCAGCACCTCGTCGGCCGCCGGATCGATCAGCGCCGCGTGGCCGAGCAGCTTGAGCCGCCGCCGTTCCGCGTAATCCATGATGAATAGCGCCACCCGGTCATCGGTCGCGAGGTTGCCGACCGTCAGATACTGCCGGTTGCCGCGGAAATCCGCGAAGCCGATGCGGTGCCCGTCCAGCACCTTGAGGAAGCCCCGCGGCCCGCCGCGATACTGGATATAGGGCCAGCCCGAGGCACTGACGCTGCCGAGATAGAAGCCGTCGCGCCCCGCGATGAACTCCGCCTCGGCCGGGCCGAGTTCGTCCTGCTCCACAGGGCCGGCAGCGCGCCGCGCCTCCAGGCGCTCCGCATAGACATGGCTCGAGCCATGCCGCACCTGCGCGGCCGCCACCTCCGGCGTGATCGCGATGTCCAGAAAGCGCTCGCCCATGGCGAATCTCCTGCTTGCGGCTCCCGATAATGATTATTCCAAGATCAATGCGAAATGGATAAGATCGCAAGATATCATTCCGTATTCTGGAACAATCCATGGATCGGCTCGACCAGATGACCGCCTATGTCGCGATTCTCGAGGAGGGCAGCCTCGCGGCGGCGGCCCGGCGGCTCGGCAGCTCCCCGCCCGCGGTGTCGCGCGCCCTGGTCGCGCTGGAGGAGCGGCTCGGCGTTCCGCTGATCCGACGCACCACCCGCCGGCTGGCGCCGACCGAGGCGGGCCTGCGCTACTTCAAGACCTGCCAGCGCCTGCTCGCCGACATCGAATCCGCCGACCGCGAGGCGACCGGGGAGGGCGGTGAGCCGCACGGCCTGCTGCGCGTGACCGCGCCGCTGCTGTTCGGGCGCATGTATGTGGCGCCGGTGGTCACGGCCTTCGTCGAGCGCCACCGCGAGGCGCGCGCCGAGCTGATGCTGATCGACCGCATCGTCGACCTGATCGACGAAGGTGTCGACGTCGCGATCCGCATCGGCCAGCTGCCGGACTCCTCGCTGGTCGCGCGCAAGGTCGGCCAGGTCCGCCGTGTGCTGGTCGCGAGCCCGGACTATCTCGCGCGCAAGGGCACGCCGCGCAGCTTGCGCGACCTCGCGACCCACGACGTGGTCGCCTTCTCGGGCATTACCGGACCGGAGACCTGGCGCTTCCGCACGCCCATGGGGCCCGTGAGCGTGCCGATCCGGCCGCGGCTCATCTTCAATCAGGCCGACCCGGCGATCGCGGCCGTGTGCGACGGTTTCGGCATCAGCCGCATCCTCTCCTATCAGGTCGCCGAGCACGTGCGGGCTGGCCGCCTGATCTTGCTGATGGACGAGATCGAGGACGATCCGCTGCCCGTGCAGGTCGTCTACGACCAGCACCGCCTGCCGAACGCCAAGGTGCGCGCCTTCGTCGATCTCGCGGTCGAGATGTTGTCGCGGGAGATGACGCGGCGGCTCGGCGCGCAGTGACGGCGCACGACGTTGCGCATTGACGTGCCTTCCTGTGTATGATATGTAACCATATAGGAACATATCAGCGAGCCCCCGATGCCCGCAGCCCGCGCCAGCAACGACGTCTTCCGCGCCATCGCGGATCCGACGCGGCGTGCGATCCTCGATCGGCTGCGCGCCGGCCCCGCCAATGCCGGGACGCTGGCGTCCGACTTCCGGCAAAGCCGGCCGGCCATTTCCAAGCACGTCCGCGTGCTGCGCGAGGCGCGGTTGGTGACCGAGCGTCGCGCCGGTCGCGAGCGCTACTACGCGATCAATCCCGTGCCGCTGCAGAGCGTCGCGGGCTGGCTGGAGGGCTATCGCGCCTTCTGGCAATCGAGCCTCGCCCAATTGAAGCGTAACCTGGAGGGCACACAATGAGCCTCTCGCAAGCCAAGGCCGTCGCCGATCTCGCGCGCGGCACCATCCACGCCATGGTCGAGATCGCGGCCTCTCCCGAGCGGGTGTTCCGCGCCATCGCCTCGCGCGAGATCGTCGACTGGTGGGTGCGTCCCGGCGTGTTCGACACGCGCGAATGGCGCGGCGACGTGCGCGTCGGCGGCCGCTGGCAAGCGTCCGGCGTGGCGCGCGGCGAGCCCTACACGCTGGAAGGCGAATTCCTCGAGGTCGATCCGCCGCGCCGGCTCGTGCACACGTGGCAGCGCGCCGGCTTTCCGGTGCCGCCGACCACGGTGACCTATCTGCTCGAGCCGATCGCGGGCGGCACGCGTCTCACGCTCATGCAGACCGGCTTCACGGTGCCCGCCATGATGGAAGACTTCAGCACCGGCTGGGACACGAGCTTCGCGCGTCTCGTCGAGCTGCTCGCGGCCGAGCCCAAAGCCCGCGCGTCGTAGTCGCGCATGGCCTACGACGAGAAAACCGCCGAGCGCATCCGCCGCATTCTTTCGCGCGAGGATGGCGTGACCGAGCGGCGCATGATGGGCGGCCTCATCTTCATGGTGAGGGGCAGCATGTGCTGCGGCATCAGCGACCGCGGCCTGATGGTGCGCGTCGGCGCCGACCATCACGCCGCGGCCTGCAAGGAGCCGCATGTGCGCCCGATGGAGATCGGCGGCGGCCGCAAGCCGAAGGGCTTCGTGCGCGTCGGTCCGGAGGGCTTCGCCAGCGATGCCGCGCTCAAAGGGTGGGTGACGCGCGGGGTCGCTTTCGTGAAGACGCTGCCGGTGAAGACGAAGGTCGCGGGTAGGGTGCGCTAAGGCGCGCTCGAAATGCCTGACGCAAGGCTCAGCGCCGATCGCGCCGTGCGCACGCGTCCACCGGCGCAGCACGCGTGCGCACGGCGGAGCAATCGCCGTGATCAAACGCGAGGCTCGGGCCGCCTTAGCGCACCCTACGGCGCTAAATGATCCTGTTCCTGAGCCACGCCGTGCCGATCTCCGTGATGATCACCACCACGAAGATCACGAACAGCACCAGGCCGGCCTGGTCCCAGTAGAGGTTCGACAGCGCGGTATCGAGCGCCATGCCGAGGCCGCCGCCGCCGACGAGGCCGAGCACCGCGGACTCGCGCACATTGATGTCCCAGCGGAACACGGCGAGCGCCAGGAACGCCGGCTTCACTTGCGGCCAATAGCCCTTGATCAGCACGGCGAGCGGCGAGGCGCCGGTCGCGATCAGCGCCTCGATCGGGCCGCGCCGCGCCTCCTCGATCGCCTCGGACAGAAACTTGCCCGTGAAGCCGATGGAGTGCACGGCGATCGCCAGCATGCCGGCGAGTGCGCCCGGGCCGAACACCGCGACGAAGAACAGCGCCCATACCATCGAATGCACGGAGCGTGTCGCCACCAGGATGAAGCGGCCGATGCTGTTGAGCACCACATTGCTCGTGATGTTGCGCGCGACCATCAGCGCGACCGGCGCCGCGAAGATGATGGCGAGCACGGTGCCGAGCGTCGCGATGTGCAGCGTCTCGATCAGCGCGTCGTGCACGACCTTGCGGTACCACGACCAGTCGATCGGCCACATGCGCGCGAACAGGTCGACGGTCTGCTCGGGCGCGTCGTAGAGGAATTCCGGGATGATCTCGATGGTCTTGAACGACCAGACGATGGCGATCACGGCGAGCAGGTAGAAGCCCGAGCGGCCGATGCGCTCGGCGAGGCTGAAGCGCTCCCAGCGCCGCGGGGCCGGGGAGGCGAGCGCCTGGCTGCTCATTGGAACAGCCTCCGCATCCAGCCCGAGATGATCTCGCCGATCATCACCAGCGCGATGACGGTGAGCACGATAGTGAGCACGAAATCGTAGTCGAAGCGCTGGAAGGCCGTGAACAGCGTTGCGCCGATGCCGCCGCCGCCGACGATGCCGACCAACGCCGAGTTGCGCAGGTTGGAGTCGAGCTCGTAGGCGACGAAGCCGATGAAGCGCGCGAGGATCTGCGGCATCACGCCCATGACGATGACGCTGAAGAACGGCGCACCGGTCGCGCGCACGGCCTCCACCTGCTTCATCGACATCTCCTCGACGGCCTCCGCGATCAGCTTCCCGATGAAGCCGATCGAGGCGGCCGTCAGGGCCATCACGCCCGCGAGCGCGCCGAAGCCGACCGCCTTCACGAACAGGATCGCGAAGATGACCGGATGGAAGGTGCGGAACGCCACGATTAGCGTGCGCGCCGTCCAGGCGACGGGCGCGGGCGAGAGATTGCGCGCCGCCGCGAGCCCGAGCGGCAGCGAGATCAGCGTGCCGAACACGGTCGCCAGGATCGCGATCTGCAGGCTCTCCACCATGCCGGCATAGAGCAGCTGCATCTTGTCACGCGAGAAGTCGGGCGGAAACATGCGTCCGAGGAAGCGGCTGCCGTGCTCGAGGCCGATGAGGAAGCGATCCCAGGTGATCTCGAGAATCGTGCCCGCATAGAGCACGTAGAGCACGAACACGACGAGGCCGATGCGGAACGGCCAGTTCGGCGGGAAGGCCGCGCGGGCAGTGCGCACGGTGCATGTCGCCGTGCTCATTCGAGCCAGCCTTCACCGCCGTAGATGTCGAGCAGGTGGCGGTCCTCGAGCGCCGCGGGCGCCCCGTCGAACACGATCTCGCCGCGCGTCATGCCGATGATGCGGTCCGCATAGCGCTTGGCGAGCTCGACATTGTGGATGTTGACGACGACCGGGATGTCGCGCTCGCCGGCGCGGCGTGCGATCAGCTCCATGATCTCGACCGAGGTCTTCGGATCGAGCGAGGAGGTGGGCTCGTCCGCGAGCACGAGGTCCGGATCCTGCATCAGCGCGCGGGCGATGCCGACGCGCTGGCGCTGTCCGCCCGAGAGTTGGTCGGCGCGGATGGTTGCGAAATCGCCGAGGCCGACCGCATCGAGCAGCGTGAAGGCACGCGCGACATCCGCGTCCGGAAACCTGCGCAGCCAGGCGCGCCAGACCGGCACGTAGCCGAGCCGGCCCGTGAGCACGTTCTCGATCACCGAGAGGCGCTCCACCAGATTGTACTCCTGGAACACCATGCCGATGCGCCGGCGCGCGTGACGTAAGTCGCGGCCCTTCAGCCGCGCGAGATCCTGCCCCATGAACAGGATCTCGCCGCTGGTCGGATCGACCAGCCGGTTGATGCAGCGCACGAGCGTCGACTTGCCGGTGCCGGACGGGCCGATGATCGCGGTGAGCCCGCGGCCCTGGATCGTGACCGAGACGTTCTTCAGCACCGGCTTGCCCGCGCGATACTCCTTGCGCAGGTTGCGGATCACGATCGAGCGGTCGACGCCGGCGTCGGCCGCTCGCAAGTCGTTGGGAGCCGCGGCATCCATGAGCGCCGGCTACTGCTTCTTCTTCTTGGCGAGCGCCTCTTCCTCGCGCTTCTGCTCCCGCTCGTAGGCCGCCTTGTTGTACGGCGTGCCGGTCTTCTCGGCGATGTCGCGCACCACCGCCCACGTCTCCTTGTAGGTGATGGGATAGAAGCGGTCGTCGCCGTTGAATTCTTTCTGCATCGATTCCGGGAAACGGAAGGCGTAGAAGCAGTCGAGGATCTTCTTCGCGAGATCCGGCTTGAGATCGTGCGCATATGCGAACGAGGAGGTCGGGAAGATCGCGCTCTTGTAGATGATACGGAAGTCATCGCCCTTGATCGTGCCGCGCGAGACCATGCGGTCGAAGACGTCCGATGCCACGATCCCGAGGTCATAGTCGCCCGAGACCACGCCGAGCGCCGACTTGTCGTGACCGCCCGACATCAGCGGCTTGTAGTCCTCGTCCGGCTTCAGCCCTTCGGGCGGGAAGAGCACGCGTGGCGCCAGATTGCCGGAGTTCGACGAGGGCGCCGTATGCGCGACGCGCTTGCCCTTCAGGTCGGAGAGCTTCTGGAAAGGGCTGTCCTTCTTGACGATGGCGAGCAGGTGATAGCCCTGCGGACCCTTCTCGGTGCCCTTGGCCGCGAACGGGATCGCGCCCGCCATATTCACCGCGAAGCCGGTCGGTCCGGTCGAGAAGCCCGCGACATGCAGGCGGCCGGAGCGCATGGCCTCGATCTCGGCCGAGTTCGACTGCACCGGATAATAGGCAACGCGCTTGCCGGTGCACTGCGCCAGATAGTCGGTGAACGGCTTGAATGCGTTGGCGTAGACGGCCGGATCCTCCACCGGGGTATAGGCGAAGACGATGGTGGAGGGGTCGCGCCACTTCTTCTGGTCCTTGGGCACGTCCGCGACCAGATCGTTGTTCTCGTCGCAGTAGATGTCGTCCAGCTGCCCGCGGTTCTTGCACTCGTCGCCTTGCGCGAAGGCCGCGTCGACTGCAACCACGCTGATCATGGCGCCGAATGCCGCGACGCCGAGGCGCCGGATCAACCCATTCACCATAGCTTCCTCCCTGGGGCGCCTTGCGGCGCTAACTTCTTGTGCTGCCGACGATATGCGGCAGCCTTGCGGGCCGCAACCCACTCGCCCGGCTTTTAACCAAGTAAGAAGCCCGATGCCACTGCCGTCTTCTCGCCCCAATGCGTTTCCATAGGGACGGCGGCGGCGTTGTGAAGCGAATTCGAGGGGGCTGATCGACACACTGGGACAGGGGACTATTCAGTGAAGACGAAGCTCATCACCGGCATTGCGGCCGGACTCTTTCTCACGCTGGGTTCTATTACTTCTTCTTTCGCCTCGGACACTTCCACCAACGGTCTCGCCTCGCTCAGCCTTCCCGGCCTCACGCCGGAGGCGAAGCCCAAGAGCCCTCAGACCACAGGCAAGACGGTGTCGCGCGGCCACCAAAGTGGCATCGCGTCCATGTATGCGCATCGCGGCCGCACCGCGAGCGGCGAGCCGCATCGACTCGGCGCGATGACGGCGGCGCATCGCACGCTGCCGTTCGGCACCATGGTGAAGGTGACGCATCGCCGGACCGGCCGTTCGGTGGTGGTGCGCATCATCGACCGCGGACCCTTCATCCGCGGCCGCATCATCGATCTCAGCCCCGCGGGTGCCCGCGCGCTCGGCTTCTCGGGACTCGCGCCCGTGACGGTCGCGGTCCTGGGCCGCAACAGCTGAGCATGCGTTCCGTCATGGCCGGCA
>JAEYAU010000281.1 GCA_023404705.1 Pseudomonadota bacterium
TTTGCGATCAGGTCCCCGCGCGCCTCTCGGCGCTCCACTGCGGTTCCCATATCCCCTGACGCCGGAGCGACGAGGCTGTAACGGCATCGAAGCAGCGCTTCTGTGACGATCCCCTAAGAGGACCTCGTCACGCCTAGCAGGCTCCCTGCGCTCCGATCGTGATGTCGGAGTGGCTGTTCTTCGAACCGCCCCGGGCTCGGGTATCAGCCGAACCGGAGGACCGCATCCCTGCTCTCGTCGCGGCGATACCGGTGACGCCCCTCGTGAGCAGGAACGAGACGAGTATGCATGCCTTTCGGAAAAACGCAAGGGTGGATTCTGGAAAACAGAAGAAAAATTTACAGGCGCGACTCGATCCGCCGGATGACGACCGAATTGCCCCAGAGGGATTCCCGCCGCAACGGCAATACTCCGTCATGCCCGGCCTTGTGCCGGGCATCCACGTCTCGGCTGCCTGTCAGCGAGGCAAGACGTGGATGGCCGGGACAAGCCCGGCCATGACGTGGAGCATGGACCGAATTGAGTGGGACGCCCTCTAGCTCAATACCGTCCGCTCACCCGCGAGCGCGCCTCTTGCCCGCCGCGCGCAGAGGCGCGCGCGCGCGTCTCCTCGGCGTCGCCGCGCACCGCGATCACGTCGAAGCCGCCGTCGAGCTGGTCGAGGAACAGGGGCTTGGAGAAGTAGAACCCTTGCGCGTAGCGGATGCGGGTCGCGGCCTGCAAGTAGGCGAGCTCCTCGAAGGTCTCGACGCCTTCGGCGATCATGCTCATGTCGAGCGCGGTGCCGAGCGACTCGATGGCGCGCAGCACGCTCTGGCTGCGCGGGCGCTTGTGGATGTCGGTGATGAAGGAGCGGTCGATCTTCAACTCGTCCGCCGTGATGTCGGCGAGCGCGGAGAGCGAGGAATAGCCGGTGCCGAAGTCGTCGATCGAGACCCCGACGCCGATCGCGCGCAGCATCGGCAAAATCTCGCTCTGGAAGCGGCCCTTCGCCATGAAGGCGTCCTCGGTGACCTCCAGCATAAAGCGCTGCGGCCGCTCGGTCGCCTTCAGGGCCTCGATGAAGGAGCGCATGAAGACCGGATTGTCGGCCTGCTTGGCCGCGATGTTGATGCTGATGGTGGTGTCCGGGCCGAAGGCCGCGTTCACCTGATCGACCGCCGCGGCGGCCTGCGCCAGCACCAGATGCGTGATCTCGTCGATCAGGCCGAGCTCGATCGCGAGCGAGATGAAGGTCGCGGGCCCCTGGATTTCGCCGAACGAGTCGCGCCAGCGGATCAGCGCCTCGAGGCCTTTCACCTCGTGGCTGCGGATGTCCACCTTGGGCTGGAACGCGCAGAAGAACTGCCGGTCGCGGATCGCGAGGCGCAGCCGCTGCTCCAGCTCCATGCGCTTGGAGAGCGCATGGCCGAGCGCGTCGTTGAAGAACACGACGCCGGTCTTCTCGGCCTTGGCGCGGTACATGGCGCTGTCGGCATTGCGGCGCAGCGTCTCGTAGTCGCCGCCGTGGTCCGGATAGACGCAGACGCCCATGGAGGCGGTGGCGAAGATCTCGAAGCCCTCGATGTAGAAGGGCTGCGCCAGCCGCGCGAGGATCTCCTCGACGATGGTCATCAGCTCTTCGCCGTTGCGGATCGGATCGAGCAGCAGCAAAAACTCGTCGCCCGAGAGGCGCGCCACCATGTCGGTGCCGCGCAGCCGCTGCGCGATGCGGCGCGCGAACTCGACGAGCAGCGCATCGCCGGCCGCGTGGCTGTAGAAATCGTTGATGTGCTTGAAGTTGTCGAGATCGATGAAGGCGAGCGCGAAGCGCGTCCCGTTGCGCGGCCGCATCAGCGCCGCCTCGACATGCGCGCGCGCGAGCTTGCGCGCCGGCAGCCCGGTCAGCTCGTCGTAATGCATGCGGCCGAGGAGCTGCGCCTCGGACTGGATGCGGTCGGTCACGTCCACCGAGGTCGTGACCCGCAAGGTCTCGCTGCCGTCCTGCACGCTACGGTTCGCAACCAGGAACGCGCGCCCGCCGGCCTGCACGATCTCGCCGTCCGGCAGCAGGCAGCCCGGCTCGCTCTCGCGCTCGGCGCGCGCCGCCTGGTTCGCGATCACGACCTGCCCGTCCTGCGCCGTGACCGTGACCCCCACCGGCAACGCCTCCAGCACGGCCTCGAGCAGCTCCGCCCGCGGCGCAGCGGCATCGCGCAGTGAGGTGGTTGGGGAGTCGGAATCCATTCACGCGTCCACGGAAGCGAGCCATCGGCCCCGCCTGCAAGCAGCACGCGAAGCCTCGGCCGTTACGCAATCCTACGGAGCGGAGGCGTAAGAAGACTTAAATTGGAGCCCCGAGATTCATCTATCGGGGCGACTGCTGGAGGATGGTTACGAAAGCATGAATGTAGGTCCGGACCCGCGGGCGCCCCGTACGCGGCCCATTCAAATTTAAGCAGCGCATGTTCGCTCAATTAACAGCTCTGTTGGTAGATCTCTCACCAGAGGTCGGCCGATTGCAGCACGATGAAGAAGTCTTACTCCTACGCCCTTCACACGAACCACGAGCTGGAGATGATGCTCGCCGGGTCCAAGCCATTCGCGGCCTTTTCGCACGAACGAGTGGACGGCTTCGAGAAGGTGGACGCGCTTTCCAATCAAGATTTCGAAACACATGTTCAGAACGGCACATTATCCGAGCACGTGAGAACGTTCGAGACTCGCCGATCCGACGGCAGCCCACTCACAATCGACTATTATCTCTATGCCGTCCGCGGCGAAGAATGGAGAGTCAACGCCTACGCACTGCTTCTTGAGCTTCAGTACCGCGGTGCTTGGTGCTCTCAGCTGGAGTGGCTCGAAGGCAAGTTGCTCGGATATACGGATGAGCAAAATTTGTATCACATCGCGCGTACCTTTCCCGAAGATCGGCGCGACGGCCCAGCCTGCATTTCTCATGCTGCTCATCGAATCGTTCAGTCGCGCGACGGCCGGGGCGATCAAGATTAGGCAGCGCTCGTTCGGCGCGATGGAGGATGAGTTGGCAAGGAGGAGGAGTGCCCCCGTCACAGAGGACGAAGTTGCCGCGCTGACTCTGGGACAGCTGAACCAGCAGATTGCCTGGGCAGAATATCGAGCGACGAGAATGAAGGGCTCTTCATCTCTGCGGAAATTGGCAATGCAGCATTTGGTATGGCTCGAGGAGCAGCGCGAAAGACTTCACGGAATCTCGGCGCCTGATCGCGGAAGGTTTTAGTGAGCGCCAAATTGCTTTGCCAGGCGATCGCAGAGCGCAAACGAGTTTCGTTCATCCACCGGGATGAACGATACACTGTGGAGCCGTATTCGGTTGGCTACGAGCCGAGAGATGGCCGTGATGGGCAGCCGTTGCGTCTCCGGGCATGGAGCCGCGATGGCTGGACCGACTTTCAGGTGAAATTCATGAGCCGCATCGAGATCGGCGCGCCCTTCTCCGCTGATCGGCTCGGCCACCGGGCCATGGAGATCGTTCTGTGCGACGTCTATGGCAAGTCATGGCAGACCTAGCTTGGCGCGCTTACTGGCTCAATGAAGCGCTCGCCAACGTTTCGTTCGCAAGACCTGGTCCAGCATCTCCAATGTGAACGGCCGGTAATTCGCATCGCAGACGGCCAGCCGCGAGAATGGCACCAACCAGAGTAGCGTTCGCGACAATGAACTTCGTCCCGGAAGCTCCGGAGGAAAGTACCGTCGAATTCGAAGCCGCCCATGTCGACGCGATGGCGCTGGATCAAATGTTGAATGCAGGCCTCAGCCACATCTCCGTAGAGGCCGAGATCGTGATAGAGGCGGGTCTCGTTAGTACAACGCTTCAGTTTGCGCTTCGAGAGTCCGCATTCACGAAGCACTTCTCGCGCCGCCTGGGATTGTTGGAGCATCGGATCTTCACTGGCCACGTTTCGCGCAACTTAGGCACTCACGCTTGGCGCTATGAACTCGAAGGCCCTCTCATCGCAATCCAGTACGTGATGGCGGAATCTCATCCGCAAATCATCGGGCAAGCCGTTGTACACGACTAGTCCACTGTCCGAATAGCCTTCCGTTTCATGGCCGGCGACTCTCGATCGCTCAATGAGACCGAGTACAGGCCCTGGGTTATCCTCCTCTCCCTCTCGATTGAATATCCAGCTGATGATCGGGACCAAGTCATTCGACTCGATGTACTCGCGCTCGCTTGCCAAGAGTTCGTGGATCTTAGCCACCGCGCGTGATGAAATCTGCATGGCCGCTCTGAAGTAATTTGACGCCTCAACCTACTGCCCGAGCGCCGAGGTTGCTCGCGATAATCGTCGGGATCAATTGAACGACGGCCCCGAAGAATCGCGAGGGCAGAATCGCGATATGAGCGGCCCAAGAGATAGGTGACAGATCGTACCGGACACATGGGTAACACTTTTCGCCTGATTTGGGCGGGAGGTGTTGATGCCGTGGGACATCAGTACGGTCATGGAAACGCGCCTTCGCTTTATTGCCCGCCTTCTGGACGGGGAGACGATGACGGACCTGTGCCGGGAATTCGGCATCTCGCGCAAGACCGGCTACAATATCTTCAATCGATACAAGGACAACGGCCTCAAGGCGCTCACCGACCGCTCGCGCCGGCCTTACTCTGCCGCAGTCACCGCCGGGAGCGAGATCGTCTCGATCTTGGAGAGGTCGAGCTTGTGTGAAGCCTTGTCGATGTCGAGACCGACGACATCGCCATTCGCATCGAGATCCACGATGAGGCCTTCGACGATCTCGCGCGTCTCGGTCCCCGGCGTATTCTTCAGCTCGATGTAGAGGCTGTCGGTTTCCGGATAATAGTGCAGCTTCATTGCTCGCCCTCGCGGAAGTTGCGGTCGAAGAACGCGTTGTGGATGGTCTCGCCATCTTCCAGAGTCACCACGCGAAGGAAACGCGCTCGACCGTCGATCTCGATACGGCCCCAGTATCGCACGCGGCCGTCGGTCTGCACTTCGCGTCGGATCGGAGCCGCGAGGATGCCTTGGCACCACTCCCGCTGAATATACGGGCGCTTGCGCAGCACCTGCTCCTCGAAGTAGCGGGTCGTCTTCACGTCGGCTCACACATCACGACCCGCCGACCCGGACCTTGCCTCCATTGGCCATCGCATCGCCCCCCGTGCCGTTTGGCGGTCCCGGCAGGACTCGAACCTGCGACCTTCGGTTTAGGAAACCGCTGCTCTATCCGGCTGAGCTACGGGACCCGCTGCGCCTGATTTAGCACAGCGTCGGCGCGGCGGCAGCGGGCGTGGCGCGCTCACCACAAGCTCTGAACAACTCGCTGTCACACCGCGCAAACGCGCCACCCGCCGCACTCCCGCCCGAATGTCGCGATTCCCTCGCGTCATGGAGGGGTGGACGCGCGGCGTGCCTCTCGGCCAGGGGACCGGCTGGGGGGTTTTGGCTGTGATGCTGGCCGGCATGTCGCCGGCGGGCGCGGACGTCGCTGCGCGCGAGCCGGCGGCGCGGAGCGAGGTGGTCGCGCCTTATACACTGGCGGCGACCGAGGCCGTCGCGGTGGTGCTGGCCTCCCCGACGACGCCGAGCGCAGCCGGCAAATGCATCTTTGAGACTCTCGGAACCGCCCGCCTCTCCCGCGTGATCGACGCGCGCACCCTCGCTTTCTGGGACGGGCGCGAGGTGCGCCTCGCCGGGCTCGACATTTTGTCGCATCCGGAGGCGGACGCCGCAGAGGCGCGCGGCCTCGCGGAACTGCTGTCCGGCCGCGAGATCACCCTGAAACGGCTCGGCGAGGAGCGCGACCGCTGGGGCCGCCCCCTCGTGCACCTGTTCTGGGACGAAAACGGCCGCAGCCGCTGGCTGCAGGAGGAGATCGTCGCGGCTGGCCGCGCCCGGGTCACCCGGGTCGGCGATCCGATCTGCGCAGCCGCCCTATACCAAAGGGAACATTCCGCACGGTCCGCGAAGCTTGGCCTCTGGGCCGATCCGCTGTATGCCATTCCCCAGGCGGAAGACGTGAGCGGCATTCTGGAGCGGCGGGGCCGTTTCGCGATCGTCGAGGGGCGGATCGTCTCGGTACGCGAGAGCGGCGGGACGATCTACGTGAATTTCGGCCGGCGCTGGTCGGAGGATTTCACGGTCACGATCGCCAAGCGTCATGAGCGCGCCTTCGCGGCCGCCGGGACCGCGCCGAATGCCCTGACGGGACGATTGGTCCGCATCCGCGGCTGGATCGAGGAGCGCGGCGGCCCATGGGTGGACGCCACGCGCCCGGAGCAGATCGAGCTGGTGGAGCGGTGAATGAGGGGAACCGCGTGACGACAGCGGTGAGACGGGTCTGGTTGCTGGCGGCGTGCCTGAGCGGCGCGGCCCTCCTGGCCGGCTGCTCGGACGGCTCGCGCCTCGGCATGGCGACCGCGCCCGTCAGCCTGCCGGATCCGCCCAAGCAGACCGCCGCCATCGACCCGGCGCAGCGCGAGCACCAGCGCATCATCGCGACCTATGGCGGCGTCTACCAGGCGCCGAAGCTCGAGGCCGTGATCAGCCAGACCGTCGACCGCCTGATCGCCGCCTCCGAGCGGCCGAACCTGCGCTACAAGGTGACGGTGCTGAACTCGCAGGCCGTGAACGCCTTCGCGCTGCCCGACGGCCAGCTCTATGTCACGCGCGGCCTGCTCTCGCTCGCGAACGACACCTCGGAGCTCGCCTCCGTGCTCTCTCACGAGATGAGCCACGTGATCGCGCGCCACGCCGCCATCCGCGAGGCGCAGGCGCGCCAGGCCGCGCTGGTGACGCGCGTCGCCAACGACGTGTTCAACGATCCCAACATGGGCGCGCTGGCGCTCGCGCGCTCCAAGATCTCGCTCGCCACCTTCTCGCGCGGGCAGGAGCTCGAAGCCGACGGCATCGGCGTCGGCATCTCGGCGCGCGCCGGCTTCGACCCTTACGGCGCGACGCGCTTCCTCACCGCCATGGGCCGCAACGCGGAGCTCAAGGCGCAGGCCGCCGGCACCGATCCGCGCTTCATGGACTATCTGTCGTCGCATCCCTCGACGCCGGACCGCATCAATGTTGCGCTCGCCAATGCGCGCCAGCACCGCGCGCCGGGGGACGTCGCGCGCGACCGCGAGACCTATCTCGCGGCGCTCGAAGGCCTCGTCTACGGCGAGGACCCGAGCGAAGGGTTCGTGCGCGGCCGTCGTTTCCTGCATCCGCGGCTCGGCTTCACCTTCACGGCGCCGGAGGGCTTCACGCTCGAGAACACCGCGCAGGCGGTGCTCGGCGTGCGCGCCGGCGGCGGCCAGGCGCTGCGCCTCGACGTCGTCCAGGTGCCGGCCGAGCAGGCGCTCACCGACTATCTCAACTCCGGCTGGATCGAGAACGTCGACGCGCGCTCGGTCGAGGCGCTCAACATCAACGGCTTCCAGGCCGCCACCGCGGCCGCGCGCGGCGACCAGTGGACCTTCCGCCTGTTCGCGATCCGCTTCGGCAGCGACGTCTACCGCTTCATCTTCGCCTCCAAGCAGAAGGCGGCCGACATGGACGACGAGTTCCGCAAGTCGGTGAACACCTTCCGCCGCATGTCGCTCTCCGAGATCCAGGGCGCCAAGCCGCTCCGCCTGCGCATCGTCACCGTGAAGAGCGGCGACACGTCGGAGCTCCTGGCCCGCCGCATGGACGTCGCCGACCATCCGCTCGACCGCTTCCTCATCATCAACGGCCTGAACAAGGGCGAAGCGCTGAAGGTCGGCAGCAAGGTGAAGGTCGTCGTGGAGTGAGGCGCGGCTGGCGCTATTGCGCCGCTGCGTGCTTTGCGTCCTGCCTTCTCCGCAAGCTCCGCAGACGTTTGACGAAGACGCGCACCTCCGGTCCTCTCCCCCGCTTGCGGGAGAGAGACAGAGAGGGGGCCGCCGCTTGCTCTGAGTTTGCCGCCAGGGGGCCCCCCCCCCCCCCCCCC
>JAEYAU010000040.1 GCA_023404705.1 Pseudomonadota bacterium
CTCCCCAACCCTCCCCCGCAAGCGGGGGAGGGAGCGCAGGCGCCTCGCCAGGCGCGCACACGCGCGCGCCCAGCCTCGCCCTCGACATCGTCCCGCTGTTCGAGACCATCGACGACCTGCGCGGCTGCGGCGCCGTGATGGACGCCCTGCTGTCGCTGCCCGGCTATCGCGCGCTGGTCGCGGCGCGCGGCGACACGCAGGAGGTGATGCTCGGCTATTCGGACTCGAACAAGGACGGCGGCTATCTCACCTCGACCTGGGAGCTCTACAAGGCCGAGCTCGCGCTGGTCGAGGTCGCGCGCAAGCATGGCGTGACGCTGCGCCTGTTCCACGGGCGCGGCGGCTCGATCGGCCGCGGCGGCGGCCCGAGCTATCAGGCGATCCTGGCGCAGCCGCCCGGCGCGGTGGCGGGCCAGATCCGCGTCACCGAGCAGGGCGAGGTGATCGCCGCGAAATACTCCAACCCCGAGCTCGGCCGCCGTAACCTCGAGGCGCTCGCGGCCGCGACCTTCGCGGCCTCGCTGCTCGACGATGTCCGCGTGCAGCCCGAGCCCGCGTGGATCGCCATCATGGACGATCTGTCGGCGCGCGCCTGGCGCGCCTATCGCGGCCTCGTCTACGAGACCGAGGGGTTCGAAAAATTCTTCCGCGAGATGACCGTGATCGGCGAGATCGCCAATCTCAACATCGGCAGCCGCCCGGCCTCGCGCACCAAATCGACGCGCATCGAGGACCTGCGCGCCATCCCCTGGGTGTTCTCGTGGTCGCAGTGCCGCGTGATGCTGCCCGGCTGGTTCGGCTTCGGCGCCGCGGTGTCGGCCTTCCTGAAGGAGAATCCGGACGGCCTTGCGCGCCTGCGCGCGATGGCGCGAGACTGGCCGTTCTTCGCGACCACGCTCTCCAACATGGACATGGTGCTCGCCAAGAGCGACATGTCGCTCGCCTCGCGCTATGCCGAGCTGGTCGCCGACGGCGCGCTGCGGGAGAAGGTGTTCGCCGCGATCTGCGCCGAATGGTACGCGACCGTCGAGGCGCTGCTCGCCGTCACGGGCCAGCAGACGCTGCTCGAGTCGAACCCGCTGCTGGCCCGCTCGATCCGCAACCGCTTCCCCTATATCGACCCGCTGCACCACGTGCAGATCGAGCTGATCCGCCGCCACCGCGCCGGCGACGCCGACCCGCGCGTCGTCGAGGGCATCCACCTCTGCATCAACGGCATCGCGGCGGGGCTGCGCAACAGCGGGTAGTGCACGCTTCGTAGGGTGTGCAAAGGCGGCCCAAGCGCCCGCGATATCGCGAGGTCGAGATCCCGCCTTTGCGCACGCGGTGCTGAGTCCGCAGCTAACCCCCTACGCCGCCGCCCCCGGCACCACCGTCCCCGGCAGCGTGAACACCGTCCCGCTCTCGTCCTTCACGTAGCCGCCTTCCGGCGAGATGTGCATCGTGCATCCGGCCTGCGCCATCTGCGTCATGAGGGCGGCGATCTCCTGCTGGATCTCCGCATCGCTCATCTGCTCGGGTCGCTTCTCGACCGTGAGCGCCACCTTGTGCTGCACGGCCGCGAGCCGCGGATGCATATAGGGCGCCGCGCCCATCGCGGCGCGCAGCGCCATCGCGTATTTCTTGGCGCCGAGCGAGGCGTGCATGATCTGCACCATCGCCTCGAGCGGCGTGACGCCGCTCGCCGCCACGCGCTCGACCACCTCGCGCGTGATCCTGGTCTCGACATTGGGCTTACGGCCCGCGCGGGATCGCGTGCCGCCCTTGGTGCTGGGCATGGGAGTTCTCCATGATGTGTGTTTGGGGGAGGTTGCGTCAAAGCGGGCGCGACGCCCGCGAAATCCGCCCGCCACCCGTCATGCGCCCGGCCGGCGCGTGAAGCGCCTGGCCCGAAACGCAAAACGCCCGCGGCAGAGCCCCGGGCGCGGATGTCACAGCATGGATTTCGGTAGGGATATTACTTCCGAAAGTCGGGGGAGTCAAGGATGTTTTCTGTAAATCAGAATAAACGGTTCCGTCCTGAGCGGGTATGAAGGCCAACCGTGGACATTCAGACCGAGAGGCCTTGAGATAGCACAACGAAAGAAGATTTTGCGATTGAGACTAAGCGACGGCCTTGAAACGTTCGAACCTCATCGCGAGCCTGTCTCGGTCAGGGCAGTCCTCCAATCGGCTTGGTTTCCGCAGCACGCCCCCCTTGAGGCGCTTCAGCGCCTCAAGCATTGGACCATCATTCTGAGCCAGTAACCGATCTGAGACGTGAAGCTTGTAATCGGCATCAATGCCAATCAGATGCGCATCGAAAGCAGCGTGATGAATCTTCGAAAGGGGGATGCCATTTGAGACGATAGGTTGTCCGAGTTGTTCGTTGCTGTCCGACACGATGTGAGCTGCGTCTAGGAGCAGTGACTCTGGGAGCCCGGAAAGGGCACATCTGCCGTCGTAAGCCGTGATTACGGCTTCCCGGAACGAGGCCTGGTGGAGGCGCTGTTTGACCGTGCGAAGGGCATAGCGGCGTTCGGGCGCCGTGGCCGGAGGGGCAAGAGAGCGGGAATCCGGGACGCCGAAGATGACACGAGCTTTTAATCCCGCCGAATCCCAACCCGCGATGAAGGCTGGAAGCATTGCCTGATATCGTCCGGGCGCAATCCCAAGGAAATAGATGATGGGAACTTGGTTCTCGTATGCCTCGCGAAGCCAACGATTGTCTGCCGCGTTGGGATCTTCTCCCATGAACGCGTAATCAATCGTCTCATCTCCGTCGAAAATCTGGCGGTGAACGTGCTTCTGATCGTCGTACCAGACTCTCCCGCCAGGTCTAGGAAACACCGTCTTAATCGACAGCAGGTAGCGCAGCTGTTTTGGCTTGAAGATGCCGCGCTGAGGGTTCATCAGCGGAATTCGTTGGCCGGCGAAGATGAAGCCTGGCCGCAGTTCGACTGCTGTGAGGCGCACATGCGTCTCGCTCAGCCGACTTACGTGGTCAAAGGCGGCTAAGCGAATGGCGGCGTCGCGGCTAGTGTCGTCCATCGGGTTTGGCGGCTCGCAGATCGATCCTTGAAGTGTGTCGACCTGACTCGCCGATGATAATCACATCCCATCCCTCCACACCACCTTTCCCCCGACCACCGTTATCACCGCCTTCGTCTCCCTAATCTGATCCGGCGCCACCGCGAGGATGTCCTGTGACAGCACCGCGAGGTCGGCGAGCTTGCCCGCTTCCAGGCTCCCGCGGTCCTTCTCCACGCCCAGCACGCGCGCGTTGTTGATGGTGTAGAGGGCGAGCGCCTCTTTCGGCGTGATGGCGTGCTCCGCCCCCAACACGTAGCCTTTCAGGACCTGGCGGGTGGTCATCCACCACATGGAGAGGAAGGGGTCGACCGGGACGACGGGGCCGTCGGTGCCGCCGCCGACGACGATTTTTTGGTTGACGCATGTTCTTGTCGGCGAACCGGTGCCCACTTCGCCGGAACATGCGCTGGCATCAATCATCTTCCGGATCGGGATCGCGTAGGCGGCGCGCTCGTCGCCCCACCAGCGGCGCTGGTTGTGGCCGAGCAGCACGGGGTGGTCCTGGGCGGTGGCCATCACTCCGAGCTGCGCCATCTGGCGCAGCGCGGAGTCCGAGGGATGGAAGATGTGCATCACGGTCCAGCGCAGGTCTCGGATCGGGCGCTCCTTGTCGACCTCGCCATAGAGCCGCACGATGAGGTCGATGGTCTCGTCGCCCACCGCATGGGTCTGCACCTGCAGGCCGGCTCCGGCTGCAAGCCGGAGCGCGGCCAGCAGTTCATCCTCGCCGCCGGGCGGCAGCAGCAGTACGCCGCGATATTCCGGGTTCGGCTGCTCGCCCGGCACGATCGCGTAGGGCCAGCGCATGCGGCCGCCCTCGACGCCGCCGTCGAGCGGCACCTTGATGCCGGAGAAGCGGAGCCAGTCGTCCTGCTTCTGCGCCTTGATCGCCGCGATGCCCTTCTCGAACTGCTCGCGCGTGATCGCGCGGTAGAGCACGTCGGTGCGCACGGTCATCTCGCCCTTGTCGCGCACGGCGGCGTAAAGCGCCATGGCGCGCTCGTCGACGCCGGGCTCGACCACGCCGACGATGCCGTAGCGGTTGAGGTCGCGCATCGCGCCCTTCAGCAGTTCGGCCGCGGTCGGCGGCGGAGGCGGCGCGGGGAGAATGCGGCGCACCAGGTTGGCGGCGTTCTGCAGCAGCACGCCGGTCGCTTCGCCGCTCTCGTCGCGCACGATCACGCCACCCGAAGGATTGGGCGTGTCGCGCGTGATGCCGGCCTTCTCGAGCGCGCGGCTGTTCACCGTGACGACATGGCCGCCCCGCGGGATGAACACCGGATGGTCGGGCGCCACCGCATCGAGCTCCTGGCGCACCAGCATGCGGCCCTCGGCCAGAATGCTCTCGTGCCAGCCGGAGCTCGCCATCACCCAGTCGCCCGGCGGCGTCTCCTTCACGCGCTCCGCGATCTTCCGCTGCACATCCGCGACCGAGCGCGCGTCGAGCAGCTGCACGCCCCGCGAGTTCAGCCCATGCAGCATCTGATGCAGATGCGTGTCGATGAGCCCGGGCACCACGGTGCGGCCGCTAAGGTCGATCACCTGGGTCGAGGGCCCGGTGTGCGCCTCGATCGCGGCATTGTCGCCAACCGCGACGATGCGGTCGCCGCGGATCGCGATCGCCTGCGCGATGCTCCAATTCGCATCGACCGTGTGGATCCGGGCGTTGCGCAGCACCAGGTCGGCGGGCTGCGCGAAAGCGGGCGATGCGAGCGTGGCGGCGAGCAGCAACGCGGCGGCGGCGAGACCAAGACGCATGATGAAGTCCTCCCGGCGCGAAGCTTAGCCGAGCGCCGCGCGCTTTGGCATGCATGTCACGCAGAGGAGATGGAACTTTGTTCCCGGGCTGACGTTCAACAGGCGCAGGGGTGCAGCACGACAATTCAGGAGCGAAACATGGCCAAGCAAGTGGTGCCGAAGACAATCGCGGGCGTGCCGGTGCCGGAGGCCGTGCGCAAGTCGAGCGCCGTGCAGGGGCTGTTCGCATCGCCCATCGGCAAGAAGCTGCTGACCGACGCCATGCTGGCGGCGGCGGGCGCGGCCGCAGCCGTCCTGCTCAAGCGGCAGAAGGGCGAGGCGAAGAACGCCGACATCACCAAGGAAGTGCTGCGCGCCGCCGCCGGCGCCGTCACGGTCGGACTCGGCCGCGCCGCGCTCCAGAGCCTCGGCCCGGGCGAAGGCGTGCAGCTCGCGGTCGCGGATCAGCGCGGCACGCGCGCGAAGAAGGCCGCGGCGGGGCGGAAGGGTGGCGCGAAGACGAGCGCGAAGAAGAAGAGCGCCGCGAAGAAGGGCGCGGAGAAGAGCAAGCGCGCGTCGTAGCGGCGCCTTCGCGAACTCCCACCTCGATCCGTCACCCTGAGGTGCTCGGCCACATCGTGGCCGAGCCTCGAAGGGCGACGGCCCGTGCCGTGCAGCACGCTCGCTGCAGCGCCTCGGCCGTGCATCCTTCGAGGCTCGCGTTCGTCGCTACGCGACGAACCCTCGCACCTCAGGATGACGGGACATCGGGCGGTGTGCGCTGTAGGCAAGATCGCCTGCGCCCCCCTTGTGACTCCCATCACACATTGTCGCTCTCCCTCCCACGCGGCTGAACATCCGCGTGCGTCCGCCCGACTACCCGCTCCGTTGGGCTTCGGCGGTGCCCTCCAAACATCCAGATGGAGACACCACCATGGCTTACGTGCAAGGCAAGAACCCCGCCGGCGAGGTGATCAACGCCAATGACGGCGTCACCAATGGCAGCGACCAGATCATCGGCAATGCCGGCAACGACACGATCTTCGGTCTCGGCGGCAACGACACCATCAAGGGCGGCGGCGGCGCCGACTATATCGACGGCGGCGCGGGCCGCGATGCGGTGAGCTACGAGGACTCGCAGAGCGGCGTGCTGGTGAGCCTGAGCGCGGGCGGCGGCATGGGCGGCACCGCCGAAGGCGACACGCTCGTCAATATCGAGGACGTCTACGGCTCGGGCCACAACGACACGCTGGCCGGCGACATGGGTAACAACGCGCTCTACGGCCTCGGCGGCGACGACACGCTGAAGGGGGGCGGCGGCGCCGATTATCTCGACGGCGGCCTCGGCGCGGACCGCCTCGAAGGCGGGTATGGCGACGACACGCTGGTGATCGACGGCGCCGACGACAGCGTCAGCGGCGGCGAGGGCATCGACACGCTCCGCCTCGACAGCGACGCGGGCCTCTATGTCAGCCTTTTACATGGCTTCGTCTCGGACGCTCCCTATCATCGTCCTTCGCCGTACCAGCCACCGCGGCTCGAGGGCATCGAGAACGTCACGGGCTCGGCCCACAACGACACCATCATCGGCACCAATGGCGCCAACGTGCTTTCGGGCGGCGAGGGCAGTGATGAACTCCGTGCGCTCGACGGCAATGACGAGCTGTCCGGCGGCGAGGGCAACGACGCGCTCACGGGCGGCCGCGGCATCGACAGGCTGACGGGCGGCGCCGGCCAGGACACGTTCGTGTTCACGTCGCTGAACGACAGCGAGATGGCGAACTGGAAGCCGCAGGACGTGATCCTCGATTTCACGAAGTACCACGACAAGATCGACCTGTCGCAGCTCTCCTTCGACATCTCGGATCTGCTCGTCGTGGACGGGATCTCGATCGACGGCACGAACTACTCCTATGTCGGCGTCGACCAGGATCACAACGGGTACTTCAGCAACGGCGACTTCGCGGTCGCGGTCGTGATGGCGCCCGGCACCGTGCTCGGCTCCGCCGATCTCATCATCTGATCTCGCTTCCGTGCGGGTGCGCACCTGCACGGACACTCCCCCGCGCGCGGCGGGGG
>JAEYAU010000099.1 GCA_023404705.1 Pseudomonadota bacterium
CCCTCTCCAACTCTCCCCCGCAAGCGGGGGAGAGAGCGCGGGCGCACTGCCCTCCTTACGGGGGGCAGATCATGAGCATTGCGCATCGCCCCGCCCCCGCCACCGTCCGCTGGCTCATCCTCGTCGCGCTGCTCGTCGTCTGGGAGTTGATGCCGCGCACGGGCCTGATCCCTGAGCTGTTCCTCCCGTCGCTCTCCAGCACCCTTCGCGTGCTCGGCGCGGACTGGCGCGAATATGCGGAGGCGCTCGCGGTGACGCTCTACGAGGTCGCCTTCGCGATGCTGATCGCCTGCGGCTTCGGCATCCTGGTCGGCGCGCTGGTCGGAGGGCTGGCGCTGCTGCGCAACCTGCTGCTGCCGGTGTTCTCCAGCCTCTACGCGGTGCCGATCGTGATCCTCTATCCGATCTTCACGGCCTGGTTCGGCATCGGCTCTGAGTCCAAGATCCTGTTCGCGGGCGTCTACGGCTTTTTCCCCGTGATGCTCTCGACCGCGGCCGGCATCCGCACCATCGATGCGCAACTCCTCCTCGCGGCGCGCAGCATGGGCGCCACCATTCCGCAGCAGATCACGCGCGTCATCATCCCGGCCTCGATCCCGACCGTGCTGACGGGCCTGCGCCTCGGCGGCGCGTTGACCATCATCGGCGTCGTCGTCTCCGAGATGCTCACCTCGGCGGCCGGCATCGGCTATCTGGTGACGCGCTACCGCACCATCCTGGACAGCGCGCATGTCTTCGGCGCCATCCTGATGATCCTCCTGATGTCGATCCTTTTCGACCTGATGGCGCGCGCCCTCGAACGGCGCACGCTGATCTGGCAGACCGCCGGCCGGCGCGAGCGCGAGATCCGCCCGCAGGGCGCGACAGTGGCTGCACCCGCGGCTTGAGGCGTCAGGCGCTGTGCTCGCTGTCGGTCGCGCGGCCGTGCCAGTCGTAGCTACGCACCGCGTCCATGAAGCTCACGATGACGGGTGAGAACGCGCGGCCGCGCACCGAGACGAGGGACACTTCGCGCTCGACCTCGGGCTCGACCAGCCGATGGCGGATGCCCGGATGGGTCGCCGAATACTCGGGCAGGAAGCAGATGCCCATGCCTGCCGCGACCATGGCCATGATCCAGTCCTCCCGCTCGCTGCGGAAGCCGCGATTGATGTTAACGCCGTAGCTGCCGCAGAGCTCCGCCAGCTGGTCGCGGAATTCGCAGTTGATGCGCGACAGATAGGTTTCGCCGCGCACGTCGCTCACATGCAGCGTGTTGCGCTGCTCGAACGGATGGCCGGCCGCGAAGGCGAGGCCGAAGCGCTCGCGATAGATCGGCTCCGCCATCAGCCGCGGATCGAACGCGCCGGGCTGCGCCAGCAAGGCGATGTCCAGCTTGCCCTCGAGCAAGAGCTCGGTGAGTCGCGGCGGCACGCTCTCCACCAAGCTCAGCTCCACGCCCGGATGCTGCTCGCGGAACGCATTGAGGAAGCCGACGAAGCGCAGCGGGCCGATGGTGCACATCACGCCGAGGGTGAGCGGCGCGGCCTCTAGCCGGAGGAAGCTGCGCGCGACCTGTTGCGCATTGCGCGTGCGGCCGAGCACCTCCTCGAGATGCGGGCGCATCAGGCGTCCGAAATCCGTGAGCTGCACGCCGCTGCGATCGCGCCGGAACAGATGGCCGCCGAGCTCGGCTTCCAGCTTCTGGATCGCGCGCGTGAGCGCTGGCTGCGTGACATGACACTGCTCGGCCGCGCGATGGAAGTTCATGCTCTCGCAGGCGGCTAGGAAATAGCGGACCTCGTGCAATTCCACGGCCGGGCGCTCCTGATGCACGACACGTATCGGCGCGATCAATTCTCGGCATTTTCCATCGACTCACAGTGCCTGCACACTCCGGGCCGAGCCGGATGGACCGGACTGGTGCGCTCCCACGCCTGACCGGTCGCTCCTGCCGGCCCCACCACTCTCGAGGGAGACCATCATGTCGGCACGACACCGCAAGATCTGCTCTGCATCGCTGGGAGCCGCGATCCTGACGATCGCGCTTCCGTTTTGCGTATCCGCAATGGACAATCACGTCGTCCAATCCCCCGATACCTTGAAGTGGGGCCCGGCGCCGCCCGCGCTGCCCAAGGGCAGCGAGATCGCGGTCCTCTCGGGCGATCCCGGCAAGGAGGGAATGCCCTTCGTGATCAGGGCCCGGATGCCGGCGGGTTATCGGATCGCGCCGCACACCCATCCGACCGACGAGCACGTCACGGTGATTTCGGGCACGTTCAACATCGGCATGGGCGAGAAATTCGACGAGGCGAAGAGCGCCGCCGTCAAGGCCGGCGGCTTCGCGGTCGCGCAGAAGGGCATGGCGCACTACGCCTGGTTCAGCGAGCCGACCGTCATCCAGGTGCACGGCGTCGGGCCGTTCGGCATCACCTATGTGAACCCGGCGGACGACCCGCGGAAGAGCAACTGATCCGCGCCCCATTCAGCCATGGAGGAATCGTCATGAAACGCTTCATCATCGAACGCGACATGCCCGGGATCGGCTCGGCGCAACGCGAGCAGTTCCGCGAGGCCGCGCAGAAATCCAACAGCGTGCTGGCGCAGCTCGCGCCGGACGTGCAGTGGATCGAGTCCTACGTTACGGACGACAAGATCTACTGCGTCTACATGGCCAACAACGAATCCTTCGTCCGCAAGCACGCCGAGATGAGCGGATTTCCGGCCAACAGGATCTCCGAGGTACGGCGCGTGCTCGACCCGACGGCTGCCGCCGCAGCCTAGCGCAAGCGGGGGGCGATCCACCGATGCGCCCCCACGCCGCGCATCGCGAGACGGGAGAATGACGATGAGCAATGCCGAGATCGCACTTGCCCCGAAAAGCGAGCATGTCGATTTCTGGAATCGCGTGCTGGTGCCGAAATTCGTGCACTGGCGCCACATCGTGGTCGGCGGCCTGACGCTCCACAGCGCCAAGGTGTTTCCCACCCTCAACGTCCGTCCGGGCGACAGGGTGGTCGACGTCGGCTGCGGATTCGGCGACACCGCCATCGAGCTGGCGCGGCTTGTCGGCCCGCGCGGCTCGGTGCTGGCGATCGACTGCTGCGAGGCCTTCCTCGCCTTCGGGCGCGACGACGCTCGCAGGCAGGGCATCGAGAACGTCACCTTCGTGGATGCGGACGTTCAGACCTATCCGTTCACGCCCACCTACGATTTCTGCTTCTCGCGCTTCGGCACCCAATTTTTCGAGAACCCGGTCGCGGCCCTGCGCAACATGCGCAAAAGTCTCAAGCCCGGCGGGGCCATGACCATGATCGTGTGGCGCGCCTTGGCCGAGAACGCCTGGCTCGCGCTGCCGAAGGAGATCGTGCTGCGCCTTCTGCCGCGGCCCGGCGAGAACGCACAGACGTGCGGGCCGGGACCTTTCTCCATGGCCGATCCCACCGTGGTGACCAAGCAGCTCGAGATCGCGGGTTACCGGGACATCTCTTTCGAGCGAATCGATGTGGATGTGCTGGTGGGTCGGGATCTGGATGAGGCGGTCAGCTTCCAGCTTGCGCTCGGGCCGGCGGGTGAGGTCTATCGCGAAGCTGGCGCGCTTGCCGAGCAGCGGCACGCCGAGATCGCCGCAGCCCTGAAGTCGGAACTCGCCGCCTATCAGCGACCGAACGGCATCTTCATGCCGACGAGTTCCTGGAAGGTGACCGCCAGGAACACCGACTGAAGGCGAAGGGCCGTTGGCGGACCCGCACTCAGACGCGGGTTGCTTTCGCCCCGGGCGTGAATGCTATGACGGGGCGACTCGCATCCTGGCAGTATTCACGTGTTCGATCTCACCCTCTCCTTCGACAACGGGCCCGAGCCCGATGTGACGCCATTCGTGCTCGACACGCTGGCGCGCCGCGCGATCCGCGCGAGCTTCTTCGTGATCGGCGCCAAGCTCGCGACGCCGCAAGGCCGCGCTCTCGCGGCCCGTGCCAAGGCCGAGGGTCACTGGATCGGCAATCACACCTGGAGTCACGACGTCCCCCTCGGACAGCTCGAGGAGGAGATCTCGCTCGACGAGATCGCGCGCACGCAGGCCGCGCTCGGCCCCTTGGCCGAGCCGCAGCGCCTGTTCCGCCCCTTCGGCCGCCAGGGCCGGCTCGGGCCGCATCTGCTGTCCCAGGGCGTGGTGGATCATCTCGCGGCCGAGCGCTTCACCGTGGTGCTGTGGAACGCGATCCCGCGCGATTGGGACGACGCGGACGGCTGGGTCGCGCGCGCGCTCGACCAGTGCAAGGCGCAGTCCTGGACCCTGATGGTGCTGCACGACCTGCCGAGCGGCGCCATGCGCCACCTCGATCGTTTTCTCGACATGGTGGCGGACGCAGGCGGCCGGCTGCATCAGGAGTTTCCGCCCGACTGCGTGCCGATGCGCGAGGGCAAGATCGTGCGGCCGATCGAGGACTACGTCGCGAGCACGTGAGTCTTACGGCGCCGGGCAGGCCGAAAGCTCGGCCTCCTCGAGCCGGAAGCTGCGCTCGGATTTCGGCAGCGACACGTCGAAGAATGCTTCGAGCTCGCTCTTCTCGCCCGCGCGCGCCTGTCGCTCGAACACGCGCACCGCGCGCTCGCCCGCGACCTCCAGATAGAGCACGCCATATCCATAGGTGCAGCCGAGCCGGTGCCCGATCCCATCGCAGCGTGTGTTGCGCTCGCGCACGGTGCCGTCCGCGAGCCGCAAGGTGAAGGTGACGCGCAGCATCGTGTGCGCGATCTTCGGGCTCGGATCGATCTCGACCGGCTTGTTCACGCGCAGCGTCAGCCCCGCGATCCGCGACGCCTTGCCGGCGAGCGTCAGGCACACGGGCGCGCGCTCCGCATAACGCACGCGCAGCGGGGCCCACTTGGCGGTCCAGGCCGGACGATCGCGCCTCTGCCAGGCGCGGCACTCCTCCATCGGCCGCGGCGTAAGGCGATAGCGCGTGCGATCTCCCTCGACACGCGCGATCAGCGCATCGCCGTCGGGCTTGAGATCGATATTGCGCTCGGCGAATTCCTCGCTGCCGGCCGTGCACTGATAGGTGCCCTTGTCCTCGCCGCATTCGAGGCTGTGGAAGCGCACCGCGCCATTGCGCTGGCGCCGCGCCACCTCGATGTGCTGGTACTCGCGCCCCTTGTCGTCCTCGGCGCGTTCCTCGGCCGTGAACATTTTGCCTTCAGAGGTCGGGTCCGCCGCGAAGCTCTTGGAGACGAAGAGCTCCTTGAGCGTCTGCTTCGCCGCCGTCTGTCGCGCATACGTGACGCCGTAGCAGAACTCCGTCCCGCGGCCGCGCAGCACACTCGCGGCTTCCGCGGCCTCCGCGGCGGCAGGGAACAGGCACAGCGCGGCAAACGCCAAAATACGAGCGCGTATCACGACCGGGCTCCAGTTAGCGCGCGCGCTTCGCTCCATACGGATCTTCCTCCGCGACCAGGTTCTTCGCCCATTCGGTCTCGACGCCGACGATGCGCGCCTTGTCGGTCTTGCAGTCGAACCGCGGTGCCGTGTCGGCAAGTTCGCGCGCGAGCTCGTAGCCGTTCGGATTGGCGCGAATATCGACCGCGCCCATCAGGCACGCCTCGCCGCGCTTCACACGCATGACGGCGAGCACCTGCTGCTGACCCGGCTTATCCTCCTCGCGATAGAGCATCCGCACGGTCGCCGCATAGGGCTCGAAGCTTTTGCGCGTGGTCACGCCGCGCCACTCCACCTTCATGCCCGCGCTCCAGGCGGTCACGACCGGCAGCGCCATGTCCACCTTCGGCTTGCCGGGCCAGGCGAAGCCGATGCGCAGCATGGCGTGGAACGGATTGACCAGCACCTGCGTGCCGCCAAGTCCCGGGCAGGTCTTGAGCTGATCGTCCGCCTCGCCCGGCTCGTCGCCCACCGGATCGAACCGGCATACCTTGTTCTCGATCGAGGTGTAGCGGCTCTCGGCCGCCTGCGCGGCCTGCAGGCCGGCGCAGGCAAGGAGCAGACAGGCAAGAGCGGCGCGCATGGCGACATCCTGGGTGTCGGGAAACCGCTGGTTCGTCGCGATCCCGGTCCGCCAGGTTCATGCCCGAGGCATCGAACCTTTCGCTCGCCGCGCGCGACCAAGACTCGGGCTGGTCTCGCGGAGGCGGGTCATGGCGGTATCAGAGGACTTCGAAGCCTATTTCAAGCCGACCCGCGGCGGCTTCATCTTTGCGCCCGGCCTGCTCGGCTTCGGCGCGTATCTCAGCACGCGCTTCGCCGCCCATTACCGCGTGAGCGAGCCGCAGCGCTCGGCCATCGTCGAATTGATGCGCGAGTGGCGCCAAGTGCTGCGCATGACGGCCTGGCTCGTGATGGCGCCTGCGATCCTCGTCTCCGTGCTGGCCGCCGTCGCGCGCACGCAGCCCGGCGGCGTCGAGCTGATCCCGGTCTCGGTGCTGGCCGTCGCCGCGCTGACGATCGCGACCGGCTTCGTGCTGCTGGCGGTGCTGACCTGCCAGTTCCGCAGCGAGCTGCGCCAGCTCATGGCCGGCGCGCCCGTGGTGAACGAGCGCACCGGCTTGGCCGAGCTCATCCGTCACCAGGCCGCCATGCTGCCGACCCATCGCATCGTGCTGATGCTGATCGGCACCACCTCGTCCGCAACATGGTTCGCGACGCACGCCTTCGGCGCCGTCGGGCCGCATGACGTCCGCCTCGCGCAGCTCCTCGCCGCCGGCGCGCTCGCGCTGCTCGCCTTACGCGCCGCCGTCCTGCTCGCGGCCAAGCGCACGCATCGCACGGTCTGAGTCACGGCTTCAGAAAATTCTCCAGCTCCTCGCGTGTCGGCAGTGCGTCGAACACGCCGAGCTTGCGCGTCGCGAGCGCTCCGCACGCCGCGGCGCGGCGCAACGCCAGGGCCCATCCGTGACCTTCCACAAGGCTTACCGCGAGCCCCGCCGCGAATGCATCCCCGGCCCCGAGTGTATCGACGGTCTCGACCTCGAAGGCGGGCTGATACAACGGCGCCGCATCGCGCCGGCACAGCAGCGCGCCATCGGCGCCGAGCGTCACGACGACGGCCTCGGGCCCGCCCGCCATCAACTGCGCCGCGAGATCCTGCATCGCCTCCGGCTCGGCGCGCTTCGAGGCCTCGAGTCCGAGCGCCGCAAAGGCCTCCACGCGGTTGAGAACGAGGATCGAGCAGTGCGCCAGGATGTCGGGATCGATGGCGCGAAACGGCGAGGGGTTGAGCAAGGTCCGCGCGCCGCTCGCGCGAGCAAGCCGGAACGCCTCGGCGATCGGCGCATCGCCGACCTCGAACTGAGCCAGCACGAGCTTCGCCTGCCGGACCGGCTCCGCCGCGGCGCGCACCTCGGCGGCCGACAGCCGCAGGTTGGCGCCCGGGAAGACCGCGAGACAGTTTTCACCGTGCTGGTCGGTGAAACCGACCCCGCTGCCGGTCGGGCCGTCAAAGCGCCGCAGCATGCGCTCCGGCAGTCCGGCACGCGCCAGCGCCGGCGCGGCAAGCGCTGCGAACAAGTCGTCGCCGATCGCCAGCAGGCCGTCGACCTGCGCGCCCAGACGCCGCGCACCCATCGCGAGATTCAGCCCCTTGCCGCCCGCCTCCAGCGTGAAGGCCTGTGCGGTTTGCGACTCGCCGGGCTGCGGCAGCCGCGAAACCTTGGCCGAACATGCCGCAACGAAACTCGCCAAGACGAAGATCGGCCCAGGCTCGGTCATCCGCCATTACCATTGTGCAACGGAGCGAAAGCGCTTATGCATCAATGCTTACGCTCATGGACAACTCGGATTCAAGCGCGCCCGAAAAAGACGATGACCGCCCGGCGGCGGCCGGGCGTCGTCCCTCGCTGCTCGACCTGTTGCATCTGCGCGATGATACCGCGATGCCCATGTATCAGCAGCTCGAGCAGCAGCTCACGGCGCTGATCGAGGACGGCTCGCTCGCCCCCGGCACCACGCTGCCCGCCGAGCGCCAGCTCGCCGAGAAGCTTGGCGTGAGCCGCGTCACGGTGCAGCGGAGCTACAACGCGTTGCGCCAGCGCAAGCTGTTGCGCGCGCATGGCCGGCTCGGCTCCATCGTCGAGGATCGCGGGCAGCATCTGCATCCCGGCATGGACCGGCTCAAGGGCTTCACCGAGGAGATGCGCGAGCTCGGCCGCGTGCCCTCGACCCAGATCCTCGAGCGCAAGGTGGTGCGCGACCGCTCGATCGCGTCGATCTTCGGTCTGCCCTCGACCGCGGAGTTCTTGAAGCTCGTGCGCATCCGCAAGGGCGACGACGTGCCCCTGTCGCACGAGGTCGCCTGGTACGATATCGCGCTGGCGCCGGGCCTGCTCGACGCGGACCTCTCGCAGTCGGTCTATGCCAAGCTCGCCGAATGCGGCGCTCCGCTCTCGCATGCCGACCAGGCGATCGAAGCCGCCTCGCCCACGCCGGCCGAATGCAAGATCTTCGGCTTCGCCGACCCGATCCCCTGCCTCCTCCTCAAGCGTCGAAGCTACGCGCGCGACGGCCGCATGGCGGAGTACGTCGAGGGCCTGTTCCGCGGGGATCTCTACACGTATCGCCTGAAGATGCGGGTGTAGGAGCGACCCGCTCTCTCCGCACGCCCCAACCCATCGACCGTCACCCTGAGGTGCGAGGCTGCGAAACAGCCGAGCCTCGAAGGGCGACGGCCCGGGCAGGTCAGCTTACTCGTGGCGGCACCTCGGCCGTTCATCCTTCGAGGCTCTGGCTCGTCGCTTCGCGACGAGCCCTCGCACCTCAGGATGACGGGATCGAGGTTGCCGCGTGACGCATTTCAATACGTCCGTCCCGTCTCAATACGTCAGCCCCGTCCTGAACACCTCGACCGCGTAGAACAGCAGCTCCGCATCCAGGCTGCGCTGGATGTTGGCGGCCTGGCGGAAGCCGTGCTGCTCGCCCGAGAACAGCACGTAGCCGACCGCATTGCCTTTGCGGCGCAGCGCTTCGACCATCATCTCGGTCTGGTTCGGCGGCACGACGCGGTCCTCGTCACCCTGGAAGAAGATCACGGGCTTCGACAGCTTCTCGGCGTGATGCAGCGGCGAGCGTTCGCGATAGAGCGCTTCCTCCTGCGGATAAGGGCCGATCAGCCAATCGAGATAGCGCGACTCGAACTTGTGGGTGTCGCGCGCGAGCGCCGCGATATCGCTGACGCCGTAGTGGCTGGCGCCACCCTGGAAGAAATCGTGGAACACCAGAGCGGCCAGCACCGTGTAGCCGCCCGCGCTGCCGCCCGTGATCACGGCGCGCTTGCCGTCGATCAGTCCCTTGTCGGCGAGATACTTGGCGCCGTTGATACAGTCCTCCACATCGACCATGCCCCAGCTGCGGTGCAGCCGCTCGCGATATTCGCGCCCGAAGCCGGTGCTGCCGCCATAGTTCACGTCGAGCACCGCGATGCCGCGGCTGGTCCAGAACTGGTTGCGCAGCGACAGCGTGCTGGAGGCCGCCGAGGTCGGCCCGCCGTGACACTTCACCAGCAATGGCGGCGTCTCGCCGGAGGGCGCCGCATAATCCGGATTGTGCGGCGGATAGTAGAGCGCGAAGGCCGTCTTGCCGCCACTGGTCGGAAATTCGATCGGCTCAACGCGCGTGAGATAATCCGCGATGCGCGGCTCGCCGCGCTCGAGGATATCGGTCGAGCTCTTCAGCACGCGATGCGCGCCGGTTGAAAGATCGAGCGACACCACGCAGCCCGGGCGATCGGGCGCGCCCGCGAGAAACACGACGCGATCGCCTGACGCGCGCACCGAGCCGAACTCGGTGAACGGCAGATTGATCGGCGTGAGCTTTCCGTTCTCGAGATCGAGCAGCGCGAGTCGCCCGAGCCCGGCCTCCGAATAGCCGCACACCAGCCGGTCCTTGCCCGCGACCGCATAGGTGGACATGCCGAACACCCATTGCGGCATGCCGAACTCCGCCGCCATGGGCGCAAGCGGCCGCGTCGCGCCGCTCGCAAGATCGTAGGCGTAGAGATTCCACCAGCCCGAGCGGTCGGAGACGAACAGCAGGGTATCATCGTCGAGCCATTCGGGCTGAAAGACGGATTCGGTGCGGCTGCCCGCGATCTCCTTCGTGGTTTGTGGCAGGCCTTGCGCGTCGAGCTCGGCGAGATGCAGCACCGTGCCGTTCCACGGCATGTCGGGATGATCCCAGGTGAGCCAGACGAGCCGGCGTCCGTCCGGCGAGAGCCGCGGCGAGGCGAAGAAATCGTGGCCGCTCGCGAGCACGCGCCCGGGATGGGCGCCGCCCGTGATATCGACCGCCACGAGCGCGTTCTCGGGCTCGCCCTCCTTGGTGTGATCCTCGCGCACGCCGATCCAGCGCTTGCGCTGCGCGTCGATCAAGCCGTCCGCGAAGCGCAGATCGCGCTCCCGCGCCGGTGGCGCCGGCGTGATCGGCTGCGGCGCGCTCGCCGCGTCGGCCTGCACGTAAAGCCGCCCGTCCGCGAAATGCGAGAACAAGACTTGGCCCTCGTGCACCAGCCACGAGCCGCCGCCATATTCATGCACCCGCGTCCGCGCATTGAACGGCTTGGGCGTCACATCGGTCCCGTCAGCACGCACGACCACATAGCGCCCCTGCTCCTGCGGCCGCCCTTCCAGCCAGTAGATGTGATCGCCGTCGATCCGCACGTCCGACAGCGTGATCGACTGCGCGACGATCAGCTCCGAGGTGATCGGCGAACGCCAGGAGCCATAGGGGGCGGTCTTGGGCATGCGGGGTGCTCCGAGGTTGAGGCCGTCGGTGTAGAGGACGAGCCGCATACACGGAAGGCGTCACGTCAACGAAGCCGTGCCGCGCGGTTCCCTCCCCCCTCGTGGGGGAGGGCAGGGAGGGGGGTCTGCGGCATACTCAGCGTTTGCGGCCCGCCCCCTCTCCCCAACCCTCCCCCACAAGGGGGGAGGGAGCGCGCTGAGCTTGCCGCACGCCCACACCGACTCTCCACGAGAGAAGTGGGAGCGTCATCACGTCTCACGCATGCACCGCATCCCCTCACGCATCCCTCCTCCTCTTCCCCCACGCTCCGCGCGCGCCGTATAGTTCGCATGACCGACACGGCCGTCAGAGCCTGCGGTTGGGGAGGCGGCAGCGTGACGATCATCTGCGCCAAGACTCTGTCTAGCCGTCCGTTCAAATCCACGCGCGGGGTGCGCCGTGGATGAATTGAAATGGATGCTGGTCGATTTCTTCCAGGCGCTCGCGGCCGGCCTGCTGGTGGGCGGCACCTACGGGCTGATGTGCGTCGGCCTCGGTATCATTTTCGGCGTGATGCGCGTCGTGAACTTCGCCCATGGCGACTTCATGATGCTCGGCATGTATGTCGCCTACTATCTGGTGACCGGCTTCGGCGTTCTCTTCTTCCTCGGCCCCTATGTGGCGCCGATCGTCGGCGCCGCACTCGCGGGGCCGATCGTGTTCGCGATCGGCTGGCTGCTGCATCGCTTCCTCATCTCGCGCGTGACGGGCGCGCGCGTCGTCTCGGCCGAGGCCGAGGGCCACTACTCGCAGATCATCCTCACGCTCGGCGTCGCCCTGGTGCTCGCCAATGGCGGCCTGATCCTGTTCGGCTCGACGCCGATCTCGGTGCAGACGCCGCTCTCGCGCGAGTCCTGGGAGATCGGCCTCATCTTCCTCAACCAGGCGCGCACCATCTCGTTCGTGATGGCGGTGCTGTTCGCGATCGGCCTCTACGTCTTCCTCACCCGCACCAATCTTGGCAAGGCGCTACGCGCCGCCGCCGACAATCCGGTCGCCGCCGCCTACGTCGGCATCGATGTCGACCGCGCGCACCGCGTCGCCTTCGGTCTCGGCGTCGGCATCACGGCGGTGGCGGGCGGGCTGATCGCCAGCACGCAGTCGTTCCAGCCCTATATCGGCTTCGAGTTCGTCATCGTGATGTATGCGGGCGTCGTGCTCGGCGGCATGGGCTCGATCCTCGGCGCGTTCTGGGGCGGTCTCACGATCGGCCTGGTGCAGCAGATGTCGACGCTCGTGCTGCCCTATCAGCTGCAGAACACCGCGATCTTCGTGGTCTTCCTGCTGATCATCTTCCTGCGCCCGCAGGGCATGTTCGGCCGCGTCTGGGAGCGCACCTGATGCGCCAGTATCTCGCGATCGCGGGCTTCGCCGTCGCGTATCTCGCGATCGGCCTCGTGGTGCAGAACTCCTACTACCAGCTGATGATGACGCTGGTGCTGATCTGGGCCGTCATGGGCCTCTCCTGGAACATGCTGAGCGGCTACAGCGGCATGATCTCGTTCGGCCACGCGGCCTTCTTCGGGCTGGGCGGCTACACCATGACGATCCTGCTCGTGAAGTACGACATCACGCCGTGGATCGGCATTCCGGCCGGCGTCGTGGTCGGCGTGATCGCGGGCGTGACCATCGGCATTCCGACCTTCCGCCTGCGCGGCCACTATTTCGCGCTCTCCATGCTCGCCTATCCCCTCGCCATGCTCTACGTCTTCGAGTGGCTCGGCCTGCAGGAGGTCTCGCTGCCGATGAAGCGCGAGGCGCCCGCCGCCTATATGCAGTTCTCGGATCCGCGCGCCTACATGATGATCGCGCTCGCGCTCACGGTCCTCTGCATGCTGGTGTCGCTGCATGTGGAGCGCTCGCGCTTCGGCCGCGCCCTCGTCGCGATCAAGCAGAACGAGCCCGCGGCTTCCGCGGCCGGCATCGATCCGCTGCGCTGGAAGATGCTCGCCATGATGCTGAGCGCCGCCATGGCGGCGGCCGCCGGCGGGCTCTATGCGGTGATCCTGCTGGTCGTGACGCCGCAGAGCATGTTCGGCATGCTGGTCTCGGCGCAGGCGCTGATCGTCACGCTGTTCGGTGGCGTCGGCGCCTTCTGGGGACCCGTGATCGGCGCCGCCGTGCTGGTGCCGCTCGCCGAGACGCTGCATGCGGAGCTCGGCCATATCATTCCGGGCATCCAGGGCGTGGTCTACGGCGTCGCCATCATCGCCATCATCCTGCTGGCGCCCGACGGCATCTACTGGCGCATCCGCGACCGTTTCGTCGCACGCGTGCCAAGCGCGCCTGCGCCCGCAGCGCGCGACAACGTCATCGCGCTGCCGACCGAGCCACGCATGTTCGGCGACAAGCCCCTGCTCCGCCTCGGGGGTGTCGCGCGCGCCTTCGGCGGCCTGCGCGCCGTCGACGACGTGACGCTCACGGTGCACGAAGGCCAGATCCACGGCATCATCGGGCCGAACGGCGCCGGCAAGACGACGCTGTTCAACGTGATCAACGGCTTCCTGACGCCCAATGCGGGTCGCATCTCGTTCGCGGACCGCGACATCACGGGCCTCAAGCCGCATCGCGTCTGCGCGCTCGGCGTCGGCCGCACCTTCCAGGTCGTGCGTGCCTTCCCGCGCATGACGGTGCTGCAGAACGTGGTGGTCGGCGCCTATGTGGGCACGGCCGACGACCGCGAGGCGGAGCGCCTCGCGCAGGAAGCGATCGCGCGCGTCGGCCTCTCGGATGCCGAAGCCCAGATGATCGCGAGCGGACTCACCACGCGGCAGCTGCGCCTGATGGAGCTCGCCCGCGCGCTCGCGCCGCGGCCGCGCCTGCTGCTGCTGGACGAGACGCTCGCGGGCCTCGGCCACGCCGAGCTCGACGACGTGCTGCGCATCGTGCGCCAGGTGAACCGCGAGGGCGTCACCATCCTGATCATCGAGCACACCATGCACGCCATGGTGAAGCTCGCCGACAGTTTCAGCGTGCTCGACCACGGCCGGCTGATCGCGAGCGGCACGCCGAACGAGGTCGTGCGCAACCCAGCCGTGATCGAGGCCTATCTCGGCAAGAAGTGGATGAACCGTGCTCACGATACGGTCGCTTAACGTCGCCTATGGCGGCCTGCATGCGCTCACCGATGTCTCGCTCGATGTCGATCGCGGGCAGTTCGTCGCCGTGGTCGGCCCGAACGGCGCCGGCAAGACGACGCTGTTCAAGACCATCTCGGGCGTGGTGACGCCGGTCTCGGGCGAGATCCGCTACAAGGGGCAGGACCTCCTCCGCGTGCCGCCCGCCGAGCGCGCGCAACTCGGCATCGCGCATGTGCCGGAGGGCCGCCAGGTGTTCGCCTCCATGACCGTGATGGAGAACATCGAGATGGGGGCCTATACGCGCGCCGGCCGCGCGCGCTTCCGCGAGTCCCTCGACATGATCCTCGCGCTCTTCCCGGTGCTCGGCGAGCGGCGCGACCAGCTCGCCGGCACGCTCTCGGGTGGTGAGCAGCAGATGCTGGCGATCGGCCGCGGCCTCGCTTCGGCGCCCGAGCTGCTGATGCTCGACGAGCCCTCCATGGGCCTCGCCCCCGCCGTGGTCGACGCGATCTTCGAGCGCGTGCATCAGGTCCATCAGCATGGCCTGACCATCCTGCTGGTGGAGCAGCGTGTCGCCGAGGCGCTCGAATCCTGCGACCGCGGCTATGTGCTGGAGACCGGCCGCGTGGTGCTGGAGGGCCGGCACGACGCGCTGGTCTCGGACGCCCGGGTGCAGCGGGCGTATCTTGGCCTGTAGCCCGGGTGAGCGAAGCGAGACCCGGGATCGAAGGTCCCGGATTTCGCTAACGTTCATCCGGGCTACGGCTCTCAATTGCCTTCCCCTTGCGCAGATTGCCCAAGCCGCGACGCGGTCTCTGCCTCCCAGGCGTGCACCGCGTCCCACCGCGATACCGATTGATGCGGTTTTGAGCCGCCCGCTCGCTTTCGCGCCAAATGGCACGCTCCTTGCTGCAATCCTCGCAGAGAAGGTGTGTGCCGGTACCCGATGGATGCGTCGCTAAAGATCGTGATCGTCGACGAGAATCCGATCCGCGCCGCGATCCTCGAGGACGGACTGCGCGAGGCCGGCCATCCGCAGGTGGTGCGCATCGACGGCACCAGCAATCTGCTCGCCCGCATCTATGCGGTCGATCCCGACGTCATCGTCATCGATCTCGAGAGCCCGAGCCGCGACATGCTGGAGCAGATGTTCCAGGTGAGCCGCATCGTGAAGCGGCCGATCGCCATGTTCGTGGACCAGAGCGACGCGGCCTCGATCCAGGCCGCTGTCGATGCCGGCGTCTCGGCCTATATCGTCGACGGCCTGAAGAAGGAGCGCATCAAGAGCGTGCTCGATCTTTGCATCTCGCGCTTCAACGCCTTCTCGCGGCTGCGGAGCGAGCTCGACAAAGCGAAGAGCGCATTGGAGGAGCGCAAGGTGATCGACCGCGCCAAGGGCATCCTGATGAAGGCGAAGGACATCACCGAGGAGGAGGCCTACGCGCTGCTGCGCAGGACCGCGATGAACGAGAACCGGAAGATCGCCGAAATCGCGGCCTCGGTGGTGACGGCGGCGGAGATGCTGAAATGAGACTGCGCATCGGCTTCATCCCGCTGGTGGACGCGGCCGCGCTGATCGTCGCGGCGGACAGGGGCTTCGCCGCGGCGGAAGGCCTCGAGCTGGAGCTGATCCGCGAGGTCTCCTGGTCCAACGTGCGCGACAAGCTCAATCTCGGCCTGTTCGATGCCGCGCATCTGCTGGCGCCGATGGCAATCGCCTCGAGCCTCGGGCTCGGCCATGTGCGGGTGCCGCTGCTCGCGCCCTTCAATCTCGCGCTCAACGGCAATGCCATCACGGTCACGCGCGAGCTCTTCGCGGCACTGAGCGACGCGGCCACCGGCGACATCGCGGACCCGAACGTCTCGGCCGCCGCGCTCGCCCGGGTGGTCGCGGCGCGTCGCGCGGGCGGCCTCGCGCCGCTCACCTTCGGCATGACCTTCCCGTTCTCCAACCACAACTATCAGCTTCGCTTCTGGATGGCGGCCGCCGGGCTCGATCCCGACGAGGACGTGCGCCTCGTCGTGCTGCCGCCGCCCTTCATGGTGGACAGCCTCACCAGCGGACACGTGGACGGCTTCTGCGTCGGCGCGCCGTGGAATCAGGTCGCGGTCGATCTCGGCCTCGGCCACATCCTGCATTTCGGCAGCGACCTGCAGGCGCGGCTCACCGAGAAGGTGCTGGCCGTGCGCGAGCCCTGGGCCGCGCAGGAGAGCGACAGCTTGCGGGCTCTGCTGCGCGCCTTGCAGCGCGCCGCTGCCTTCGTCGCCGATCCCGTAAACGCGGGCGAGGTCGCGCGGCTGCTCGCCGCCCCTCATCGCGTCGGCGTCGGTGCGCAGCTCATGCAGCGCATTCTCCAAGGCCGCATCAAGGTGGCGGCGGATGGCACCACGCGCACGAGCCAGGACTATCTGCTGATTGGCCGCGACAACGTCGATCGTCCTGATCCCGTGCACGCCGCCTGGCTCTACGCGCAGATGGTGCGCTGGAAGCAGGCCCCGCTCTCGCGCCACGCACTCACGGGCGCCAAGGCCGTCTTCCGCCCCGACCTCTACGAGGCCGCGATCGACACGCGCAGCGCTCCCGCGGACCACACGCCCCGCGACCACATCGGCGCCTTCGCGGGCCCGCCCTTCGACGCGGAGAACATCGCCGCGCATGTGACCGCACCAGCACGCTGAGCACGCCTGCCTAGTTTTTGCGCTGCAAAATATTTTCGCATTCAGTATGCTGCTTTGCAGCAAAAACGGGCAAATCCAGCTTTTAGGCGACTGCCTGCTCTTTATACAACGCATTGAAATAGCTCGTCGATTCTCTGTTTCCACAGCTTGGCACGGCGTTTGAATAAGTGAAACCGAGCGGCGCCATGCTGGCGACCGCAGGTCCAACGACGGGCCGTCAGCAACGCCGCTGTCTGGGGACCGCGTCCACGCGCGGGATCTCGGGCTGCGGCTTTTTTTGTTGGGGAGCGCCGGATGGCCATCGCATGTCGAAAGGACACGCAATGACAAAGACAGGTACGAGCCGGCGCCAGTTCCTGAAAGCGAGCGCAGGCACTGCTGCGCTGCTGGCCTCCGTGAAGGCGAGCTTCCTTGGCGGCGCGCATATCGCCGAAGCGGCCGCGCCCGAAACCACCAAAGCGATCCTCGGCTACATCGCGCTGATGGATGCCTCGCCGCTGGTGATCGCCAAGGAGAAGGGCTTCTTCGCCAAGCACGGCATGCCCGATGTCGAGGTCTCCAAGCAGGCCTCCTGGGGCGCGACCCGCGACAACATCGTGCTCGGCTCCGAGAAGAACGGCATCGACGGCGCGCACATCCTGACGCCGATGCCCTACCTGATCTCCACCGGCAAGGTGACGCAGAACAATGTGCCGACGCCGATGTACCTGCTGGCGCGGCTCAATCTCGATGCGCAGGCGATCTCGGTCTCCAACGAGTACAAGGACCTCAAGGTCACGGCCGACGCCTCCGCGCTGAAGGCCGCGTTCGCGGCCAAGAAAGCCGCCGGCAAGGACGTGAAGGTCGCCATGACCTTCCCGGGCGGCACGCACGATCTTTGGATCCGCTACTGGCTCGCGGCCGGCGGCATCGATCCCGACAAGGACGTGGCGACCATCGTGGTGCCGCCGCCGCAAATGGTGGCGAACATGAAGGTCGGCAACATGGACGCCTTCTGCGTGGGCGAGCCGTGGAACGAGCAGCTCGTCAACCAGGGCATCGGCTTCACGGCCTGCACCACCGGCGAGGTCTGGGGGAAGCATCCCGAGAAGGCGCTCGGGATGCGCGCCGAATGGGTCGACAAGCATCCGAACGCGGCGCGCGCGCTGCTGATGGCCGTGATCGAGGCGCAGCAGTGGTGCGAGAAGATGGAGAACAAGGACGAGCTCGCCGCGATCGTCGGCAAGCGGCAGTGGTTCAACGTGCCGGTCGCTGACATCGTCGGCCGCCTCAAGGGAGACGTGAACTACGGCAACGGGCGCATCGAGAAGGGCACCCGCCAGCAGATGAAATTCTGGAGCCAGCACGCCTCGTATCCGTTCAAGAGCCACGACACCTGGTTCGTCACCGAGGACATCCGCTGGGGCAAGTTCGAGCCGACCCTCGATATCAAGGCGCTGGTCGGCAAGGTGAACCGCGAAGATCTCTGGCGTGAGGCCGCCAAGGCACTCGGGGTGGCGGCCGCCGAAATTCCGGCCTCCACCTCGCGCGGCACCGAGACCTTCTTCGACGGCAAGGTCTTCGATCCCGAGAACCCGGCAGCGTACCTGAAGAGCCTCTCGATCAAGCGCGTCGAAGTGTGAGCGTCCCGGGC
>JAEYAU010000190.1 GCA_023404705.1 Pseudomonadota bacterium
GAGCAGCACCGCGAGCTGCTTCGACTGCAGGCTTTCGGGCAACGTGTCGGGCTCGACACGCCGGCGCTCGGCGGCGCGCAGCTGGTCGAGGCGGTCGCGCAGCTCGCCCGTATGCGCGCGCGCCGCGACGAGCTGCGCGGTCAACTCGCGCAGCTGCTGCTCGTCCTGCGTCGAGGTTGCGAGCTTCTGCTCGGCCTTGAGCCGCTCGATCTGCGCTTCGACGTCGCGCAGGCGCGTGCGCGCCTCGTCGAGCCGGCTCGCCATGGCGGTGCCGGTCCGGCGTCCGGCTTCGGCGCGGCTGCCGGCGTCCTCGTCGAGATAGCCGCGCGCGATCGCATTGGCGAGCCGCGCCGAAAGCGCCGCATCCTCGGTCGTCACCGCGACCTCGAGAATGAAAGATTGATCGATACGCCGCGCAGCGACGCGCTGCTCGAGCAGGCGCGCGGCTTTCTCGGCCGGCTCGCGCGGCTCCTGCGCGAGGCCGACGGGCTGCAACAGGCGCGCGCGCAGGCCGCTCGGCCGCTGTCCGAACAGTGGATGCGTCGCGAGGCCTTCCTGCGCCGCAACCTTGTCGAGCAAGGCGCGCGCGCCGAGCAGGTAGGGCTGGCTTTCGAGCGCCGTGATCACGGTCTCGCTGCCGCTCGCGTCCTCACCCTGTGCGCCCGCCGGATCGTAGAGAATGCGCGCCGCCGCCGTGTAGCGCGGAACCGTGAGCACCTCCCACGCGACGGCGGCCGCGAGCGCGAGCATGATGCCGGCGATGAGCCAGCCGCGCCGCCGGCGCAAGGTTCGCAGCAGGCCGTCGCGGCGCGGTTCCGCGCGGGGCGATTCCGCGCTGCGCGATTCCAGAGCGTTGGGCAGGGGACGGGCCCGATGCACGCGAGTTTCGGTTCCATCCCCTTGGATGTTCATCCCACGCATCCACACGCTCGACGCATCCCGCGTCGGCTCGGCCCAGAATAGAGAACGCCGCCGGGCTTTCCCAGCGACCCCAGGGCTATGCAGGATTTGTGGCGGGAACCGGGTTAGAGCAGCCCGACGATGTCGCCGATGCTGGGGCCGATCCAGAACACGTGGGACCGCGCGACCGCGAGACCCTTCCGGCGGGCCCGCTGCTGCCAGTAGAAGCGTGCGAGCCGCGCCCAGATGGGCGCCGGAACCATGAGGGTGACCAGCGTGCGGAGCGCCCCCAACCAGGCGGCCGGACGGAGCGGCGCGAAATAGGCGAGCTGGATTATCAGGCGCGACCAGAGCTGGCGGCGCCGGTGGCGGCCCGAGATGCCGGTGCTGTTCTTCTCGTAAATCACCAGCACGTCGTCGAGGCAGTCGATCGTCCCGCGCGCGCTGATCCGCCGCATGAACTCGTAGTCCTCGGCATGCGGATAGGTGGCCGAATAGGCTCCCAGGCGCGCGACCGTCGCGACACGATAGAAGAAGGTCGGGTGCTTGAAGGCCGCCGCGTCGAACAGCTTGCGCGCGATCGCGGTGTGTCCGCCCGACGTGCCTTCGAAGAAGAGATGGTTGCCCGTCTCGTCGACCACGTCCGCGAAAGCGCCGACCATGTCGAGACCGGGATTGGCGTCCATGTGCGCCTGCTGCAGGGCGATGCGCTCGGGCGTGCACAGGTCGTCGCAGTCCATGCGGGCGACGTAGTCGTAGCCGCGCTCAGCGATCCAGGCGAGGCCGTGATTCAGCGCCGCCGTGATGCCGACATTGCGATCGAGACGCAGAACGAAGATGCCCTCGCGCGGCGCGATCAGCTCGCTGACGGGCCGCTTCGAGCCGTCGTCCACGATGACGATGTCGGCCGGCTCCGTCTGCGCCAGCATCGAGGCGAGCGAGCGGGACAGCTCGTCGGGCCTCGGATTGTATGCCGGCATCAGGAAGGCAGTGCGTCGCATCATCGCCTCGTGGGGGTCTGTATGAGGTCATACCACCCGGAAGGGCAGCATGACCCAAGAACCCAAGGTTTTGGTAAATGCATGGGGGCTCGGACAGGGGTGGAAAGCCGCGCCAGCGCGCGATAACGTCGCACGACCAAAGGGAGATCGTTAATGGGACAGCCGCTCACGCTTACTGCCTCCGACAGTCACCGCCTCGGCGCCTACCGGGCCGATCCGGCCGGCACGCCGAAGGGCGGCATCGTGGTCGTGCAGGAGATCTTCGGGGTTAATCACCACATCCGTTCGGTGTGCGACCGCGTTGCAGAGGCCGGCTATGCGGCGCTGGCGCCGGCCCTGTTCGACCGCATCGTTCCCGACTTCCAGTCGGGCTATTCGCCCGAGGAGGTCGCCAAGGCGCGCAAGCTCGTCGAAAAGCGGGACTGGGACGCTGTGCTGCGCGACACCGCCGCGGCAGTCGCGGAGCTCAAGGGTGTCGGTCCGATTGCCGTGATGGGCTTCTGCATGGGCGGCACTGTCGCCTTCCTGGCGGCGACCCGGCTCTCGGGCCTCTCGGCGGCGGTCTGCTACTACGGCGGCGGCATCGGCACCTTCGCGGACGAGACGCCGAAATGCCCCGTGCAGATGCATTTCGGCGAGAAGGACGAGCACATCCCGCTCACCATGGTGGACGACATCCGCAAGAAGCGGCCGGAGAGCGAGGTCTACGTGTATCAGGGTGCCGGCCACGGCTTCCATTGCGACGAGCGCGCGAGCTTCCACGCCGAGAGCGCCGCGCTGGCGTGGAAGCGCTCGCTGGCGTTCCTGGAGAAGAACATGAAGTAGGGTGCGCTAAGGCGGCCGATGACGTTGGTGTAGGTCGCGGCCTTCGGTCCGCCGTGCGCACGCGGGGCGGCGTGAGCAGCACAGCGTGCGCACGCCGGAGCGGACGCTCTCATGAGAACGACATGCCTTGGCCGGCTTAGCGCACCCTACTGCGCGGGCAGCTTGTTCACTTCGGCCACGAAGCTTCGCACCTCCGGGAGAATCTCCGGCAGCAGGTCCTGCACCTGCTGGCGCGTCATGCCGGCGCGGATGCGCGGGTGGTAGAGAATGTTGAGGATGTACTGATCGAACAGGCCGAAGAAGCCCATCTGGACCTCGTCGTTGAACATGGTCCAGGGAATGCTCGGGTCGTCGTTGATCGGGCCGAGCGCCTGTAACAGCTCCTCATAGGCGCAATCGAGAAACGTGAACTCGCCGGCGTCGACCACCAGGAAGACGTCGGAGTGGACGATGCGATAATCGCCGTCCTTGCGGAAGCCCGAGAGGCATTGGGGCTCGAGCGAGCGCTGGATGCGGCGCGCCGGCTCGCGCCCATAGGCGAGGCGCAACGCGCGCCCGAGCTCGCGGTCGCGCAGGAGGCGCACCACCACATTGGCGCTGCTGCGCGAATCCGTCACCGCGATGTCGAGATGCGCCACGTGCCGCTTGATGTCGGCGACCACCTCGGCGAGCGCCGCACGGCGATCGGGCTTCGGGCGCCCCTCGATATAGACGCGCACCGGCACTTCGTATTTGCGCACGCGGTCGACGCGGCCCGCGACATGCAGCTCGGCGCCGAAGGCGAGCTTGAAGAAGCCAGTGACGATCTCGTTGTCCGAGAAGCTCTTGCGCTCGGCGGCGCGGCGCGCCGCGATCTGCGGGTTCTCGGCGAGCGCGTGCGGGGCGCAGGCCTGCGCCACGAGCACGCCGGCAACAACAATGAGGGCGGCTCGCGTCGATCGTCGCAACTGCATCGGATCTCGTGAGTAGCGATAGGGCTCGTCGGCGCGCGGCCGGCGAGTGGGAATCTCGAGAAGCGGCCTCAGGTCGCCGAAGGCACGCGTGACGCGCGCGCCTGCAGCGAGCGAATGCGGTCGGCAAGACTGCCCTTGCCGGCATCATCGCCATTCTCGGCGGCGGCCGGGCGCTTGGCGGCGCCATTGCCGGGCGTGAGCGATGCATCGCGGGTGAGGATCGTCTCGATCGGTGAGTCCGGACCTTCGAGCGCCGACGTGAGGCGTGCCACCTCGGCCGCGACGTCGTTGATGCGCTCGCGCAGCAGCGCGTTCTCGACGCGCTCGGCCGCCCAGGTCGATTCAGCCTCGTGCTTGAGGGTGTTGAGCTCGCGCTGCAGCTTGGCCCGCTCCTCGCGCGCCTTCTCGAGCTGGCTCTCGGCCAATGTCTTCTCGGCGCGCAGCGCCTCGGTGGCGCTGCCGTAGCGGCGGTCGATCGAGGCGAGCTCCTGGCGCAGATCCGCTTCGATGCGCTGCGCGGCTTCGAGATCCTGGCGAAGCTGGTCACGCTCGCGTTCGCGCTCGGTGAGCGTGCGGGTCTGATCGGTGAGGCGCGCCTCGAGATCGGCGACGCGGCGGCTCAGCGCCTCGGCCTCGCTGGTCTGCGCGGCGAGCTGGCGCTCGAGCTGGGCGACGCGGTTGCCCAGGTTCTCGACCTTGGTGCGTTCGTCGGTGAGCTCCTTGTTGGCATCCTCGTGCGCCTGCTTCTCGCGGGCGAGGCGGCCTTCGGTGTCCTTGACGTCGCGCTCGAGCCCGGCGACGCGGTCCTTGAGGCTGTCGACCTGCGTCTTGAGCGCGACGATCTCGACGCGTTGGCTGTCCGAGGTGAGCGTCGTCTCGTTGAGATTGCCCGAGAGGCGGGCGAGCTCGGCTTCCTTCTCGGCGAGCGAGCGCTCGGCATCGCGCAGGTTGCTGGTCTTGGTGGCGAGCTCGTCCTCGGTCGCGTGCAGCTGGTCCTTGAGCGCCTTCTCGCGCGCCTCGAGGGCGAAGATGGTCGCGGACTTCTCGCCGAGCTCCGCCTTGAGACGGTTGATCGCCTCCGTCTTCTTGCCGAGGTCGGCGAGCTGGGTGGTGGTCTTGGCCTTGAGCTGGTCGACGCTCATCTCGAGCCGGCGCGTCGACATGGCGAATTCGGCGCGCAGCTGGTCCTTGTCGGCCTGGATCTCGGCCATGGAGAGCGGTGTCGCGGCTTCGAGGCGGCGCATGGTCAGCCGCACGGCGCGGTTGTGCACGAACGGAATGATCACGAGCCCGGCGAGACTCGCGGCCAAAAAGCCGAGCCCAAAGAACATGATCGGCTCGATCATGGAAAACGCCTCCGCCCCCGGTCAGCCGCATCCCGCGCTAACGGGCTATTCACCATGACATGCCGGAGGCACAACCGCCAGCTTGGCGGCGCGTTAACCTAAATTGCGGGGTTCCGGCGCGCCGGAACCTCAGAAGGGGTTCCAGGTCGCTTGCGGCGTGAACTTGAGATAGCCGACATTGGCGCCGAGGCGAAGGCCGACGCCCGAACGGATCGGCACGATGACGATGTGGTTGGCGGTGAGTGCCGTCATACCGAGACCGCCGATGAAATAGGCGGAGCCGTCGATGCCGCCGAAGCGCTGATAGACCGCCGCGGTGGACGGCAGATTGTAGACCAGCATCATGGTGCGGGCGCCTTCGCCGCCCACGTCCCAGCCGAGCGTCGGGCCCTGCCAGTAAACCTTCAGGTCGCCGGCGTTCTTCGTATAGAGCGTGCCCTCGCCGTAGCGCAGGCCGCCGATGAAGGCGCCGCCCGCTTCCTGTCCGAGCACGTAGCCGTTCGGCTGCCCCCACTGGCTGAAGGCGCGCTCGACGATGCTGGCGAGACCGCGCGAGACGCCGCCGAAGAAGCGATGGCCGGCGTCGAGAATCTCGTTCGAGCTGTAAGTCCCGGGGCGAGGCCCCTGCTGCTGGGCGAACGAGGGCGCGACCTGAACTCCGGTCAGCACGAGCGCAAGAGCGAGGAGGCGGAGTACGGCGCGCATGAAATCTCCGAAGGGTTGGGGCAGTGGTTTAACACGTTGCACACGACGGGGCCCGTAGAATGGCCCCCGGATAGCCCCCGAATCGCGGAACTTTTGGGAACAACTATGACGCCAGCGCGGCAGGCACGAAAGTCCGTGGCCGGGTTCCGGGCCGCCCTCCTGATCGGCGGCCTGGCGCTGGCGGTCTGCGCCCTGGCCGGGCCGCTGCGCGCGGCGACCACCGAGCGGATCGTGACCGACCGGCACACCGGGCTTGCCATGTTCGGCTACGACCCGGTCGCCTATTTCACTGAAGGACAGCCCGTGCTCGGCCGGTCGGACTACGAGCTGCGGCATGCCGGGGCGGTCTGGCGCTTCCGCAACGAGGGCAACCGGGCGGCTTTCGCGGCCAATCCGGACGTCTACATGCCGCGCTTCGGCGGCTACGATCCGGTCGGCATCGCGCGCGGGGTCGCGACCCCGGGTCATCCAGCCCTTTGGGTGCGCGACGGGGACGCGCTCTATTTCTTCTACAATGCCGAAGGCCGTGAGGCCTTCGTGACCAATCCCAAGAAGGTCATCGGCGGCGCCGAGATCCGCTGGCCCGACGTGCTGCGCGTCCTGTCGCCCTGATCAGCGCCTCACTGGCGCATCTGGGTCGCCCCAGGCGACGAAGGCCGGGATGCGGAAGTCCGGTGCTTTCCGTCCATAGGCGAGGGGGGCGCGCTCCGGCGTCTCGACCACGCCGCCGGCCGCGACCAGCACCGCATGACCGGCCGCGACGTCCCATTCCGAGGTGGGCGCCAGGCGCGGATAGACATCGGCGCTGCCTTCGGCGATCCGGCAGAATTTGACGGATGAGCCGCAGGAGAGCGCGCGGACCTCGCCGAGACGCGCGACGAAAGCCTCGGTCGCGGGATCGAGATGCGAGCGGCTCACGGTGGCGATCGCGGATGCGGGCCAGCGGCGCGTGCGGATCGCGACGGTCTCGCGCGCTTCGCTCGGCGCAGCGCCCGGCGCAAGGCGCAGCCGCTCGGCGCCACGGCCGACAAGGCCGCGCCAGATCAGGCCGAGCGCCGGCGCCGCCACGACGCCGAGCACGGGCGTGCCGTCCCGAATGAGCGCGATGTTGACCGTGAACTCGTCGCGGCCCGCGATGAAGTCGCGGGTGCCGTCGAGCGGATCGACCAGGACGAAGGTGTGGGCCGAAAGCGAACGCTCGGCCGACTCCTCGGAGATCACCGGAAGACCCGGCATGAGTCGCGACAACCCCTCGAGGATCGCGTCCTGCGCGGCGTGGTCCGCCAGCGTCACGGGCGAATCATCCGCCTTGAGCTGCGTTCCGAGCGCGTACGTCCGCACAGCGAGAATCGCGGCCGCGGCCTGCGAGGCGAGCGCAGTGAGCGGCTCGATCAACGCGATATCGGCGCGCAACGCTGCGTCACTCGTCACCTGAACAACCCCGCCTTCTCTTTGCAGGCCCGGGTGCAGGGTGTATCACACGCCACCCGCAATGAAGCGCTCCTGAGTCGCGGGTCCTCCCATCGGAGACCTCCATGTCCGGCACCGTCACCCTCGAATCGCTCGACCTTGCCGCGCTGCTCTGCTCGCGGGTGTGCCATGACCTGATCAGCCCGGTCGGCGCCGTCGTGAACGGTATAGAGGTCATGGAGGATGACAACGACGCCGAGACGAAAACCTTCGCGCTCGAGCTGATCAAGAAGAGCGCGCGGACCGCCTCGGCCCGGCTGCAGTTCTGCCGCATCGCCTTCGGGGCCGCCGGCTCGGCCGGAGCCGCCATCGACACCGGGGACGCGGAATCGGTGTCGCGCGGCATGCTCGAGGACGACAAGACCAAGCTGAAGTGGAATCTGCCGCGGGTGCTGCTGCCGAAGAACCGGGTGAAACTCCTGCTCAACATGCTGGTCCTCACGGGCCAAACCATTCCGCGGGGCGGCACCCTGACGATCGACCCGATCGGAGAAGGCGACAGCATGGGCTTCCGCATCACGGCGAATGGCCTCAACTCCCGCATCCCCCAGGCGGTGCCGGGGCTGATCGCCGGCCAGACCGACGGGCACCCGGTCGACGCCCACGCGATCCAGCCCTTCTATACGGGTCTGCTCGCGCGCACGTGCGGCATGAGCATCTCGATCGCGACCGAAGGCGACGGCGTGGTGGCGACCGCCCAATAGGACGGCGAGGCGCGAAAACGGCCTCTTTTCGGCGGCCGATCGTGCGTAGATTTCCTTAAGCGCTGGGTTTTGGCGACCCTGCGCCAACCGCCGCAACCAATCTTAAACGCTTCTGAAACAGACTGCGCAGGCTCCCGAAAGGCGCGGCGATCCCTGCTGCTGCCTGGCGATGAAGGTCCTTTCCATGGACGATTTGCTGCGCGAATTCCTGACCGAAACCAGCGAAAGCCTTGACGTTGTCGACGTGGAGCTCGTGAGGTTCGAGCAGGACCCGAACAATGCGGGCATTCTCGACAATATCTTCCGCCTTGTTCACACGATCAAAGGCACTTGCGGATTTCTTGGCCTGCCCCGTCTGGAAGCGCTCGCCCATGCGGCTGAGACCCTGATGGGCAAGTTTCGCGATGGCATGCCGGTCACCGGCGACGCCGTCACGCTGATCCTTTCCACCATCGACCGGCTCAAGCAGGTCCTCGCCGACCTGGAGCAGAACGAGCAGGAGCCCGAGGGCTCCGATGCCGACCTGATCGGCGAGCTCGAGCGCATGGCGATCGAAGGCACTGTCGCGGCCGCGCCGGCCGCCGCGGCGCCGGCGAAGAAGGAAGAGCCGAAGCAGGCCGTGGGCTCGATCATCGCGCAGACGCTGGAGCGTCCGCTGCGTCCGGGCGAGGTCTCGCTCGACGAGCTCGAGCGCGCCTTCCGCGAGACCGCGTCCGAGGCACCGAAGGTCGAGGCCAAGAAGGCCGAGCCGAAGAAGGCCGAGGCGAAGCCCGCCGCGCGCAAGGCCGCAGGCGAGCCCGACGAGGAGAAGACCGACACCAAGGTCGCCAACCAGTCGATCCGCGTGAACGTCGAGACCCTCGAGAACCTGATGACCATGGTCTCGGAGCTGGTGCTCACCCGCAACCAGCTGCTCGAGATCGTGCGACGCCACGAGGACTCGGAGTTCAAGGTCCCGCTGCAGCGTCTCTCCAACGTCACGGCCGAGCTGCAGGAAGGCGTCATGAAGACGCGCATGCAGCCGATCGGCAATGCCTGGCAGAAGCTGCCGCGCATCGTGCGCGATCTGTCGGCCGAGCTCGAGAAGGATATCGAGCTCGAGATGCACGGCGCCGAGACCGAGCTCGACCGCCAAGTGCTCGACCTGATCAAGGATCCGCTCACCCACATGGTGCGCAACTCGGCCGATCACGGCCTGGAGACGCCCGAGGAGCGGCGCAATGCCAAGAAGCCCGAGAAGGGCACGATCCGCCTCTCGGCCTATCACGAAGGCGGCCACATCATCATCGAGATCTCGGACAACGGCCGCGGCCTGAACACCGAGCGGATCAAGGCCAAGGCCATCGCCAACGGGCTCGCGTCGGAGATCGACGCCGAGAAGATGACCGAGGCGCAGATCCACAAGTTCATCTTCGCGCCGGGCTTCTCGACGGCCGCCAAGGTCACCAGCGTCTCGGGCCGCGGCGTCGGCATGGACGTGGTGCGCACCAATATCGATCAGATCGGCGGCACCATCGATGTCAAGTCGGTGATGGGCGAAGGCTCGAGCTTCACGATCAAGATCCCGCTCACGCTCGCGATCGTCTCGGCGCTGATCGTCGAGGCCTCGGGCGACCGCTTCGCGATCCCGCAGCTCTCGGTGATCGAGCTGGTGCGCGCGCAGACCAATTCGGAGCACCGCATCGAGCGCATCAAGGACACGCCCGTCCTGCGCCTGCGCAACAAGCTGCTGCCCCTGATCCATCTCAAGAAGCTGCTCAAGATCGACGACGGCGGCGAGAGCGAGCCGGAGAACGGCTTCATCGTGGTGACGCAGGTCGGCAACCAGACCTTCGGCATCGTGGTGGACGGCGTCTTCCACACGGAAGAAATCGTCGTGAAGCCGATGTCGACCAAGCTGCGTCACATCAACATGTTCTCGGGCAACACCATCCTGGGTGACGGCTCGGTGATCATGATCATCGATCCGAACGGCATCGCCCAGTCGGTCGGCTCCTCGACGGCGACCACGAGCGAGGAGGAGAGCGAGGCCCAGCGCAACGCGGCGATCGAGAAGACCATCTCGCTGCTCGTGTTCCGCGCCGGTTCGCCCGAGCCGAAGGCCGTGCCGCTCTCGCTGGTCACGCGCCTCGAGGAGGTCGACTCGAAGAAGATCGAATTCTCGAACGGCCGCCACCTGGTGCAGTACCGCGGCCAGCTGATGCCGCTGATCCGCGTCACCGAGGACGTCCGCGTGAAGACCGAGGGCGCGCAGCCGCTGCTCGTGTTCTCCGACGCGGGCCGCTCCATGGGCCTCGTGGTCGACGAGATCGTCGACATCGTCGAGGACAAGCTCGATATCCAGGTCGGCAGCGAGACGCCCGGCGTGCTCGGCTCGGCCGTGGTGAAGGGCCAGGCGACCGAGATCATCGACGTCGGCTACTTCCTGCCGCTCGCTTTCGAGGACTGGTTCCGCCGCAAGGAGATGAGCAACGAGGCGCTCACGCGCACGCTGCTATTCGTCGACGACTCGGCGTTCTTCCGCAACATGCTGGGCCCGGTGCTGAAAGCCGCGGGCTACGACGTGACCTCGGTCGGCGGCGCCGACGAGGCGCTCGTGCTCCTGAAGAAGGGAACGAAGTTCGACGTCGTCGTGTCCGACATCGAGATGCCGGGGATGAACGGCTTCGAGTTCGCCGAGGCGATCCGCGCGGATGCGCGCACCGCCCAGATCCCGATCATCGCCCTCTCGTCGATCACCTCGCCGGCGACCATCGAGCGCGGGCGGCAGGCGGGCTTCCACGACTTCGTCGCCAAGTTCGACCGCCAGGGACTGATCGCGGCACTGAAGGAATCGACCGTCGAGTGGTCCGAGGCGGCTTGATTGATTGACGCATTTTCTGCGCCGAACCGGGTGTCCACTTCGGCGGAAAATGCTCTGAGGATAGATACATGAGCGCGAACGACGAGACTCACAACGAATACATCACCGAGTACGTGACGGTGATGATCGGCGGCCAGCTGTTTGGTCTTCCGATCTCGCGGGTGCAGGACGTGTTCATGCCGGACCGGCTGACGCGCGTTCCGCTCGCGGCGCCGGAGATCGCCGGTGTGCTCAACCTGCGCGGCCGCATCGTCACGGCGATCGACATGCGCCGCCGGCTCGGCCTGCCGCCGCGCGAGGATGCGCGTCCGCCGATGGCGGTCGGCATCGAGCTGCGCGGCGAGTCCTACGGCCTGCTGATCGACACGGTCGGCGAAGTCATGAAGCTCAACGACGGGACCCGCGAGGCGAACCCGGTCAACCTCGACACGCGGCTCGCCCGCGTCTCCGCCGGCGTGCATCGGCTCGACGGCCAGCTTCTCGTCATCCTCGATGTCGATCGCGTCCTCGACACCGGCAGCGACGCCATGGCGGCGTGACCGGACGCGGATTGTTCTGACTCGCCCGCGCGGACTGCAGCCGCCGGGCCGCAAGGTGGGAAACGCCATGAAGACGTGTCTGGTGGTCGACGACTCGAGCGTCATTCGCAAGGTGGCCCGGCGCATTCTCGAAGCGCTGGAATTCAAGATCGTGGAGGCCGAGGACGGCCAGCAGGCGCTCGACGCGTGCCGCGCGGAGCTGCCCGACGCCATCCTGCTCGACTGGAACATGCCGGTCATGGACGGCTACGACTTCCTGAAGGCGCTGCGGCGCCTGCCGGACGGCGAGAAGCCGAAGGTCGTGTTCTGCACGACCGAGAACGACGTCGCCCATATCGCGCGCGCGCTCAGCGCGGGAGCCAACGAATACATCATGAAGCCCTTCGACAAGGAGATCGTCGAAGCCAAGTTCCAGGAAGTCGGCCTGCTCTGATCAGCCGACAGAGTATCCTCGTAGCGTATCGAGTACCCGATGAGTGCAGCCGTCGCGCCTGCCAGTCGTGCATCCGCGCAGGATCCGATCCGCGTCATGGTGGTCGATGACGCCGTGGTGGTGCGGGGTCTCGTCTCGCGCTGGATCGAGGAGGAGCCCGGCTTCAAGGTGGTGGCCTCGCTGCGCACCGGCCGCGAGGCGGTCGACCAGATCCTCAAAGCCGATCCCGACGTCGTCATCCTCGACATCGAGATGCCCGACATGGACGGGCTCACGGCGCTGCCGCTGCTGCTCGGCAAGAAGAAGGACGTCATGATCATCATGGCGTCGACGCTCACGCGGCGGAACGCCGAGGTGAGCCTGAAGGCCCTGTCGCTGGGCGCCGCCGACTATGTACCGAAGCCGGAGACGAACCGCGAGGTCACGACCTCGACCACGTTCCGGCGCGAGCTGGTCGAGAAGGTGCGCCATCTCGGCGCCAAGCGCCGCCGCGCCCCGGGCGCGCGGCCGTCGAGCTTCGCCAACGGCGGGCTGTCGCGCGCGACCGTCGCGGTCAACGAGC
>JAEYAU010000200.1 GCA_023404705.1 Pseudomonadota bacterium
ACCCCAACCGCGCACGGCCCCGGGCCGCCCCGACAACACCCTACGGCACCTCTAGTTGCTGGCGAACTCTTCCAGCTTCGGGCAACTGCGCTGCTCGACCGGCGTCTCGTAGGGCTGGTAGTTGGTCTTGTCGACGACGACCGGCTTCAGGATCACCTCCTTCGGCACGGCTTGGCCGCGCAGGCTACGGACCGAGACCTGCATCGCGAGACACCCCTGGATGAAGCCGTTGTAGTCGCCGCTCGCCAGCATCTTGCCGGCCTTGATCAGGTCGACGGCCTCCTTGGTGCCGTTGATGCCGATCACTTGCGCCTTGCGGTTGGCGGCTTCCATCGCCTCGATGGCGCCGACCGCCATGGCGTCGTTGGCCGCGAGCACGCCGTCGATCTGCGGGTGCGACTGCATCAGGTTCTCCATCACCTGCAGGGCTTGCAGGCGCTGGTAGTTGCCGGGCTGTGAGGCGAGCAGCTTCACGCCCGACGCTTCCTTGATCGCGTCGTTGAAGCCGCGCACGCGGTCGACATTGGTGAGCGCGCCCTTGACGCCCTCGATGATGACGACATTGCCCTTGCCGCCCATCGTCTTGATGAGATGCCGCGCGCTGGCGAGCGCCAGATTGTAGTCGTCGGCGCCGATGAAGGAGACCACCTTGCCGCCCGCGATCCGGTCGATGAAGTTGGTGACCGGAATGTTCGCCGCGTTGATCTTCTCGACGCCCGGCACCAGCGCCTTGTAGTCGACCGGCACGAACACGATGGCGTTCGGCTTCTTGATGATCACGTCTTCGATCTGCGACATCTGCTCCGGAATGCTGTCCGGCTTGGTCGGGATGTATTGGTTGACCTTCACGTTGAGCATCTTGCCGGCCGTTTCGGTGCCGACCCGAACATTGTGGAAGTAGGGATTGGTCTGGTTCTTGGTGAAGACCGCGATGGTCTCGCCATCCGCCGCGGCGGGCGCCGCGCAGGCGATGAGCGCCAGAACCGCAACTGTACTGGTCAGTACACTTCTCATCTCTCACTCCCTCGTGTGTCCGGACGCTTCCGCGTCCGATTGTGATTCAGGCGGCATCGGCGGCTCGCTTGGTACGGATGTCGAGCCACACGGCGGTGAGCACGATCACTCCGGTGACGAGCGGCTGCCACGATGCATTGATTTGCAGAAGGTTCATTCCATTGAGCACCAGCGTCAGGATGAGCGCGCCGATCAGCGTGCCCATGATGGTGCCGGACCCTCCGAACAGCGACGTGCCGCCGATCACGACGGCGGCGATCGCGGGGAGGGTGAGGTGCTCGCCCATGCCGGCCTCGGCCGAGTTCACGCGCGCGAGCACGATCAGCGAGGCGAGCCCCACCATCGCGCCGCTGAAGACGTAGACCAGCACCAGCCGCCGCTCGACCGGGATGCCCGAGAGCCGCGCCGCCACCGGGTTGGCGCCGATCGCATAGACCTGCTGGCCCCAGACGGTCCGTTGCGCGAACAGCGTGCCGAGCGCGAGGAACGCGATCATCACGTAGATCGGGATCGGGATGCCGAGGAAATAGCCGCTGCCGAACTGGCGGAACGAGGCCGGGAAGCCGTGAATAGTCTCGCCCGCCATGTAGTAATAGGTGATGCCGGTCAGCACCCACATGGTGCCGTAGGTCGCGATGAAGGCCGGCACGCGCAGCGCGGTCACCAGTGCGCCGTTGACGAGCCCGATCAGCGCGCCGCAGCCGACGCCGGCGGCGGCGCCGAGCAGTGGCGAGCCGCTCGCCTTGATCGCGGCGGCGGCCATGCAGGCCGAGAGGCCGATATTGGCGCCGATCGAGAGGTCGAGACCGGCCGTGAGGATCACCAGCGTCAGGCCCGAGGCCATCAGGAACAGGAGCGCGGTCTGCCGCAGCACGTTGAGCAGGTTGTTCGTGGTGAGGAACACGTCGCTCATCAGCGCCAGCACAACGCAGATGATGAGCGCCGCGAGCAGGCGATAGCTTGCCTGCACGGCCTCGCGCGAGAGGACGCGGCGGCGCGGCGCGGCTTCGCTGGCAATACTCATGTACGGCTCCGCAATCCATCGATCAGCAGCGCGCCGATCACCAGCGCGCCGATGCCCGCGACCTGTGCCGAGGAGGGGACGGCGAGCAGGTTGAGACCGTTGCGCAGCACGCCCACCAGCAGCACGCCGAGCAGCGTGCCGAGCAGCCAGCCATTGCCGCGCTCGAACGAGGTGCCGCCGACCGCGACCGCCGCGATGGCGTCGAATTCGAGCCCGATGCCCGCCGTCGGATGCGCCGAGTTCATGCGCGCCGTCATCAGCAGCGCCGCGAAGCCGGCCATCAATCCGCCGACCGCATAGACCGCGACCAATACGGCGCCATCCGACACGCCTGCGAGCTTGAGCGCCTCGCGATTGCCGCCGAGCGCGAACACATAAGTTCCGAAGCGCGTGTGATAGAGCAGCAGGTGCACCGCCGCGTAGGCGACGATGCCGATGAGGATCGGGATCGGCACGCCCGCGACGACGCCGTTGTAGATCTGGTTGATCTCGCGTGGGATGCCGACGACGCTCTGGCCATCGGTGACGAGCAGCGACAGCCCTTGCGCGATGCCGAGCGTGCCGAGCGTCGCGATGAAGGGCGGGATCTCGAGCTTCGCCACGATCAGCCCGTTGGCGAGGCCGAAAACGAGGCCGACCGCCAGCGCCGCGCCGAGCGCTAGCAGCGACGATCCCGTCGCCAGCACCGTGACGGCGAGCAGGATGGAGGCGAGGGTGAGCACCGCGCCCATCGAGAGGTCGAGCCCCTCCGTCATGATGATCAGCGTCATCGGCAGCGCGAGCAGCAGCAGGATCACGGACTGGATCAGCACATTGGCGAGGTTCGGAATCGTCGCAAAGCTGGGTGAGAGCCACGCGAACACGGCGCTCAACAGCACCAGCGCGATCGCGACGCCGGGCAGCCGCGCGAGCCGGGAGGTGGCGGTGCTCGCGATCGCGCTCATTGATGCATTCCCAGCCGCACGATGTTCGCCTCCGTCAGCTCGTCGCGGGAAAGCTCGCCGACGATGCGCCCGGCGCGCATCACATAGGCACGGTCGCAGACGTGCACGATCTCCATCTGCTCGGACGAGATCATCAGCACGGCGGCGCCGCCGCGCACGAGGCTGTCCAGCAGGCGGAAGATCTCGGCCTTGGCGCCGACATCGATGCCGCGTGTCGGCTCGTCGACGATGAACACGCGCGCCTGCGCATTGAGCCACTTGCCGACCACGATCTTCTGCTGGTTGCCGCCCGAGAGCACGCCCGCCGGCCGGCGCGGGCTCGGCGTCGCGATGCGCAGCTGGTTAATCACGGACCAGGCCGCCTTGGCGCCGCGGCCCGGGCTGTAGAGTCCCGACGGAAACATCCTTTGCAGTCCGGCCAGAATGATGTTGTCGCCGACCGAGCGGTTGAGCGCGAGCCCCTGCTGCTTGCGATTCTCGGGGATCAGCGCCATGCCGTTGCGGGCCGCGCGCTCGGGCGCGGGCTCGAAGCGTTCGCCGAGGAAGCGGATCTCGCCCGCCGTGATCGGGTCGGCGCCGAAGATCGCGCGCGCGACCTCGCTGCGGCCGGCACCGACCAGGCCGCACAGCCCGACGATCTCGCCCGCCCGCACCGTGATGTCGATGTCCGCAATGCCGCTCGCCGCGCTCAGGCCCTTCACCTCGAGCAGCACCTCGCCGGGCGCGATATGCTCGCGCGCATAGGTGCGGTCGACCGCGCGGCCGACCATCAGGCGCACCAGATCGTCGGGCGTCGTCTCCTGGGGCACCAGCGAAGCGATCTTCTTGCCGTCGCGCAGCACCGTGATGCGGTCGCCGAGGGCGAACACCTCGGCGAGGCGGTGCGAGATGTAGATGATGGCGACGCCGTTTTGCTTCAGGCGCTCGATGATCGCGAACAGCCGCTCGGTCTCCCGGTCCGAGAGTGCCGCCGTCGGCTCGTCCATCACCAGGATGCGCGCGTCTTGCGAGAGCGCCTTGGCGATTTCCACCATCTGCTGCTGCGCGACACCCAACGTATGCACCGGCGTGCGTGGGTCGATGTCGAAGCCGATCGTGTCGAGCACGCGCCGCGCCTCGTCGTGGATGCGGCCGCGGTCGAGCAGCGGGCCGCGCGTGAACTCGCGGCCGAGGAAGATGTTCTGCGCGATGTCGAGATAGGGGACGAGGGTGAAGTCCTGGAAGATCACCGCGATGCCGAACTTGCGCGCGTCGGCCGGGGAGGTGATCTCGGCCGGCGCGCCGCGATGCAGGAAGCTGCCGGCGTCCGCCCGGTAGGCGCCGCACAGGACCTTCATCAGCGTCGACTTGCCGGCGCCGTTCTCGCCGAGCAGCATATGCGTCTCGCCCGCGCGGATCTCGAACGAGACGTCATCGAGCGCCTGCACGCCCGGGAAATGCTTGGAGATGTTGCGCAGCTCGAACAGCGGCGCGCTCACACCCACATGATCGGTGCTCGCCGGATCCACGGCGACGTCCATGAACCGCTCCGACCCTCCGCCCGCGGCCTTCGGCCTTTTCGGACGTCACGTTTCCCCACAGCCCGGCGGAGCCGAGCAATTGTCCGGACAGGATAGACGATCGCCGGCCCGTTGCGCACGTGCGATGATGCCGCGATTGCGCATGGCTCGCGTGTCAACTTCCGGGGCGTGGGACGGCTTCCCGCTGCGTCATCGGTTCAAATCGTGAAACACGCACTGTTTGACTTCGGGCAAGCCGCTGTCGTCCCCTGGCGTGACAGAGTCGAGGGTGAACTCATGCATCACGTGCTTCGCGCGGCCGACATCCGCCTCGCGCCGACCTATCCGGCGAACAGTACGCAGTTCACGCGCTGCGCCATGATCGATCGCGCGGCCGGGTCCGTGCACATGGGATTCGGCGCCTGCGCGCTCGGCGCCGGCGGACACATCGACACGCATGTGCACTCCTTCGAGGAGAGCTTCTACGTCCTCGAAGGGGAGCCGACGCTGGTGCTCGACGGCAAGGCCTATCCGCTTGCGCCCGGCGCCTGCGGGCTCGTGCCGGTCGGGGTGCCGCATGCCTGGCTCGGTCCGCAGCGGGGGCGGGCCCGCTGGCTCGACATGCTGGCGCCGCAGCCGCGTCCCGAGGGCATGCCGACGGACACGTTCTTCCTCGGCCCGCCGCAGCCGCGCGAGAGCGGCGGGCTCGACATCCGCGATCCGCGCTCGCGCCACTTCTTCCGTCTCGGCGAGACCGACATGGCGGTCGACAAGCTCAAGGCCGGCGCGCGCGTCGATGCACCGACCGTTTCGGCAAGCATGGCGACCGCATTATTGGTCTACAGCGGCATCGCCGTGAAGATGCTGGTCGACCAGCGCCTCGACGCGCAGCTGCATACGATGTTCATGGTCGAGTATCAGCCGGGCGGCGTCGCGCACCTGCACGACCATCCGCTCGAGGAGGCCTATTTCATCCTCGACGGCGAGGTCGACGCCGTCGCCGACGATCAGCGCTACACGCTCAAGCCCGGAGACCTGTTCTGGACCGGCGTTGGCTGCATCCACGCCTTCTACAACACCAGCGGCCGCACGGTGCGCTGGCTCGAGACCCAGTCCCCGCAACCGCCCGCGCGCCACTCCTACCGCTTCAGCCGCGATTGGGACTATCTGGCCGAGAAGCTGAAGGGGGCGCCCTGAGACCGCACGTCACGGCGGCGCCGTGAGGGGCTGCGCGCCGGTGTTGCGCTCGTGCGTGGCCTCGACGCCGATCGCGGCCTTTACGGCGCGCGTCAGTTCGGCCTCGGTGAAGGGCTTCGCCAGCACCGCGAACTCCTTGGTCGCGTCGGCGTGCGGGAAGCCCGTGGTGAGCAGCACCTTGAGGCCCGGCCGCAGCGTCACGGCCTCCTGCGCGAGCTGCAGCCCGCTCATGCCGCGCGGCATCACGATGTCGGAGAACAGAAGATCGATCGGCTCGCCGGCCTTGAGCATGGCCAGGGCCTCCGTGCCGTTGCGGGCCGTGACCGTGCTGTAGCCCGCGTCGTGCAGCAATGAGACGCTGATCTTGCGCAGCGGGTCGCTGTCCTCCACCACCAGGATCGTGCCTTCACCTTTGGCCTTGGCGGCGCTCGGCCGCTCCTGCGCAAGCGACGTCACCGCGCCGGTCGCGCGCGGCAGGCAGATGTGGATGTTGGTGCCCTGGTCGACCTCGCTCTCGATCCAGATCGCGCCGCCCGATTGCTGCACGAAGCCGTAGACGCGGCTCAGGCCGAGGCCCGTGCCCTTGTCCACCTCCTTGGTGGTGAAGAACGGCTCGTAGACCCGGGCCAGCACGTCGGGGCTCATGCCGGTGCCCGTGTCGTGGATCGACAGGCAGACATAGGCGCCGGGCGCGACCGCGAGCCGTCGCTCTGCCACGTCGGCCGCCGTGAGCGTCAGGTTGCGCGTGCGCATAGTGAGGCGTCCGCCGGCCGGCATCGCGTCGCGCGCATTGACCGCGATGTTGAGGATGGCGGCCTCGAGCTCGCTCACGTCGACCTGCACCGGCCCGAGATCCGGCGCGAGATCGAAACTGACCTCCACGGCCTCGGTGATCGCGCCGCCGATCCAGGTGCGCGCATTCTCCAGCACGTCGTTGAGCCGCACGGTCTCGGGCCGCAGCAGCTGCTGGCGCGAGAAGGCGAGCAGCTGCCGCGTCAGCGCGGCGCCGCGTTCCGCTGCCTGCCGGATCGCGCCGTGCAGCTGGCGGATGCGGCCGAGCTCGTTGCGCCGCTCGGCGAGCTGCAGATTGCCCAGGATGATGGTCAGCAGATTGTTGAAGTCGTGCGCGATGCCCCCCGTGAGCTGTCCCACGGCCTCGAGGCGTTGCGCCTGCAGCAGCGAAGCCTCCGCGCGCTCGCGCCGGGAGATCTCGTCAGCGAGATCGCGTGACGTCTGCTGCAGCGCCTGCGCGGCGCGCGCCTCGTGCCGCGCACGCTGCAGCGCGAGCCAGGTCGTCAGCATCAGAGCGGCCCCGGTGGCGGCCGCGATCGCGCCGAAGAGCCAGAGGTCGCGATACCATTCGGCGAGGATGGTGCGGCGATCGATTCCGTAGGCGACATAGACCGGAAAATTCGGCACCCGTATGATGTGAAAGAGCCGCTCGAGCCCATCGACCGGCGACGCTGCGACGGACGTTGCTTGCACCCGGCCTCCGAGCTGCCTGACGATCGTCTGCGCCGTGATGCTCGCATCCGGCACGCGCGGATAGCGCACCAGGAACTGGCCGTCGTCGCGGATCACGCTGACCGCGAAATTGTCGCTGGCCGATCCGACCGTCGCATAGAAGTCCTCGAAATAGGTGTTGAGCGCCGAGATGCCGATCACGCCGTTGAACGAGCCGTCCGGGCTGTTGCGGCGGATGCTGAAGTTGAAGATCGGCTCCCTGCTGATGCGGCCCGTGTAAGGGCGGCCGACGAAGACACCACGATCCGCCTTCTGCTGCTCCTCGAAATAGTCGCGGTCCGCGAAATTCATCGGCGGATGCGGGAAGGCGCGGGTGGAGAGCGCGCCGCTGCCGTCGGGAGCGATCACGAAGATGGATGCAACCTGCTCGACCGAGCCCTGCAGGAGCTCGACGTCGGTCCACAGCTCCTGGGAATTGCGGATCGTCTCCCACGGCACGCTGCGCAGCCGCTGGTCCGTGTGCTGCAGCACCAGCCGGATGGTCTCGAAGGACTTGAGCGTGTGCTCCTGCAGCAGGCGCGTCAGGTGCTGGGCACGGCTTTCCGCACTCTGGAAGACCGCGCGATAGCTGAGCCAGGCGCTCACGGCGAAGAAGGCAAGAGGGACCAGCGCGGAAGCCACGAGCAGCGTCCGCAGCAGCCAGAGCAGTCGCAGTTGTGGACTCAGGGGCGGCATCACATGGCACGCGGACTGGACGGCATCACGCGATACCGGTCGACCGAACCTGACGAGGCACCGCCGTGCACCAGACCCCCCGCTACCGAAATGGCCCCCATATCCAGACCGGAACGTCGTGGAACCCGAATAGTTCCATGCGTCGGTACCACCGGGAACCTTTTTGGCGACGGGCCATCCAATGTCCGAACACCGGTAGGATGGAGTCTCCCGAATGGACGCATTGACGCGTGATCGCCCGCTTGCCCTTGAGGAAGTTTTTGAGCCTCGGCCGAGCCGGGCCGAGGCGGAACAGGCGGTCCGGACGTTGATCCGCTGGATCGGGGACGATCCCCGCCGCGAGGGCCTAGTCGAGACCCCGGCCCGTGTGCTGCGCGCCTATGAGGAGTGGTTCGCGGGTTATCGCGAGGATGCCGGCGAGCATCTCGCGCGCACCTTCGAGGAGTCGGGCGGCTATGACGAGCCCGTGATCCTGCGCGGCATTGCATTCCGCTCCTGTTGCGAGCACCACATGGCGCCGATCACGGGTCACGTGCATGTCGGCTACGTGCCGGCCGAGCGGGTGGTGGGTCTCTCCAAGCTCGCGCGCGCGGTCGATGCGGTGTCGAAGAAATTGCAGATCCAGGAGCGCATGACGACCGAGATCGCGGATACGATCGAGGAGGTGCTGCAGCCGCGCGGCGTCGCCATCGTGGTTGAAGCGACCCATGGCTGCATGTGCAGCCGCGGCGTGCACAAGGAAGGCGTTGTCACCGTGACGTCGCGATTCATCGGCGCCTTCAAGACTGACAGGACCTTGCGGGCCGAGTTCTGGGCGGCGGTCCGCGATAACCGACACGGAGCACACCCATGAGCGCACGCGCATCGACGGCCCTGGCCTATGACCGCATGGACGACGAGGGCCTCGTCGCGCATGCGCGCAGCGGTGACGCGCGTGCGTTCCGCGAGATCATGACCCGCCACAATCGGCGCCTCTACCGCACCGCCCGCGGCGTGCTCGGCGACGATGCCGAAGCCGAGGACGTCGTGCAGGACGCCTATCTCAGCGCCTTCAAGAGCCTCGACGGCTTCCGTGGCGATGCGAGCCTCGCGACCTGGCTGACGCGCATCGCGCTCAACGAGGCGCTCGGCCGCAAGCGCAAGCGTCGCCCGACCGTCGATATCGCGAACCTGGATATGCTCGCCGAACAGGAGGCGCGTGTGCTGATCTTTCCCGGTGTTCAGACGACCCCCAATCCCGAGAACGAGGCAAGCCGCGCCGAGACCCGGCGTCTGCTCGAGCAGGCCGTCGATCATTTGCCCGAAGCCTTCCGCATCGTCTTCGTGCTGCGCGAGATCGAGCAGATGAGCGTCGAGGAGACGGCGACGCAGCTCGATCTACGTCCCGAGACTGTGAAGACGCGCCTGCATCGCGCGCGCAAGCTCCTGCGCGAAGCGCTGATGGAGAAGATCGGCGCCTCCACGCAGGACGCCTATGGCTTCGACGGTGCGCGTTGCGAGCGGATGACGACGGGCGTGCTCGCGCGCATGGGCCTTTCGGAGTGATCTCGGGAACCTTGCTGATCCGCCTGCATCCAATGCGGCAGACGTCACACGGATCAGGAGGACTCGATGAAGAACGTGCTTCGCGTCTCGCTCATCTCGGCTGCGTTCGCGCTCGCCGGAATCGCCTTGCCGGCCAACGCAGCGCCGGCTCATCAGCAACACGCAACCGCCAAGCAACAGCCGCGTTCCGCCAAGGCCGCGCAGACCTCGGCGGCGCTGCGTGACCTGTGGATCGGCCACGTGTTCTGGGTGCGCAACGTCGCCCTCGCGACGCTGAATCGCAACGACGCGGCAAGCAAGGCGGCTGAGCAGCAAGTGGTCGCCAATGCGCAGGCTATCGCGGCCGCCATCGAGCCGTTCTACGGCGCGGCCGCCAAGGAGCAGCTCTTCAAGCTTCTCGCCGGCCACTATGGCGCCGTAAAGAGCTATCTCGTGGCGACCGCGGCCGACGACAAGAAGGGCCAGCAGAGCGCCACCGATGCGCTGACCACCAATGCCGAGGAGATCGCGGTCTTCCTCAGCAAGGCCAATCCGAACCTGCCGAAGGATGCCGTGAATGGGCTGCTGCTCGCCCATGGCGGACATCACATCCAGCAGATCCAGGAGCTGAAGGCCGGCAACTACGAGGCCGAAGCGAAGACCTGGGAGGAGATGAAGCAACACATGTATCAGATCGCCGACGCGATGACCGACGCCCTGGCCAAGCAGTTCGCCAAGCGGTTCTGATCGACAGCCGCAGGACGACGGGCGCGATCCGCCCGTCGTCCGCGCATGATCACGGAAAATCGACGCGCACATTGTGGACAGGCACGCGCCCGCGCTACTCTGGCGGTAACGGAAGCCGACGAGGGAGCAGGGCGATGCGCGGCAGCTGTCACTGTGGGGCGACGCAGTTCGAGGTGAGCGAGGCGCCGCAGGGTGTCACGCGCTGCACTTGTACTTTTTGCTCCAAGCGCGGCGCGCTGTGGGCCTACTACACGCCGGACACCTTCCAGCTCGTAACCGCGCGCGATCGCGTCTCCACCTATCAGTGGCGCACCTACACGGTTCACCACCATCACTGCGCGATCTGCGGCTGCAGCACCTACACGGAATCGCCGAGCTGGGTGGACGGCCAGCCCGACTTTTCCAACCCGAAGATCGCGATCAATGCGCGCCTGCTCGACGAGTTCGACCTCGACGGTGCGCCGGTCGAAGTGGTGGACGGCCGGAATCTCTGGTGAGGGCTTCGCCAGAATTGCGCCGCAATGGCCTCGAATGGAGGGCTGCGGCGTTCCATGCAAGCCGTTGATATAATTGGTAAATTCGTTCAAACACCCTTACAAAAGTTTAATCCGGCCGTCAGGACACCGTAAGGCACCGGCTCCCATTTTCCTCTGCAGCAGTGACGCTCGACGCACTGAGCAAGGAATATGGAGCACCGTCGCATGTCCAACTCGCCTTCCACCCCGCGCCGTGCCGCGCTTCTCGCCTCGGCGGGTCTCGGCGCCGTCCTGATCTTCGCCGCGCCGCAATTTGCGCCGCAGGCGAACCTGCAGCCGTTCACCACCGCGGCCCATGCGCAGACCGCTGCCGCCCAGCCGGTCGGCTTCGCGGATATCGTCGAGAAGGTGAAGCCCGCCGTGATCGGCGTGCGCGTGAAGGTGGAGAACCGCGACAGCGCGTCCGGCGAATCCCCGTTCCCGCCCGGCTCCCCGATGGAGCGCTTCTTCCGCCGCTTCGGCGGTGAAGAGGGCATGCCCGGCATGCCGAACGGCCCGCGCAATCCGCGCCGCAACTTCAGCATGGGCCAGGGCTCCGGCTTCTTCATCTCGGCCGACGGCTTCGCGGTGACCAACAACCACGTCGTCGACAAGGCGAGCTCGGTGGAAGTCACCACGGACGATGGCAAGACCTACACCGCCAAGGTGATCGGCACCGATCCCAAGACCGATCTCGCGCTCATCAAGGTCGAGGGCCGCACCGACTTCCCGTTCGCGAAGCTCGGCGATGCACCGCCGCGCATCGGCGACTGGGTGCTCGCGGTCGGCAACCCGTTCGGCCTCGGCGGCACCGTCACGGCGGGCATCGTCTCGGCGCGCGGCCGTGATATTGGCGCCGGCCCCTATGACGACTTCCTGCAGATCGATGCACCCGTGAATAAGGGCAACTCGGGTGGCCCGGCGTTCGACGTGCACGGCAACGTCGTCGGCGTGAACACCGCGATCTTCTCGCCCTCGGGCGGCTCGATCGGCATCGCGTTCTCGATCCCGGCCGACACCGTGAAGGCGGTCGTCGCTCAGCTCAAGGACAAGGGCGAAGTGACGCGCGGTTGGATCGGCGTGCAGATCCAGCCCGTGACCGACGAGATCGCCGACAGCCTCGGCCTGAAGAAGAGCCAGGGCGCGCTCGTCGCCGAGCCGCAGGAGAGCGGCCCGGCCGCGAAGGCGGGGGTCAAGTCCGGCGACGTGATCACCGGCGTGAACGACCAGCCCGTCAAGGACGCGCGCGATCTCGCCAAGAAGATCAGCTCGCTCGCGCCTGGCTCCAACGTGAAGCTCACGGTGGTGCGCGAGGGCTCCGAGAAGACGCTGAACCTCACGCTCGGCGAATTCCCGCGCGAGCAGCAGACCGCGTCGCGTGAGCGCCGCGAGGACGGGCGTCGCGGTCAGACCGACGTGCCGCGTCTCGGCCTCACCCTCGCGCCGGCCGACAGCGTCGGCGGTGCCGGCGGCGAAGGCGTCGTGGTGACCGACGTGCAGGACGGCAGCCCGGCCGCTGAGACCGGCTTCCGTACCGGCGACGTGATCCTCGATGTCGGCGGCAAGTCCGTGAAGAGCCCGACCGACGTGCGCACCGCGCTGAGCGATGCGCAGTCCGGCGGCAAGCGCAGCGTGCTCATGCGCGTGAAGTCGGGCAACAACACCCGCTTCGTTGCGGTGCCGGTGAATCGCGGTTAATCCGCTCACCAACCGTTAGGGGCCGTTCCTTCCGGCAACCGTCGCCCCCGCCGGTGGAGCGATCCCGGGGACGGGTGGAGACACCCGTCCCCACAGTTCTCGCGCATATTCCGGCAAAGTGTCTCGCGTACCGGAGTTTGCGCCAGCTACACGATCCGGCACCGGGCTTCCCCCCGTGCCCCCTAGCCGGAGCCGGGTCGGACAAAGGGGACGGCGGACCACCCCGCCGTCCCCGATGTCGTTTCAGGAGAACTCTTTTACTCCGCGGGCACCTGTTCGGGAGTTGGCCATGGACCTCAGGAATTCGCTACAATCCCGCGAATCTCGCAATCCCTCCGGTGCCATGCGCCTGCTGATCATCGAAGACGATGCCGACGCTGCGGACTACCTGGTCAAGGCCTTTCGCGAAGTCGGCCACATCGCGGACCACGCCGCCGACGGCGACGAGGGTCTCGCCCTCGCGCTCGAGGGGGGCTACGACGTGCTGATCGTCGACCGCATGCTGCCGAAGCGGGACGGCCTGAGCGTGATCGGCGCGCTGCGCGCAAAGCAGATCGAGACGCCTGTGCTGATCCTCTCGGCGCTCGGCCAGGTGGATGACCGGGTCAAGGGGCTGCGCGCCGGCGGCGATGACTACCTGCCGAAGCCTTATTCTTTCTCCGAGCTGCTCGCGCGCATCGAGGTGCTGGCGCGCCGGCGCGGCGGCCGCAATGAGGACACGGTCTATCGCGTCGGCGACCTCGAGCTGGACCGCCTGTCGCACCGAGTGAGCCGCGGCGAGACCGAGATCGTGCTGCAGCCGCGCGAATTCCGCCTGCTCGAATATCTCATGCGCCATGCCGGGCAGGTCGTCACCCGCACCATGCTGCTCGAGAACGTGTGGGACTATCACTTCGACCCGCAGACCAATGTCATCGATGTGCACATCTCGCGCCTGCGCTCGAAGATCGACAAGGGCTTCACGCAGCCTCTGCTGCACACCGTGCGCGGCGCCGGATACATGATCCGTGACGGCGCTCGGTAAGCTCGTTCGCACCACGGCGTTCAAGCTGACGCTCGTCTATCTCTTCGTTTTTGCCATCTTTGCTGCATCCCTTCTCGGCTATTTCGCCTGGAACACACGCCGGCTGATCACCGAGCAGATCACCGAGACCGTGGATGCCGAGATCCGCGGTCTCTCCGAGCAGTACAATCAGGGCGGCATCCGCCGGCTGGTGCTGATCATCGAGCGCCGCTCGCGCCAGCCGGGCTCGAGCCTCTATCTCGTCACCACGCCGACCGGCGAGGGGCTCGCCGGCAATGTCGCCTCGCTCGAGCCGGGCGTGCTGGATGATGCCGGCTGGCGCGAGGCCGCCTACCGCCGCCACGAGGAGACGGAGGCCGGCGAGCACATCGCGCTGGTGCGCGTCTTCCTGTTGCCGGGCGGCTTCCGCCTGCTGGTCGGCAGGGATGTGGTCGAGCGCGAGCGTGTCCGCGACGTCATCGCCCAGGCGGGACGCTGGTCGATCGCGCTGGTGATCGTGCTCGGCGTCGCGGGCGGCTTCTTCGTCACGCGCCGCGTGCTCAAGCGCGTCGATGCCATGACGGCGAGCACGCAGACCATCATGACGGGCGATCTCGGCGGCCGGCTGCCGGTCGCCGGCACAAATGACGAGTTCGACCGGCTCGCCTCCCATCTCAACGCCATGCTGGCGCGCATCGAGACCCTGATGCACGGGCTCAAGGAGGTCTCGGACAATATCGCGCATGACCTGAAGACGCCGCTCACGCGACTACGCAACCGCTGCGAGGCCGCGCTGCGCAATGCGAAGGGTGAGGCCGACTATCGCGCCGCGTTGGAAGCCACGATCGAGGAGTCCGATGAGCTGATCCGCACCTTCAACGCTCTGCTGATGATCGCGCGCGCCGAATCCGGACAGGCGCGCGACAACATGATCGCGGTGGATGCAGCCGAGATCGCGCAAGGAGTGGGCGAGCTCTACGAGCCGCTCGCCGAGGAGAAGGGCGTGGAGTTGCGAGTCGATGCCCCGGCGCCCGCGCCTGTGCGCGGCAACCGCGAGCTCCTGAGCCAGGCCCTTGCGAATCTCATCGACAACGCCATCAAGTACGCCAAGCCGCCCTCCGCGGTGGAGACGCCGCGCGAGATCGTGGTTGCGACGCAAGGGGAGGGCGACCGCGTCCTGCTCTCGGTCGCGGACCGCGGTCCCGGCATCCCCGAAGCCGATCGCGGGCGTGTGGTGGAACGCTTCATCCGGCTCGAGCAGAGCCGCTCGGAACCCGGATCGGGCCTGGGCCTTAGTCTCGTAGCCGCCGTCGCGCGGCTGCATGGCGGCGAGCTCACGTTCGAGGATAATCATCCCGGGCTCAAGGCGGTGATCGCGCTCCCCCGCGCCGCGACTCTCGAGCCGGAAAGGACCGGGTAAGGTTTGTCGAAACGCTCTCTATCCGAGCGCTCCCTGGCGAGCCGGATCAGCACGGTGCCGCAGCTCGTTGAGGCGGCGGCCGCCGAGGCGCGCGTTGCCGAGTGGCTCGAAGGCGTGGGTGCTACGCTCGCGGGCGCGCTTGCGGAGAATTCCCAGCTGCGCGGCCTGATCACGGCGGTGGCCGAGCACTCTCCCCACTTGCGCGAGCTCGCCTTCGCGGATCCGGCGCGCCTGCAGCGCCTGCTCGAAAGCGCGCCCGAGGAGCGCCTCGCCGCGCTCCTCGCCGAGGTCGCGGCCGAGGTGCCGCGTGCCGCGAGCGAGGCCGACGCCATGCGGCTGCTGCGCCAGAAGAAGGCCGAGGCTGCGCTGCTCACCGCACTCGCCGACATCGGCGGCGTCTGGCCCGTGATGCAGGTAACGCGTGCGCTCACGGAGTTCGCCGACGCCTCCGTCGCGGCGGCCGTGCGCTTCCTGCTCAACGGCGCGGCGGCCCAGGGCAAGCTCAAGCCGCCCGATCCTGCGAAGCCCGAGCTCGGCTCGGGCTATGTCGTGCTCGCCATGGGCAAGATGGGCGCCTTCGAGCTGAACTATTCGAGCGACATCGATCTCATCGTGCTGTTCGACGCCGACGCAGCGCCGGTCGCCGAGGATGTGGAGCCCGCCGCGCTGTTCATCCGGATCACCAAGGGGCTGGTCAAGCTGCTGCAGGAGCGCAACGGCGATGGCTATGTGTTCCGCACCGACCTGCGGCTGCGCCCCGATCCGGCCTCCACGCAGATCGCGGTCTCGCTCGCCGCGGCACTGAGCTACTACGAGAGCATCGGCCAGAACTGGGAGCGCGCCGCGCTGATCAAGGCGCGGCCCTGCGCCGGCGACATCGCGGTCGGCACTGCCTTCCTGAAGGAGGTCGCGCCCTTCGTCTGGCGCAAATATCTGGACTATGCCGCAGTCGGCGACATTCGCGACATGAAGCGGCAGATCCACGCCTACAAGGGCCACGACGAGATCGCGATCGAGGGCCACAACATCAAGCTCGGCCGCGGCGGCATTCGCGAGATCGAGTTCTTCGCCCAGACCCAGCAGCTCATCGCGGGCGGCCGCAACCCGTTCCTGCGCCAGCGCGAGACCCTCGATGTGCTCGCACGCCTCGCCGACGGCGGCTGGATCGACCCCGCGGCCGCGGTCGACCTCACCGAGGCCTACCAATTCCTGCGCAGCGTCGAGCACCGGCTGCAGATGGTGGCGGACGAGCAGACCCACACGCTGCCCGCCGATACCGAGGTGCTCGCGCGCTTCGCCCGCTTCCTCGGCTTCGAGAGCCGCGACGCCTTCGCGGCCGCGTTGCTCGAGCGCCTGCGCAAGGTCGAGCGCCACTATGCGCAGCTGTTCGAAGGCATGCCCTCGCTCATGGGCGTGCACCGGCCGCTCAAGTTTCCGGCGGAACAGAACGATCGCGACACCGTCGACCAGCTCGCCGAGCTCGGCTTCAAGCAGCCGGTGGAGGCCTCGGCCACCGTCCGCCGCTGGCTCAGCGGCGCCTATCGCTCGCTCAAAGGCGAGTATGCACGCGCGCATCTCTCCGAGCTGGTCGCGCTGTTCGTCGATCATCTCGCCCGCGCCGACAATCCCGACGCCGCGCTGCTCGCGCTCGACCGCTTCTTCAGTGGCCTGCAGGGCGGCGCGCGCTTCTATTCGCTGCTGCGCCAGAACCCCGACTTCGTTGCGTTGCTCGGACTGATCCTTGGCACAGCGCCGCGTCTCGCCGACATCGTCGCGCGCGAGCCCGACGTCATGGACGCGCTGCTCGATCCGAACTTCTTCGGCACGCTGCCGGACGAGATCAAGCTGACGCGCGCGCTGATGATCTCGCTGGACCAGTCGAGCTCGTTCGAGGATTTCCTCGACCGCACCCGCATGTTCGGTCACGAGCAGATGTTCCTGATCGGCGTGCGCGTGATCTCGGGGACCGTGTCGGGCGAGCAGGCGGGCGAGGCCTATGCGCGCCTTGCCGACGTGCTGATCCGCGCCGTGCTCGAATCCGTCGAGATCAAGTTCGCCTCCCTGCATGGCCGCCTTTACGATCAGAAATGTGTCGTACTCGCGATGGGGCGTCTCGGCGGCCGCGAGATGACGGCAGGCTCCGATCTCGACCTGATCATCGTCTACGATTTCGACGACGAGCACCCGGAGTCCGACGGCGAGCGGCCGCTCTACGGCAGCCAGTATTTCGCCCGATTCACCCAGCGGCTGATCAGCGCGCTCACCACCCAGACCAACTACGGCGCGCTTTATCAGGTCGACATGCGGCTGCGGCCGTCGGGCCGCTCCGGTCCGGTCGCGACCCGGCTCGCGAGCTTCCGCAGCTATCAGGAGAACGAGGCCTGGACCTGGGAGCATCTGGCGCTCACGCGGGCGCGCGTGGTCTGCGGCGCGCCGGACTTTGCGCCGAGCGTCGAGGCCGTGATCCGCGACGTGTTGCGCCAGCCGCGCGACGCGGAGACCGCCGCCGCTGACGTGGCCGAGATGCGCCAAGCGATCGCCCAGGAGTTCGGCGAGGACGAGCGCTGGAATCTCAAATACGCGGCCGGCGGGCTGATCGATCTCGAATTCATCGCGCAATATCTTCAGCTCGTGCACGCCGCCGAGTCGCCGGAGATCCTGGATACGTCGACTGCGCGCGTGCTCGACAAGGCCTTTCATCTCGGCCTCATCTCGGCCGAGGACGCCGAGGTGCTGCGTCCCGCCGCACGGCTCTACAACAACCTGCAGCAGATCCTGCGTCTCTGCATCACCGGCCCCTTCGACCCGAAGACCGCCGGCTCCGGCTTGCTCGGCCTCCTCGCCCGCGCCGGCGACATGCCGGATTTCTCGACCCTCGACGCGCATCTGCGCGAGACCCAGGCGCGGGTGAGGGCGAGCTTCGGAAGAATTTTGGGGAAGGCGCCGTAGGCGCAGCACACTCGGCTGTCATCCCGGAAGCCGCGTAGCGGCTGTCCGGGATCCATATCCCCTGTGGTCATGATGCGGAGAGACAGGGACTATGGATCCCGGCTCTCGCTTCGCTCGGCCGGGATGATGTCGGAGTGAATTCACCGGCGAGATCAGTGCAGCCGATCCGCTTCCAGACCGGCGCGCTGCTCCATCGCGGCATGCGCCTCGATGGCGCTGCCGCTCACGGGCAGGCGCAGGAGCACGATGGTGCCGACGCCGAGCGTCGAGCGGATCCGCATCGAGCCGCCATGCAGCTCGATCAGCGACTTGGCGATGGCGAGGCCGAGGCCGGAGCCCTGGTGCGACTTGGTGAACTGGCTCTCCACCTGCTCGAACGGCTTGCCGAGATTGACCAGCGCCTCCTTCGGGATGCCGATGCCGGTGTCCTCGATGGCGAGCGTGACGTGGTCGCCCGAGATGCGGCCCCGCACCGTGATGCGGCCATTGTCGGGCGTGAACTTCACGGCATTGGAGAGCAGGTTGATGACGATCTGCTTGATCGCGCGGCGGTCCGCCTTGATCCGGATGTTCGGCTCCATCTCTGAGCGGAGCGCGAGCTTCTTCTGTGCGGCACGGGTTTCCAGGAGGCGCATGACGTCGGCGAGGAAGGAGTCGAGCGCGAACTCCTCCGGCTCGAGCCGCGTGCGGCCGGCCTCGATCTTCGACATGTCGAGGATGTCGTTGATCACGTCGAGCAGATAGGTGCCGCTCTCGCGGATGTCGCGGCAGTATTCGTGATATTTGGTGTCGCCGAGCGGGCCGAACATCCCGGATTCCATGATCTCCGAGAAGCCGATGATGGCGTTGAGCGGCGTGCGCAGCTCGTGGCTCATATTGGCGAGAAACGCCGACTTCGCCTGGTTCGCCTCCTCGGCGCGTTTCTTCTGCTCGGAATATTTCTCGGCGAGATGGGCGAGCTGCTGCGCCTGGCGCTCCAGCGCCTGCTGCGAGGAGCGCAGGTCCATGATCGTGACCTTCAGCCGGCGCTCTGAGTCGATCAGCTTCTCCTCGTGGCGCTTGAGCTCGGTGATGTCGGTGCCGACCGAGACGAAGCCGCCATCCTTGGTGCGCCGCTCGCTGATGTGCAGCCAGCGGCCGTCGTCGAGCTGCGCTTCGAAGGTGCGCGCGCCCGGCGCCGAGCGCCCGTCGCTGGTGAGCTGGCTGCGCACGATCGGCTTCGAGCCGGCGGCCGAGATCTCCTCGTAGGGCGTGCCGGCCGCCACTTTTTCCTCGGGCAGGCTGTGCAGCGTCTGGAACTTGGAATTGCACAGCACCAGCTTGTTGTCGGCGTCCCACACCACGAAGGCTTCCGAGATCGCCTCGATGGCGTCGCGCAGGCGCAGGTCCGCGGCGGCGCTGCGCTCGGCGAGGCGCTTCTGCTCCGTGATGTCGACCGCGATGCCGATCAGATGCGCGCTCGGCTCGCCTTCCTGGCGCACCAGCTCGCAGCGCGTGCGCAGCCAGACCCAGTCGCCGCGCGCATGCCGCATGCGGAAGGCACGGTCGATCGACATGGTGCGGGCGTCCGCGATCTGCGCGGCGAGCTGATAGAGCTGCACGTCGTCGGGATGGACGAGCGCGCTCACCTCGCCGAAGGGCAGGAGCTCGTCGCGCGGCTCGAGCCCGAGGATGTCGAACATCGAGTGCGACCAGAAGATCTTGCCGCGCGCGAGATCCCAGTCCCACAGGCCGCAGCGGCCGCGATTGAGCGCGGTGTCGATGCGCGTGCGCACCGTCTCGTTGATGATCTCGGTCTCGCGCATCAGCGTCGAACGCCAGTGGAAGGCGAAGCCGAGGATGAGCAGCAGTGCGCCCGTGGTGACGTAGAGCGTCGCAGTCAGCGTCGTGTCGGAGCGCCACTGCGCCAGTGCCGCGGCGCGGCGTTGTACGATCACGAGCTGGCCCGCCGTGCCGCTGAGCTGGCGCGAGGTGACGAAGGCCGGTGAGCCGTCGGGCAGGGTGATCTCGCTGGTCTCGTGCCGGCTATAGGTGCGGTAGCGCGGCTCGCGGCCGATCACGTCGGCGAGCCGATGGTCGACCATGCCGGCATTCCGCGGCTGGCTGGCGACGATGTGCTGCGCCGAATCCGTGAGCAGCAGCAGCCGGCCCGCCGCCGTCATGCGCGGCGCCTCGAGCGCCTCGAACTCGCGCCGCGCCCGCGTCGCGGCATCCTGGCTCTCGGTCGCGATCACGCGCTCGAGCCGCTGCGTCACGGTTTCGGCGATGCCTTCGATGCTCTCGATCGCTTCGTTGATGGCCTGGTTGTGCCGGTCCGTGACCTGGATGACGGCCGCGATGCCGAAGGTGACCAGGAAGGCGATGATGAGGACCGGGACGGCACGCCGCAGCAGCGGCTCTGCGATCAGGAGGCGCCGATACGCAGGCTTGGCGACGGATTGCGCCAGACCTTTGATGGAATCGGTACGTATAGACGCGCTCGCACGCTCGGCGCGCGCCATGCCTGGCCCCCGTTCGGAATGTCCCCAACACCCTGATCGGAAGGATGTGCCGCATCTCTCCGAATCACTTGCATTGGAATCGAATCACTTCGATTTGTCGAGAGTCCGTTACCTATGAACTTCGCCTGACATCGGTATTTTGCAGGCGGCCGAGGCCGCCGCGTATCGCCGACAGGATTTTGGCGAAGATGAGTCCGCGGATTCCGATACCGCTCATCGGCGCGCGCGCAGATCAGGACTGCGCGAGCGAGCGCTCGACGATATCCTTCACGTCGCGCGACAGCGTGGCCGCGGCCGCGACGCGCCCGAGGGCGGCTTCCGCTTTGCCGCGCCGATCCGGCTCGAGCGCGCGCCAGCTCTTGAAGGCCGTCATCAGGCGCGAGGCCACTTGCGGGTTCTTCGGGTCGAGCGCGAGCACGGTCTCGGCCAGGAAATCGTAGCCAGCCCCGTCCGCGCGATTGAACTGCGTCTGGTTCATTTGCGCGAAGGCGCCGATCAGCGAGCGCACCCGGTTCGGGTTGCCGAGCGAGAAGGCCGGATGCGCCGTGAGCGAGCGCACGCGGTCGAGGGTGCCGGCCTCCGGGATGGTCGCCTGCAGGGCGAACCATTTGTCGACGATCAGCGGATCGGACTCATAGCGGCGATAGAAGTCGTCGAGGGCGGCCTGCCGCTCCGGCACCGGATGCAGGGCGAGCGTCGCCAGCGCCGCCATGCGGTCCGTCATGTTGTTGGCCTGCTGGTATTGGCGCGCCGCGAGCGAGATGCCCGCTGCACCGCCCGCCGCGACCAGATCGAGCGCCGCGTTCTTCAGCGCGCGCCGGCCGGCGCTCGCGGCGTCCGGGCTGAAGGGCCGCTCGTCGCTCATGCGCCGATAGGTCTCGCGCAGCGCCGGGCCGAGCCGCATGCCGATCGCGCCGCGCAGCTGCTTGCGCGCCATGAAGATCGCGTCTGGATCCACGTCGCGGGCGATATCGCGCGCGATGTCGGCCTCGCTCGGCAGCGTCACGGCGAGGGCGACGAAGGCGGGCTCGAGCGCCGGATCCTCGACGATCGCGGCAATCGCCTCGGTGAGGCCGTCGTCCTCACGCGCGGGCTGCCCGGCGCGCAACGCCGCGACGTTCTCGACCAGCAGCGCGGTCGCGATCGTCTGCACGGCCTGCCAGCGGTTGAACGGATCCGGATCGTTGGCGGCGAGGAAGCGCAGGTCCTCGGCCGAAAGATTGGCCGTGAGCCGGACCGGCGCCGAGAAGCCGCGGTTGAGCGAGAGTACCGGCCGTTCGCTCAGCCCCGTGAACGTGAAGGTCTCGGTCGGCTGCGTCAGCACGATCACGCCGTGCTCGACGGCGCGGCCTTGCGCGTCCAACAGCGGCAGGTCGTTGCCGTCCGACCCGACCAGCCCGATCGCCAGCGGAATGACATGCGGCTCCTTCACGGGCTGCCCCGGCGTCGGCGGCACCGCCTGCGCGGCCTCCAGCCGATAGCTGCCGCTGCGCGCATCGTAGCTGCCGGTCACCGCCACCTCGGGCGTGCCGGCCTGCGCGTACCAGCGCATGAACTGCGTCAGGTCGCGCCGGCCTTCGTCGGCGAAGCACTGGATGAACTGCTCGACCGTGGCGGCCTGTCCGTCATGGCGCAGGAAATAGAGGTCCATGCCGGAGCGGAACAGCGTCGGCCCGAGCATGGTCTTGAGCATGCGGACGACCTCGGCGCCCTTCTCGTAGACCGTCGCCGTGTAGAAGTTGTTGATCTCGTGATAGACCGACGGCCGCACCGGATGGGCGAGCGGCCCCGCGTCCTCGACGAACTGATGCGCGCGCAGGAGCCGCACGTCGCTGATGCGCTTCACGGGCCGCGAGCGCATGTCGGAGGAGAACTCCTGGTCGCGGAACACGGTCAGCCCTTCCTTCAGGCAGAGCTGGAACCAGTCGCGGCAGGTGATGCGGTTGCCCGTCCAGTTGTGGAAATACTCGTGCGCGATGATCGCCTCGATGCTGGCGAAGTCGGCGTCGGTCGCGGTCTCCGGGCTCGCCAGCACGTATTTGTCGTTGAAGACGTTGAGGCCCTTGTTCTCCATCGCGCCCATGTTGAAGTCGGACACGGCGACCACCATGAAGATGTCGAGATCGTATTCGCGCCCGAACGCTTCCTCGTCCCAGCGCATGGAGCGCTTGAGCGCGTCCATCGCATAGGCGCAGCGCGCCTCCTTGCCGGGCTCCACATAGATGCGCAGCACCACCTCGCGGCCGGATGCGGTGACGAACAGGTCCTCGACGCAGGCGAGATTGCCGCCGACCAGCGCGAACAGATAGGCGGGCTTGGGGAAGGGGTCGTGCCACACCGCGTAATGGCGCGTCGTGCCCGCGATGTCGCCGGCATCGACCAGGTTGCCGTTGGCGAGCAGCACCGCGGCCTCGGACGTCTCGGCTTCGATGCGCGTCGTGTAGACCGCCATCACGTCGGGCCGGTCCGGGAAATAGGTGATGCGGCGGAAGCCTTCGGCCTCGCACTGGGTGCAGTAGGTCACGCCCGAGCGGTAGAGTCCCATCAGCTGCGTGTTGGCCGACGGGTCGATCAGCGTCTCGATCTCGAGCCAGAACGGTCCGGCGGGCGGCTGCGCGATGGTCAGGCTGTCCGGGGTCGCCACATAGCTCTCGGCCGGCATCTCGGCGCCATCGAGCCGCAGCGACACCAGCGTGAGCCCGTCGCCGTCGAGTACCACGGGCGCCGGCGTGCCGTGCGTATTGGGCGTGAGCTGCAGCCGGGACGTTACGCGCGTCGCCTTCGGATCCAGCCGCACGTCGAGCTCGACGGTCTCGACCAGCCAGTCGGGCGGGCGATAGTCCTCGAGGCGGACGGGGCGGGCCTGTTCGGTACGCATGGGGCTTTCCGGGTTGAATCGCGACGTAGCCGGGATGTGTGCCCTGAATATGACTCGCTGTCATCCGGGCGGTAGATCGGGGCTGAATTGCCGGTTAGCATGCAACCCATACGCGCGGCGAGAACGACCGCCGTGTCAGGGAGAACGCCATGCTGAGCCGCCGTTGTCTTGTCCTTGCCGCCCTGCTGCTGTCGAGTTCCGCCGCGGTTGCCCAGACCGATGCCTATCCGAACCAGACGGTCCGCATCGTCGTGCCGTTCTCGGCCGGCAGCATCACGGACGGGCTCGCCCGCATCCTGGCCGAGAAGCTGCAGGAGCTGTGGAAACAGCAGGTGATCGTCGAGAACCGACCCGGCCTGCCCGGCACCACCAGCGTCGCCAAGAGCGCGCCCGACGGCTACACGCTGATGCTCACCTCGAACGGGCACACCATCGCGCGCATCATCAACAAGAATGTCCAGTTCGATCCCGTGGCGGATTTTGCCGCGGTGAGCCGCGTCGCCAACGTGCCGATGGCCATGATCGTGCCGCCGGACTTTCCCGCCAAGACGCTGAAGGACTTCATCGCGCTCGCCAAGGACAAGCCCGGCCAGCTCAACTTCTCCTCCGCGGGCGTCGCCTCGACCTCGTTCCTCTCGGCCGAGATCATGCGCCAGAATGCCGACGTGAAGATGGTGCACGTGCCCTACAAGGGCGCGCCCGAGGCCGTGACCGCGGTGGTGCGCGGTGACGTCGCGATGTATTTCGCGCCGATCCCGGCGGCGCAGGAGCTCGGCGCCACCAACAAGGTGCGCGTGATGGCGATCAATTCCGATAAGCGCGTGCCGCAGCTTCCCGACGTGCCGACCGTCGCCGAGGCGGGGCTCTCGAACTATCGCTACGAGTCCTGGTTCGGCGTGCTCGCGCCTGCCGGCACGCCCCAGCCGATCCTCGCCAAGGTGAATGCCGACATCGCCAAGGTGCTCGCGATGAAGGACGTGATCGAGAAGCTCACGGTCCAGGGCTCGATCCCGGCCGCCACCACCCCCGAGGCGTTCGCCAAGATCATCAAGGACGACACCGAGCGCTACGGCGAGGTGATGAAGGCCGCCGGCGTCGGCACGAACTGACGCGCGCTAGCGATAGCGATTGTATCGCCCCGCGCGGGCGTCGCCGATCGCGTCGTAGTCGCGCGTCGCCAGTGTCACGAGTCCGAGCCGGCAGTTCTTGCGCGCGCGCTGCAGGCGGAACATGGCCTCGCGCACACGGCTTTCTGCGGTGGCGCTCGTCTCGCTGAGCAGGCGACGGATCGTGTCGCTGGCCACGGTGTCCGGCGCCTCGCAGGCGGCGCCGATCGGCCGCGTCGCATGGCTCGTGCTGGTCGAAACCGCGGTGACCGCGAGCAGCACGGCCGCGGCGAGGGCGAGCAGCAGGCCCGTCGAGCGCAAGCCGGTCCGGTCCGCAACGGCCTGGATATCGTGCATGGTCTTCCCTCCGCATTCCGGCGGTCCTCCGCCGAGGAAAGAGCACGCTAAGCAGCGTCGGGGTGGCCGCGATATCCAGTTGCCGCCGGCTTGAACGCCCGATCGCAGCTCCGTCGTTATCCAGAAACTGCAACAAACCCCCGGAATGCCCACGCGCCCTTACCCGGGCCATAAACTGACGTTACGGTATAAGGGAAAGGGGGCTGAGCATGGGCTATGCGCCACTACTGGAGAACCGTACGGTCTTTCGCAGCCGCGATCCCGACGAGACGCACGCCTTTCTGGTGAGCAAGGATTTTCGCTGCGATCTGCCGGCGCGCGCCGCGCCGACGCTCGACGCGTGGTTCAACGGCGTCTACCTGCCCGGCATGTATATCGGCTATGTCCAGTATGGAGCGCCCGTGTCGGTGCGCGCCGTCGGCCGCGACGATTACTGGATCCAGTTTCCCCTGCGCGGCCAGCTCGAGGTGAAGACGGGCCGCGCCGAGGTGCAGTGCCGCGACGGCACCGCGGCGGTCGCATCGCCGACGCGCGCCGACTACTACCAGACGCGCTCGGACGCCAGCGGCGCGCGCATCCATGTCTGCATGTGGAAGCATGCGATGCTCGCGCAGCTCACGGCGCTGCTCGGCGAGGCGCCGACGGTGCCGATCGAGTTCGCGTCCGAGATGGATCTGACCTCCGGCTACGGCCAGAGCCTTGCTCGCTACATCACGATGGCGATCACCGATCTCGCGCGGCCGGACTCGGCGCTCTGCGGCATCGACATGATGAGCTCGTTCGAGGAGATGTTCCTCACGCGCTTCCTGCTCTCGCACCCGAGCTCCTATTCGGAGCTGCTGCTGGCGCGCGGGGCGCAGCTCTCGCCGCGCGACGTCAAGCGCGCCGTCGACTATGTCGAGGCCCATCTCGCCAACGCGATCAGCATCGCGGATCTCGCACGCGCGGCTGGCGTGCCCGGACGCACGCTGTTCAAGCATTTCAAGGACACGCGCGGCGTCTCACCGATGCGCTTCGTCCGCAACGCCCGCTTCACGCGCGTGCGCGAGGCGCTGCTCAGCGCCAGCCCCGACGACAGCGTCACGGCCATCGCCCTCGGTCTCGGCTTCACCCATATGGGCCGCTTCTCGGTGGAGTACCGCAAACGCTACGGCGAGAGCCCGTCCGAGACGTTGCGAAAGCGGCGGGACCCGTCCTGAGGATGGGCGGTCCGGACACATTGTCCAGATCCGGCAAGAAACGCCCGCCGGCGGGCAGGAACCATCGCAGAGCGGCGCGCCCGCGATAGAGTCGCGAGGGATTGGGGGCGGGCATGACCCACGCGCCGATGCTCGAGAGCTACGCCATCTTTCGCAGCCGCGATCCGGATGAGACGCGCGCCTATTTGTCGAGCAAGCATTTTGGTCTGGATCTGCCGCCCGGCGAGGCGGGCGCCCTCGATGCCCGCTTCAACGGCGTCTATCTGCCCGGCATGTATCTCGGTTACGTGCAATACGGCGCGCCCGTCGTGCTGCGCGCCGTCGGCCATGACACCTATTGGATCCAGCTGCCGGTCTGCGGGCAGTTCACGCTGGGTACGGGCGAGGCCGAGGTCGTCTGCCGCAGCGCCCGCGCGGCCGTGGCCTCGCCGACACGCGGCGAGTATTGCCGCATGCGCTCCGATGCGGGCAGCACCCGGCTGCACGTCGGCATCCGCGAGCATGCGATGCTGGCGCAGCTTGCGGTTCTGCTCGGCGAGATGCCGTCGGCGCCTCTGGAATTCGCGCCCGAGATCGACCTCGACCATGGCTATGGCCGCAGCCTCGCGCACTATCTCGCGATGGCGATCACTGATTTCGCGCGCCCCGATATGTGGAGCATCGCCATGATGCGCGCCTTCGAGGAGATGTTCATCACGCGCTTCCTGCTCTCGCATCCGAACACATATGCGCAGCTGCTGGAGCGGCGTGCGCGTCCGGTCTCCCCGCGCGACGTTAAGCGCGCCATCGACTATATCGAGGCGCATCTCGCCGACGCCATCAGCACGGCCGATCTCGCCCGAGCGGCCGGCGTGCCCGGACGGACCTTGTTCAAGCATTTCAGGGACACGCGTGGCATCACCCCCATGGGTTATGTGCGCAATGCGCGCTTCGCCCGCGTGCGCGAAGCGTTGCTGCGCGCCAGCCGCGACGACAGCGTCACAGCGATCGCGCTCGGCCTCGGCTTCACTCATATGGGCCGCTTCTCGGTGGAGTATCGCGGGCGCTACGGGGAGAGCCCGTCGGCGACGCTGCGAAAGCGGCAATGCGAAACCTAGATCCCGTCATCCTGAGGCGCTCGGCACGCAGTGCCGAGCCTCGAAGGATGAACGGCCCGGGCAGTGCAACGAGTACGCTGCGACTTAGCGGCCGTCGCCCTTCGAGGCTCGCTGCGCTCGCACCTCAGGGTGACGGTCCAAAGGCCGAGCGCGCGGCACGTTCGCCGGCGCGTCGCTACCGCCTCACATCCTTCGGCTCAGCGTGCCCGATCACCCGCTTGATGCTCGGAAACCGGCGCCGCAGCGCGCGCTCGACCTCGTCGACCTTTTCGTGCACGTCGTGCACGGTCAGCGCGGAATCCACATGGCAATGGAAGTTGACGATCTCACCCTCGGCGGTCTCGCGCACGCGCACGTCGTGCACCTCGTCGAGAAACGCGATGTCGCGCGCGATGTCCGCGAGCGCGTTCCGCACGGCAACGATATGTGCCGCGGCGGCATCGCGGCCGGCCGCGCCGTCGCCCTGCAGCGGCTCGATATGGGTCTCGACCTCGACCTCCGGACCGAACTCCTCGCGCACCGCGCTTTCGAGCCCGTCCGCGATCTCGTGCGCGGCCCCGAGCGCGAGGCGGCCGTCCACCTCGAGGTCGAGCGAGATTGCGAGCTTGCCGCCGATCGCATGCACGGTGACGTGATGGATCGCGAGGCCGCGATTGCGCGCGATCACCATCACGCGCTCCAGCACCGTCTCGTCGTCCAGCGCGCGCGCCTCGGCGGTCACGTTCACCTCGGCCTCCGGCATCTCTTTGACGATCGCCGCCGCGATCGCGGTCTTCATCTCCATGACGCGGTCGAGCGGCAGCGTGCGGCTCACCGCGACCACGACCTCGACGAACAGCACCGCGCCGACCGGCCGCGCGCGCACGCGCTCGACCGTCACCACGCCTTTCACGCTTTCCGCGATCGCCCCGATGCGCTCCGCGGCGCCGGCCGGCGCCGCATCCACCAGCGTGTCGATGGTGCGTTTGCCGAGACGCCAGCCCGCGATGCAGATGAACACCGCGACCACGATGGCGGCGGCGGAATCGGCCCAGGGATAGCCGAGCCAGACGGCGCCGAGCCCGATCAGCACCGCGATCGAGGACCACATGTCGGAGCCGAAATGCAGCGCGTCCGCTTCCAGCGCCTGGCTCGAGGTCTCGGCCGCGACCCGGTAGAGCAGGCGGGCGCGGAAGAAATCGACGATGATCGAGACCGCGATCACGGCGAAGGCCGCGAGTGTCGCCTGCACGGCGTGCCCGCCGCCGCCGATCAATCGGTGCACGGCTTCCCAGATCACCCAGCCGGAGAGCACGAACAGCAGCCCGGTCTCGGCGAGCGCGGCGACGCTTTCGACTTTGCCGTGGCCGTAGTGATGCACCTCGTCCGCCGGCTTGTCGCCGATGCGCACTGCGAAATAGGTCATCACGGTGGCGATGAAGTCGAGCGCCGAATGCGCGGCCTCGGAAAGGATCGCGAGCGAGCCCGAACTGACGCCCACCGCGATCTTGGCGAGCGTGAGCCCGCCCGAGGCGAAGATCGAAGTGAGCGCGACCCGTTCTTTCTCTCCTGACATGGCAGGTGGTTAGACGACGGGTGCTTGCCGGTCCAGCCCCTCCGGGACTTGCAAATGCTTCGCAAGATCAGTCCAGGCGATGCGTCGCCGCGCTTCGCTCACGCGGTGCGGCGCAGGCCTTGCGGCGCGAGCCGCGCCACCTCGTCGGCCGCTTCCTGCAGCGCCTCGCGATATTCGCTGATGAGCCGCGCGCAGAGCTCGGCCGTGGTCGGGATATCGTCGATGCTGCCGACGCCCTGGCCGGCGGACCATACGTCCTTCCAGGCGCGCAGCTCGGCCTGGCCGACCTCGATCACTTTCTTCGGGGAGGTGAGGTCGATGTTCGCCCCGGTCGCGTCGATGCTCGGCTTGAGAAAGTTGCCGGAGACGCCGCTGATCGCGGCCGTGTAGACGATGTCGTCGGCGCGCGTCGCCACGATCATGTCCTTGAAGGCCTGTTTGGCCATGCTCTCGCGCGTCGCGATGAAGCGCGTGCCGAGATAGGCGAGGTCGGCGCCGAGCGTGCGCGCGGCCGCGATGTGCCGGCCGGTCGACATCACGCCCGAGAGGATGATGGTGCGATCGAAGAAGCGGCGGATCTCGGGGATCAGCGCGAAGGGGCTGAACAGCCCCGCATGGCCGCCCGCGCCGGCACAGACCGCGATCAGCCCGTCGACGCCGGCCTCCGCTGCCTTGCGCGCGTGGCGGGTGTTGATGACGTCGTGGAACACGAGCCCGCCATAGCCCTGCACCTCGGTGACCAGCTCCTTCACGGCGCCGAGCGAGGTGATGATCAGCGGCACCTTGTGCTTCACGCTCAGCGCGAGGTCCGCCTCGACGCGCGGATTGCTCTTGTGGACGATCAGGTTGACGCCGAAAGGCGCGACCTTCCGGCCTTCCTCGCGCTCGATGCGGTCGAGCCGTTCGCGGATCTCGACGAGCCAGGCCTCGTACCCCTCGCTGGTGCGCTGGTTGAGCGCCGGAAAGGTGCCGACCACGCCGGCGCGGCAGCACTCGACCACGAGGTCCGGATTCGACACCAGGAACATCGGCGCCGCGATCGCCGGAATGGCGAGCCGGCCTTCGAACGCTGCGGGGAGGGGCAAGGGGCACTCCTGTGGCGGTTGTCGGAGTCTATAGAGCAAGTGTGAGGGCGCGCGACAAGCCCGCTTTGCCGCAGGCGCGGCCGCCCGAAACCGTCATCCTGAGGTGCGAGGGCTCGTCGCGCAGCGACGAGCGCGAGCCTCGAAGGATGAACGGCCCGGGCATCTGAACGAGTACGCGGCAATGTCCGGGCCGTCGCCCTTCGAGGCTCGGCCACTACGTGGCCTCGCGCCTCAGGGTGACGGATGAGAGGTGGAATGCTCGGCAAAGCGCTCACGCCACGCCCTGCAGCGGCTCCAGCAGATCCGGGCTGTCGTTCTTCACATTGCCGACCTTCCGGTCGACCGCCCAGAAGGTCATCTGCTCCGACGGATAGGGCACCAGCAATGCCTTCAGCTCGGCCGGGCTCGCCGGCGTTTCGCCGAGCCAGGCCGGCCAGGCAGTGGCGGGCAAGATCACCGGCATGCGGTGGTGGATCGCGGCGATGCGCGCGTTCGCCTCGGTGGTGATGATGGTGAAGGATTTGAGCAGCGTGCCGTCCTCGGGCGTGCGCCAAGCGTCCCAGAGCCCCGCGAAGGTCATCGGTCCGCGGTTGCCGAGCGCGATCGCGAAGGGCTGCTTGTCGCGCGCGCGCCATTCGTAATAGGCGTCCGCGATCACCAGGCAGCGCCGGCCCGCGCGCCAGGCGCCGCGGTACATGGGCGTCTTGTCGACCGCGTCGGAGCGCGCGTTGAAGGTCGGATGGCCGAGCTTCATGTCCTTCGCCCAGGACGGGACGAGGCCCCAGCGCATGGTCTCGAGCCGCCGCCCGCCGTCCGCGAGCGTGACGACAGGCATCTGCGTCGTCGGCGGCGCATTCCAGCGCGGCTGGTAGTCGCCGAGCTCGTCCCATGCGATGCGCAGATCCTGCTTGATCTCGGAAACGTCGTCGGGAAGTCGCGCACGCCCACACATTTTTCTTCTCCCTTTTTGTTTGCGCATGATCTTTTCCGAAAACCGGTCTCCACTTTTCGGGATCATGCGCTAATGGAAATCCCTGCTCTTCAGCAGCGCGGTGTCGCGAAGCTCCGGCATGGCCGGCGTGAAAAGGTCGCCGTCGCGCAGCCGGTTGAGCTCGGCGCTGAGATCGACGAAGCCCTCCGCCACCACATGCACCACGTCGCTGGCGCGCTGCAGCCGGCCGCGCACCGCGAGGAAGCGCGAGGTCATCACCAGGCGGCGGTTCTTCTCGAACACCTTGGGCCAGACGATGATGTTGGCGATGTCGGTTTCGTCCTCCAGCGTCATGAAGATGACGCCCTTCGAGGTGCCGGGCCGCTGCCGCACCAGCACCAGGCCCGCCACCGTGAGGCGCTGGTCTTGCCGCAACGTCTCGTCGCGCAGCTTCGTGTTGCGGATCACGCCGATCGTCTCGAGCTGCTCGCGGAAGAAACGCACCGGATGCTCCTTCAGCGAGAGGCCAGTCGTCGCGTAGTCCTCGACCACATGCTCCGACAGCGGCATCTCGGGCAGCGTCACGGGCTCCTCGGCGAAGAGTTCGTCGCCCGCATGCGGCGCCAGCAGCGGCAGCGGCCGCTCCAATCCGGCGAGCAGGTCCTCTTGCGTCTCGATCTTCTTCTTTCCGCGCGGCGCCTTGAGCGCGATGGTATCCAGCCGCCGCGCGGCCCAGAGCGCGGCGCGACGGTCGAGCTCCATCGAGCGGAACGCGTCGGCGGCCGCCAGCTTCTCGATGGTGAAGCGTGAGACGCCCGCGGTGGCGGCGAGCCGCTCGATCGAGGCATAGCCGTTGCCGCGATGCGCGATCAGCACCTTCAGCTCGTCCTCGGCGAGCCCTTGGATCTGGCGGAAGCCGAGGCGCACCGCATGGCGCTCGCGCTCCGTCGGCTCCAGCGTGCAATCCCAGTCGCTGAAGTTGACGTCGACGGGCCGCACCTCGATGCCGTGCGCGCGCGCGTCGCGCACGAGCTGCGCCGGCTGGTAGAAGCCCATGGGCTGGCTGTTGAGGATCGCGGCGCAGAACGCGTCCGGGTAATGGCACTTGAGCCACGACGAGGCGTAGACCAGCAAGGCGAAGCTCGCCGCGTGGCTCTCGGGAAAGCCGTATTCGCCGAAGCCTTCGATCTGGCCGAAGCAGCGTTCGGCGAACTCGCGGTCGTAGCCGCGCCGCGTCATGCCGCCGATGAACTTGTCGCGGAAGAGATGCACGGTGCCGTTGTGGCGGAAGGTCGCCATGGCGCGCCGCAGCCCGTCCGCCTCGTCGGGCGTGAACTCGGCCGCCGTGATGGCGATCTGCATCGCCTGCTCCTGGAACAGCGGCACGCCCTTGGTGCGCTTGAGCACCTCCTTGAGCTCGTCCGGATCGTGCGGCGGCGCCGGGCTCGGATAGATCTCGGGCTCGACCTTGTCGCGCCGGCGCAGATAAGGATGCACCATGTCGCCCTGGATCGGCCCCGGCCGCACGATCGCGACCTCGATCACGAGGTCGTAGAACTCGCGTGGCTTGAGGCGCGGCAGCATCGACATCTGCGCGCGGCTCTCGACCTGGAACACGCCGATCGAATCCGCCTTGCAGAGCATGTCGTAGACGACACCGTCGCCCTGCGGGATCGTCGCCAGCGTCGTCGCCTTCTCCTGCGGATAGTGAAGCTTGAGAAGATCGAGGCCGCGGCGCAGGCAGCTCAGCATGCCGAGCGCAAGCACGTCGACCTTCATGAGGCCGAGCGTGTCGATGTCGTCCTTGTCCCACTCGATGACCGTGCGGTCCTCCATCGCGGCATTGCCGATCGGCACGGTCTCGTCGAGCCGTTCGCGCGTGAGCACGAAGCCGCCCACGTGCTGCGAGAGATGGCGCGGAAAGCCGATCAGCTCGTTGGCGAGCCACACGGCTTGGCGGATCGTCGGATTGTCGGGATCGAGCCCGGCCTGGCGCACGTGCGCCTCCGGCAGGCCGTCGCCATAGCCCCACACGGTCTTGGCGAGCGCGGCCGTTACGTCCTCGGTGAGGCCGAGCGCCTTGCCGACCTCGCGGATCGCGCGCCGCGAGCGATAGTGGATCACGGTGGCGCAGATCGCGGCGCGGTCGCGGCCATAGCGGCGATAGATATATTGAATGACCTCCTCGCGCCGCTCGTGCTCGAAGTCGACGTCGATGTCCGGCGGCTCGCCACGTTTCTCCGAGATGAAGCGCGCGAACAGCACCTTGATCTCGGCCGGGTTCACCTCGGTGATGCCGAGGCAGAAGCACACCACGCTGTTGGCGGCCGAGCCGCGCCCCTGGCAGAGGATGCCGATGCTGCGCGCATAGGCGACCACGTCGTGCACCGTGAGGAAGTAGCGCGCATAATCGAGCTTGGCGATCAGCGCGAGCTCGGCCTCGATGTTCGCGGTCACCTCGGCCGGAACGCCGTCCGGATAGCGCATGCGCGCGCCCGCAGTGGTGAGATCCGCGAGGTGCTGCTGCGCGGTCTTGCCGGGCGGCACCGGCTCGTCGGGATATTCGTATTTGAGCTGCCCGAGATCGAAATGGCAGGCGCGCGCGACCTCCAGGGTGCGCGCGATCGCGTCCGGATGCGCCGCGAACAGCCGCGCCATCTCGGCGGGCGGTTTGATGTGCCGTTCCGCATTCGCAGCGAGCCGCAGCCCGGCTTCCGCGATGGTGGTGCCCTCGCGGATGCAAGTGACGACGTCGAGCAGCGGCCGCCGCTCGGGCGCGTGATAATGCACGTCGTTGACCGCCACCATGGGCGCGCGCGTCCGCTGACCGAGCTGCGCCAGCTGTGCCAGCCGGCGCGGCTCGTCACCGCGATGATAGTGACAGCCGGCAAGGAAGGTGCGCCGCGGCGCCGCTGCCGCCAGCGCGGCGAGGCGCGCCTCGAAGGCCTCCGTGAGCGTCGCGGGCGGCATCACGATCAGCATCTGCCCTTCGCTCGCCGCCAGGATCTCCTCGAACGTGATGTGGCATTCGCCTTTCTCGGCGCGGCGGTTGCCGTCGGTGAGCAGACGGCAGAGCCGTCCATAGGCGGCGCGGTCGGTCGGGTAGGCGAGGGTCTCGAACCCGTCCGTGGTGACGAGCCGCGTGCCGACCAGCAACTGGATCTTGCCGCGCCGCGCCTCCTCATAGGCGCGCACCACGCCCGCGAAGCTGTTGCGGTCCGCGATGCCGATCGCGGCGAGCCCCAGCTCCTCCGCGGTCGCCACCATCTCCTTCGGATGCGAGGCGCCGCGCAGGAAGGAGAAGTTGGTGGTGACGGCGAGCTCGGCATAGGCGGTCATGGGATGGCCTCGCCGCGGTGCGCCGTAGGGTGTGCAAAGGCGGCCCGTAGCGTAGCGAAAGTGTCTCTGCCTTCGATCCGCCTTTGCGCACGCGTGCGCACGGCGCGAATGAACGCCGAGCGCAAGTTGTCCACGCCTCGGCGCGCCGTGCACACCCTACGAAGAGAGATCATCACGCAAACAGCCCGTGCACGAACCACTTCGGCGGCATCTCGGTCTCGCGCGCGTAGATGCCTTCGCGGAAGAGCCAGAAGCGGCGGCCGGCGTCGTCCTCGACCAGGAAGTAGTCGCGCGTCGGCCGTTCCTCGCGCCACCATTCGGAGGCGATGCGCTCCGGGCCCTGCAGCCAGGCGACGCTGTGGGTGAGGCCGCGCCAGCGGAAGCGGCGCGGCAGGCCTTCCGGGATCAGCGCCGTGATCTCGGTCGGCTCCGGTTCGCCGAGCAGCACCAGCGGCCGCGGCGCGTCGTCGGGCGCGGCCCAGGCCATGGCCTGCGC
>JAEYAU010000037.1 GCA_023404705.1 Pseudomonadota bacterium
TCGCCCCGCCGGTCTCGGCCAGCACCTTGGTGATCGCCGCCGTCAGCGACGTCTTGCCATGGTCGACGTGACCAATCGTGCCGATGTTGCAATGGGGCTTGTTACGCTCGAATTTCTCTTTGGCCATCGGACTCTCCGTTCCGGGTCTTTCCCTGAAAGGTGAAAAACGATCAGGCGAACTTCGCCTGAACCTCTTGTGCGACGTTCGACGGCACCTGCTCGTAGTGGTCGAACTGCATGGTGAAAGTGGCGCGCCCCTGAGACATGGAGCGCAGCGTGTTGACGTAGCCGAACATGTTGGCGAGCGGCACCATCGCGCTGATGACGTTGGCGTTGCCGCGCATGTCCTGGCCCTGGATCTGCCCGCGCCGCGAGTTGAGATCGCCGATGACCGAGCCCGTGTAGTCCTCGGGGGTCACCACCTCGACCTTCATGATCGGCTCGAGCAGCACCGAGCCGCCCTTCTGCAGCGCCTCGCGCAGACCCGCGCGCGACGCGATCTCGAACGCGAGCGCCGAGGAGTCCACTTCGTGGTAGGCGCCGTCGATCAGCTGCACCTTCAGGTCCACCACCGGGAAGCCGGCGAGCACGCCGCCGCCCAGCACGGACTCGAGGCCCTTCTCGACGCCCGGGATGTACTCCTTCGGCACCGAGCCGCCGATGATCTTGCTCTCGAACGCGAAGCCCGAGCCCGGCTCGCCCGGCTCGACCACGAACTTCACGCGCGCGAACTGGCCCGTGCCGCCGGTCTGCTTCTTGTGGGTGTAGTCGATGGTGACCGGCTTGGTGATCTTCTCGCGATAGGCGACCTGTGGCGCGCCGATATTGGCGTCCACCTTGTAGGTGCGACGGAGGATGTCGACCTTGATGTCGAGATGGAGCTCGCCCATGCCCTTGAGGATGGTCTGGCCGCTCTCCTGATCGGTCGAGACGCGGAACGAGGGATCTTCCGTGGCGAGCTTCGCCAGCGCGACGCCGAGCTTCTCCTGGTCAGCCTTGGACTTCGGCTCGATCGCGATCTCGATGACCGGATCGGGGAATTCCATCTTCTCCAGGATCACCGGCTTGTTGGGATCGCACAGCGTGTCGCCGGTGCGCGTCTCCTTCAGGCCGGCGAGCGCGACGATGTCGCCCGCATAGGCTTCCTTGATGTCTTCGCGGTTGTTCGCATGCATCAGCAGCATGCGGCCGACACGCTCCTTGCGCTCGCGCGTCGAATTGATGACGCCGGTGCCGCTCTGCAGGACGCCCGAATAGATGCGGCAGAACGTGATCGTGCCGACGAAGGGGTCGTCCATGATCTTGAAGGCGAGCAGCGACATCGGCTCGCTGTCGTCCGGCTTGCGCTCGACCTCGTTGCCGCGGTCGTCCACGCCCTTGATGGCCGGAACGTCGAGCGGCGACGGCAGATAGTCGACGACGGCGTCGAGCAGCGGCTGCACGCCCTTGTTCTTGAACGCCGAGCCGCACAGCACCGGGAAGAAGGCGCCGGTGATCACGGCCTTGCGGATTAGCTTCTTGAGGGTCGCCTCGTCGGGCTCGTTGCCCTCGAGGTAAGCGGTCATCGCATCGTCATCGAGCTCGACCGCGGCCTCGATCAGCTTCTCGCGATATTCCTTCGCCTGGTCGAGCAGGTCGGCCGGGATCTCGACGTCGTTGTACTTGGCGCCGAGGGACTCTTCTTCCCACACCACCGCGACCATGCGCACGAGGTCGATCAGGCCCTTGAACTGGCTCTCGGCGCCGATCGGCAGCTGGATCGCCACCGGTTTGGCGCCGAGGCGGTCGACGATGTCGGACAGGCAGCGGAAGAAGTCCGCGCCGATCTTGTCCATCTTGTTGGCGAAGACGATGCGCGGAACCTTGTACTTGTCGCCCTGGCGCCAGACCGTCTCGGTCTGCGGCTCGACGCCCTGGTTCGAGTCGAGCACGCATACGGCGCCGTCGAGCACGCGTAGCGAACGCTCCACCTCGATCGTGAAGTCGACGTGCCCGGGCGTGTCGATGATGTTGAGGCGCTTCTCTTTCCAGAAAGCGGTCGTCGCGGCCGACGTGATCGTGATGCCGCGCTCCTGCTCCTGCTCCATCCAGTCCATGGTGGCCGCGCCCTCATGGACCTCACCGATCTTGTGGCTCTTGCCCGTGTAGTAGAGGATCCGCTCGGTCGTGGTCGTCTTGCCGGCATCGATGTGCGCCATGATGCCGAAGTTGCGGTAGTCCTCGATGCGGTGCGTGCGCGGCATGGGGAATCCTTAAATCTTTCTGTCCGCCGGTTACCAGCGATAGTGCGAGAAGGCGCGGTTGGCTTCCGCCATCCGGTGCGTGTCCTCGCGCTTCTTGACGGCGTTCCCCCGGTTGTTCGACGCGTCGAGCAGCTCCGCCGAGAGGCGCTCGATCATGGTCTTCTCGTTGCGATCGCGGGACGCCGCGATGATCCAGCGGATGCCCAGCGCCTGGCGGCGGTCATGCCGCACTTCCACGGGCACCTGGTAGGTGGCGCCGCCGACGCGGCGGGAGCGCACCTCGACCGACGGCATCACGTTGTCGAGCGCCTGCTCGAACACGCCGATCGGATTCTGCTTGGTCTTGCCTTCGATCACTTCGAGGGCGCCGTAGACGATGCTCTCGGCGACCGACTTCTTTCCCTCGTACATGATCGAGTTCATGAACTTCGTGATCACGACGTTCCCGAACTTCGGATCCGGGAGAATTTCGCGTTTCTCGGCGCGGTGACGACGGGACATGGTTCGTTTTCTCCCTAGATCACTTCGGCCGCTTGGCGCCGTACTTCGAACGGCGCTGCTTGCGATTCTTGACGCCCTGGGTGTCGAGCACGCCGCGCAGGATGTGGTAGCGCACGCCCGGCAGGTCCTTCACGCGGCCGCCGCGGATCATGACCACCGAGTGCTCCTGCAGGTTATGGCCCTCGCCCGGGATGTAGCCGATCACCTCGAAGCCGTTGGTCAGACGAACCTTGGCGACCTTGCGGAGCGCCGAATTCGGCTTCTTCGGGGTCGTGGTGTAGACGCGCGTGCAGACGCCGCGCTTCTGCGGGCTCGCCTGCAGCGCCGGCACCTTGTTGCGGCTCTTCACCTGGGTCCGCGGCTTGCGGATCAGCTGTTGGATCGTCGGCATCCTGGCCTTCACCTTTTGCGGGCATGACGCCCATTAATTCGACCGTCCGCGCGTTCACACGCGCAAAACGGAATCGCGCCGTACCACCATGTCCCGGTGGAGGGGCGCTCTTCCGAAAACAGAGGACCGCGACGCCAAAGCGCCGAGGTCATGCACTCAGTTCTGACAGTTCAGTTGTCAGGGGCAGCGTCTGAGCGTCATTCGTCGAGGCGCATAGGCCCGCGGTGTTTGCCCAGAGTCGGCAACTCGAAGAGTTACGCTCGAGGATGTACCGGGACTGCCGTGCCGACTGGCGAAGCTCACCGCCTGCCGCAAAGTGCGCGGGTTGTAGAGTCCGATTCCCGAAGTGTCAAGGCCGCGGCACGGAGAAAGTGCCCGAAATCCGCGCGTTTGTGACACCTCAGGCCTGCGGCAAGGCGACCACTGCGGCGCCGGCCCCGAAGCGACGCGCGACCAGGATCGGCGAAGCCCCAGCTCCCGGCCCGTGCCTTGCGCCCCCCACCCGCAACCGGGGCTCACACATGCCGATAAGGCTGCTGATATGGCGCTGCAGCGCGCAATTCTCAAGCCGCATCCGGATTCGTCCAGAGGGCCTGAGCCGGTCCGGCGCACTACGACCCCCCGAAAACCCGTGCTTTTCGCGCCACGCCACACAATAAAGACTGATTTCGCCTGTTGTTCGGGCCGGACAGAGTCGAGACGGGATGCTAGTGTGGCCGCGTCAGTCCAGGGCCGGACCGCCGACTGTCGATACCGGAGCGCCAATCGATGCTGATGCGGACTGAGGGGGCGGGCCTCTTCCATTTCGTCATGATCAAGCCGTCGCATTACGACGACGACGGTTACCCTATTCAGTGGTTTCGCTCGGCGATTCCCTCGAACACCCTCGCCTGCCTGAACGGGCTGGCGCTCGACGCCGCCCGCCGCCAGGTGCTCGGCCCCAACGTCGAGATCCGCCTGCACACCTATGACGAGACCAACCGGCGTGTCCGCCCGGACCGCATCATCCGCGAGATCCGCGAGGCCGGCGGCAAGGCCCTGATCGGGCTGGTCGGGGTGCAGTCGAACCAGTTCTTCCGCGCCGTGGACCTCGCCCGGCCCTTCCTCGAGGCCGACTTTCCCGTGTGCATCGGCGGGTTCCATATCTCGGGTTGCATCGCGATGCTCCCGGAGATGCCGAAGGAGATGCAGGAGGCCCAGGCCATGGGCATCTCCTTCTTCGCGGGCGAGGCCGAGGACGGCCGCCTCGACCAAGTGCTGCGCGATGCCTGGAACGGCTCGCTGGCGCCGCTCTACAACCACATGAACGACCTGCCCTCGCTGCAGGGCGAGCCGCCGCCCTTCCTGCCGCGCCAGCACGTCAAGCGCACCTCGGGCACGGTCTCCTCGATCGATATCGGCCGCGGCTGCCCCTACCAGTGCTCGTTCTGCACCATCATCAACGTGCAGGGCCGCAAGAGCCGCGTGCGCTCGCCCGACGACCTCGAGCGCGCCGTGCGCGAGAGCTACGCCCAGGGCATCAAGCGCTTCTTCATCACGGACGACAACCTCGCCCGCAACAAGGACTGGGAAGCGCTCTTCGACCGCATGATCAAGATGAAGGTCGACGAGGGCATGGATATCGGCTTCACGATCCAGGTCGATACCCTCTGCCACAAGATCCCGAACTTCATCGAGAAGGCGACGAAGGGCGGCGCGCGGCGCATCTTCATCGGGCTCGAGAACATCAATCCCGACAATCTGATCGGCGCCAAGAAGCGGCAGAACAAGATCACCGAATACCGGGAAATGCTGCAGAAGTGGCGCGACCACGGCGCGCTCACGTGTGCGGGCTACATCCTCGGCTTCCCGAACGACACGAAAGAGTCGATCCTTCGCGACATCGAGATCATCAAGCGCGAGCTCCCGCTCGACATTCTCGAGTTCTTCTTCCTCACGCCCCTGCCCGGCTCCGAAGACCACAAGAAGCTCTGGCAGCAGGGCGTCTGGATGGATCCGGACCTCAACAAGTACGACCTCAACCACCGCGTCTCGCATCATTCGAAGATGTCGGACCAGGAGTGGGAAGAGGCCTATCGCGCGGCCTGGGCGGCCTATTTCAGCCCGGACCACGTGCGCACGATCCTGCGCCGCGTCGCCGCCAACAAGCTCGGGCTCGTCAACTCGATCTTCTCGACCATTCTCTGGTTCAAGCTGATGATTCCGTTCGAGGGCGTGCATCCCCTCGAGGGCGGCGCCTTCCGCATGAAGTTCAGGAAGGACCGGCGCCACGGGCTGCCGATCGAGAGCCCCTTCGTGTTCTACCCGCGCTTCATGTGGGAGAGCGCGAGGAAGCTGCGCGGCTACTGGAAGATCTATCGCGAGGCGAAGCAGATCCTCAACGAGGTGAAGAACGCCCCGGACCGCTGGACCTATTCGGACATCGCGATCGCGCCGCCGAAGGCCGACGAGTTCGAGGCGCTGGATTTGTATCACGCCACCACGGGTGGCGAGGCTGCCTTGGCCCGCAAGCGCCGCGACGAAGCGATCCGCGCCGGCGGCGACGTGGAGACTCCGCCTGCCGTGGCGGCGGAGTAAGCTCCGCGCGAGCCGTATTCTCCGTGGTCATCCCGGCCGAGCGCCTGGCGCGAGAGCCCGGATCCATACCCCCTGTCTCTCCGCATTACGACCACAGGGGATATGGATCCCGGACAGCCGCTGCGCGGCTTCCGGGATGACGCTCAGGACCTGGCTGGGCGCCCTCTTCCATCCCCCCAAAGCAAATGGGCCGCCCCGGAGGGCGGCCCTTCGCGTCTCTTGCTTCGTATGGCCGCTTATTCGGCGGCCGGGAGCTTGGCGGTCTCGGTCTTGGCGACCGTTTCCTTCTCGCGCTCCTCGAGGATGAGCGAGTCGCGCTTCACCGCGATCTCGCGCAGCTGGTTCATCACCGCGCCGGTGCCGGCCGGGATCAGGCGGCCCACGATCACGTTCTCCTTCAGGCCTTCGAGCGTGTCGTGCTTGCCGTTGACCGCCGCCTCGGTGAGGACGCGGGTGGTCTCCTGGAACGAGGCCGCCGAGATGAACGACCGCGTCTGCAGGCTCGCCTTGGTGATGCCGAGCAGAACCGGGTGACCCTTCGCGGGCTTCTTGCCCTCGTCCTTGGCGCGCTCGTTGATCTCATCGAACTCGATGCGATCGACCTGCTCGCCCTGGATGAGGTCCGTCTCGCCGGAGTCGTCGATCTCGACCTTCTGCAGCATCTGGCGAACGATCACCTCGATGTGCTTGTCGTTGATGTTGACGCCCTGCAGCCGGTAGACCTCCTGGATCTCGTTGACGAGATACGCAGCCAGGTCCTCGACGCCCTTCACCGCGAGAATGTCGTGCGGCGCCGGGTTGCCCTCGATGATGTAGTCGCCCTTCTCGATCACGTCGCCGTCCTGAAGGTGCACGTGCTTGCCCTTCGGGATCAGATACTCGATCGGCTCGAGGCTCTTGTCCGACGGCTCGATGATGAGCCGGCGCTTGTTCTTGTAGTCCTTGCCGAAGCGGATCGTGCCCGAGGTCTCGGCGATGACCGCGGCCTCCTTCGGACGACGCGCCTCGAACAGCTCCGCCACGCGCGGCAGACCGCCCGTGATGTCACGCGTACGCGCGCCTTCAGTCGGCACACGGGCGATGACGTCGCCCGCCTTCACCTTGGCGCCCGGATCGACCGAGATGATCGCATCCACGGCCAGCAGCGAGCGGGCATCGCCGCCGCGGCTGAGCTTGAGGATCTTGCCGTCCTTGCCCTTGATGACGATGGCGGGACGCAGATCCTGGCCGCGGCCGAGGTTCGACGTGCGCCAGTCGATCACCACGCGCTTGGCGATGCCGGTCGACTCGTCGAGCGATTCCGACATCGACTGGCCTTCCACCAGGTCCTCGAAGGCGACCGTGCCCTCGACCTCGGTGAGCACCGGCCGGGTGTAAGGATCCCACTCGGCGATGCGCTGGCCGCGCGTGATCTTGTCGTTCTCGTCGACCAGCATGCGCGAGCCGTACTGGATGCGGTGCACGGCGCGCTCGGTGCCGTCCTGATCCACCACGACCACGGCGATGTTGCGCGCCATCGCGATCAGCTGGCCATCAGAGTTGCGCGCGACGTTGCGATTGCGCATCTTCACGGTGCCGTCGAAGTTCGACTCCACGAACGACTGCTCGGAGATCTGCGCCGCGCCGCCGATGTGGAAGGTGCGCATCGTGAGCTGAGTGCCCGGCTCACCGATCGACTGCGCCGCGATGACGCCCACGGCCTCGCCGTGGTTGACCGGCGTGCCGCGTGCGAGGTCGCGTCCGTAGCAGGCCGCGCAAACGCCATTGGTCGACTCGCAGGTCAGCACCGAGCGGATGCGCAGCTCCTGCACGCCCGCGCGATTGATCTCCTCGACATGCGGCTCCTCGATCAGCGTGTCGCGCTTGAGGATCACGCGGCTGCCCGCGGGATCCTTCACGTCCTCCGCGGCCGTGCGGCCAAGGATGCGGCTGCCGAGGGAGGCCACGACCTGGCCCGCGTCGATGATCGCGCGCACCCGGATGCCTTCCTTCGAACCGCAGTCGTCGGACGTGATGATGCAGTCCTGCGCCACGTCTACGAGACGCCGCGTCAGGTAGCCCGAGTTCGCGGTCTTCAGCGCCGTGTCGGCGAGGCCCTTGCGGGCGCCGTGCGTCGAGTTGAAGTACTCGAGCACCGAGAGGCCTTCCTTGAAGTTGGAGATGATCGGGCTCTCGATGATCTCGCCCGACGGCTTCGCCATCAGGCCGCGCATGCCGGCGAGCTGCTTCATCTGCGCCGGCGAGCCGCGGGCGCCCGAGTGGGCCATCATATAGATCGAGTTGATCGGCGCTTCGCGGCCGCTCTTCTCTTCCTTACGGACGGCCGAGATCTCGCGCATCATCTCGTCGGCGATGCGGTCGGTGCACTTCGCCCAGGCGTCGACGACCTTGTTGTACTTCTCACCCTGCGTGATCAGGCCGTCGTTGTACTGCTGCTCGTATTCCTTCGCGAGCGTGCGGGTGTCCTCGACGATCTTCCACTTCGACGACGGCACGACCATGTCGTCCTTGCCGAACGAGATGCCGGCCTTGAACGCGTGGTGGAAGCCGAGCGCCATGATGCGGTCGCAGAAGATCACGGTCTCCTTCTGACCGCAGTGCCGGTAGACCGTGTCGATCATCCCGGAGATCTCGCGCTTGGTCATGAGCTTGTTGGCGACCTCGAAAGGCACCTTCGAGCTCTTCGGCAGCACCTCGCCCAGGATCACGCGGCCGGGCGTGGTCTCGACGACGCGGCGCACGTGCACGCCGTTCTCGTCCAGTCCCTCCCAGCGGTATTTGATCTTGGAGTGCAGCGTGACGACCTTCTGGCCGAGCGCATGGTCGATCTCGGCCATGTTGGCGAAGATCTTGCCCTGGCCGGGCTCGTTCTCGCGCATCAGCGAGAGGTAGTAGAGGCCGAGCACGATGTCCTGCGACGGCACGATGATCGGCGAGCCGTTGGCCGGGTGCAGGATGTTGTTGGTCGACATCATCAGCACGCGGGCTTCGAGCTGCGCCTCGAGCGAGAGCGGCACGTGCACGGCCATCTGGTCGCCGTCGAAGTCGGCGTTGAAAGCCGCGCAGACCAGCGGATGCAGCTGGATCGCCTTGCCCTCGATCAGCACCGGCTCGAAGGCCTGGATGCCGAGGCGGTGCAGCGTCGGCGCGCGGTTGAGCAGCACCGGATGCTCGCGGATCACCTCATCGAGGATGTCCCAAACCTCCGGCTTCTCCTTCTCGACCAGCTTCTTGGCCTGCTTCACCGTGGTGGACAGGCCCTTGGCGTCGAGCCGCGAGTAGATGAACGGCTTGAACAGCTCGAGCGCCATCTTCTTCGGCAGGCCGCACTGGTGCAGCTTGAGCTCGGGACCGACCACGATCACCGAGCGCCCCGAATAATCGACGCGCTTGCCGAGCAGGTTCTGACGGAAGCGGCCCTGCTTGCCCTTCAGCATGTCGGCGAGCGACTTCAGCGGGCGCTTGTTGGCGCCCGTGATGACGCGGCCGCGGCGGCCGTTGTCGAACAGCGCGTCGACGGCCTCCTGGAGCATGCGCTTCTCGTTACGCACGATGATGTCGGGCGCATTGAGTTCGAGCAGCCGACGCAGGCGGTTGTTGCGGTTGATGACGCGGCGGTACAGATCGTTGAGATCCGAGGTCGCGAAGCGGCCGCCGTCCAGCGGCACGAGCGGACGCAGATCCGGCGGGATCACCGGAACCTCGGTCAGGATCATCCATTCCGGCTTGTTGCCGGACTGCTGGAACGCCTCGACGATCTTCAGGCGCTTGGCGACCTTCTTCTTCTTGATGTCGCTATCCGAGGTCGCGATCTCCT
>JAEYAU010000068.1 GCA_023404705.1 Pseudomonadota bacterium
GCTATCGGGCGCGCGCTTCACCATGACGGCGAGCTGCGCGAGCCGCTCGCCGCGGTGGTGCTGCCGCGACGCCACGGCCGGCCGCTGGTCGCGCATGTGATGCCCGTGGTCGGGCAGGCGCGCGACCTCCTGCACCTCGTCGGTGCGATCGTGACGCTGACGGATCTGGAGGACAGCCCGGCGGCCGCGGCGGACACAATGCTGATCGAAGCCTTCGGGCTGACGCCCGCCGAGGCTCGGCTCGCGGCCGAGATCGCGGCGGGCGGAACGCTGCCCGAGATCGCCCGCGCCAAGGGCATCTCGCACGAGACCCTGCGCAGCCGCCTCAAATCGGTCTTCGACAAGACCGGCACCGGACGGCAGACCGAACTGGCATTGCTGGTGTCACGGCTGGCAAAGCCGTGAGGTCACGCTTCGTGCATCGGTGCGCCAGCGCGCGCTTCTGAGCACATCGTTCGATCGGCGCCATTCCGAATCGCGATCACGCCATGCAAACGGCGCCTCACAACTTCGACCGCAAAAAGCAGAGTGTTGCCTCAATGGCCGGCGCCTACGTGTGCACCCATCGGACCAATCGATGGGGCACCTCATGGAAACACTTTCGGAAAAAGTCGCGATCGTCACTGGCGCGAGCTCGGGCATCGGGCTCGCCACCGCGCGGCTGTTCGCGCGCGAGGGCGCGCGCCTCGTCGTCACGGCGCGGCGGCAGGCGCTGCTCGATGAGCTGGTCGCAGGGATCCGCGCGGATGGCGGCGAGGCCGTCTCGGTTGCGGGCGACGTGAAGGATGAGGCGCTGGCCCGCGCGCTGGTCGAGACTGCACGCGCGCGCTTCGGCGGCCTCGACATCGCATTCAACAATGGACGATTGGTCCTGTGGGACCGGTGGCGGAGGTGTCGCTCGCGGACTGGCACAAGACAGTGGAAACCAACCTCACGAGCGCGTTCCTCGCCGCCAAGTATCAGGCGCCCGCCATGGTGGCGCGGGGCGGCGGCTCGCTGATCTTCACCTCGACCTTCGTCGGCCACACGGCCGGGATATCGGGCATGTCGGCCTATGCGGCGAGCAAGGCCGGGCTGGTCGGCCTCACCCAGGTGCTCGCGGCCGAACTCGGCCCGCACGGCGTGCGCGTCAATGCGGTGCTGCCGGGCGGGACGGATACGCCGATGAGCGTGACCAATGCGCCGGACGCCACGCCGGAGCTGAAGGCCTATATCGAGAGCCTGCACGCCTTGAAGCGCATCGCGCAGCCGGAGGAGATCGCTCGCTCGGTGCTGCACCTCGCCTCGGACGCCGCGAGCTTCGTCACCGGCACAGCCTTCCTGGTGGACGGTGGCGTGTCGATCGCGCGGCCCTGAAGGAGCCGCCAACCTGCCGCGCGGCGCTCGGTCGCGCACGCCGCCCCAACAAAGCCTCAGAGCCACGCTTTTCCAGGGGCCGCCGGCCCGGCCGTTGTGGACATCAGGAGCACCTTGCCGCAAGACTCTCTGACCGTTCGCCCGCGGGAGAACGGCGGGAGATCTGTTGTGCGTGCGTGCTTCCTTCGCTCCAGCGTGCTGGTGCTCATCTGCATCGGCGGCCTGTCCAGGGCCGCGATTGCGCAAGCGCCTGCGGCACCTGCCGCGCCTGCGCCGGCCGTCGCGGCCCCTGCGCCATCCGTAAGTCTTTCGGCCGCCGTCGCGCGCACCGCGGCGCAGCCCGGCTGGCGTGTCGAGACATTGGCGGACGGACGGTTGGCGATGATCGGGGTGAACCTTGCGGGCAACATCACCCATGTGATCGGCATCGCGTGCGGCGCGAGCTACCGGCCCGAAATCGCAATGGATGCCCGCGGCGCCGTGGCGATGCCGCGCGCGATCGTGATGGAGGTCGGCAGCCAGGTCGCGGCCATCCCGATCGCGCCCGCGGGGGTCAGCACCGACGGCGTCGACGCGCTCCTGAGTGCGCTGGCGGGAACGCAGGAGGATGGCCTCAAGCTGACGGTCGAAGACCGAGACTTCCCGATGAGCGGCGCGCGCCAGGCGCTGGAGCCGGTATGGAAGCAGTGCGAGCAGCTGTTCGGCTGGCGCGTGACGGATGCGGATCCGCAGCAGATGTTCTGGTCCTATGTGCCCGACAATCCGGCCGAGCCCGCGCTGATCTTCCGATCGCCGAGCGCCGGCAAGCTCAGCGTGTCTCTGAGCTGCGACCCGAACCGCGGCGCGCTCGGGGTCAGCGTGGCGGATCTCGTCAAAGGCAAGGCAGGGCAGCCGGTGCGCCTGACCGTCGAGATGAATGGAGAGAAGTTCGAGTTGTCGGGGCAGAGCCGCCCCGGCGCAGGCGGAGCCACCATGGTGACGGCGACAATCGGCGACCCCGATGCGGTGCTGGGGGCGCTCGCCGAGGCGACCCGCCTCACCTTTCGCAGCAAGGGCACGCAAGTGAGCGTGCCGACCCGCGCCCTAGGATCCTTGCTCCCCCGCTTCCGACACGCCTGCGCGCTTCCCTGAGCATTCGCGGATGGCTTTCGCTGTGCTAGAAAGCGAAAACGATCCGAGGGTAACGCCATGAACGAGGCCATCCCGCCGCGCCAGCAGGAGATTCTAGCGCTCGCGCGCGCCCAGGGGCGGGTCAGCGTGGAGAGCCTGGCGTCGCGCTTCGACGTGACGCCGCAAACCATCCGCAAGGACCTGAATGAGCTATGCGACCGGCGGCTGATGTCGCGGGTGCATGGTGGCGCGATCGTCGCCTCGGGGGTCGAGAACATCGCTTACGAGGCGCGGCGCTTCATCGCCCAGGCCGAGAAGCGCGCGATCGGCACCGTGGCCGCGGGCCAGATCCCGAACAGCGCCTCCCTGTTCATCAACATCGGTACCACCACCGAGGAGGTCGCGCGCGCGCTCAACGGGCACGAGGACCTGCTCGTGATCACCAACAATCTCAACGTCGCGAACCTGCTTTATCGGCATCCGCGCATCGACGTGATCATGGCGGGCGGGCCCGTGCGACGCGCCGACGGCGCCGTCATCGGCGCTGCAGCGGTCGACTTCGTGCGCCAGTTCAAGGTCGACTATGCGGTGATCGGCGCCTCGGCGATCGACGAGGATGGTGCGCTCCTGGACTTCGACGTGCGCGAAGTGCGGGTGTCGCGCGCCATCATCGAGAACGCGCGGCGCGTGATGCTGGTGGCGGATCGCTCCAAGCTCGAGCGCACCGCCCCGGTGCGCATCGGGCACCTGAGCGAGATCGATACCTTCGTTACCGACGAGCTTTCTTCGCCCACGCTACGTGATGTTTGCCGCAGTCAGTCCGTCGAGGTGATCGAGGTCGGAACCGTTACCGACGAAAGCGCAAATACCGCATAGCGAAACCATTTTCGTTCTCTTTCACCCTCTTGCCTTCGCTTTAATCGTCACTTAGGCTTCGTTTGACGATCAAAACGAAAATCGAGGCTCCGGAATGGAGCCCGGGGAGGCAGAGTTGGGGCCAGGCACCTCAGGGGCTGCCTACGATCTCGCCATCATCGGCGGCGGGGTGAATGGCTGCGGCATCGCGCGCGACGCGGCCGGCCGCGGCGCCTCGGTGATCCTGTTCGAGCAGAACGACCTCGCGAGCGGGACCTCCTCCGCCTCCACAAAGCTGATCCACGGCGGGCTGCGCTATCTGGAGCTCTACGAGTTCCGGCTGGTGCGCGAGGCGCTGCAGGAGCGCGACGTGCTCTGGCGCGTGGCGCCGCACATCATTTGGCCGATGCGGTTCGTCCTCCCCCATCATCGGGCCTTGCGACCGAGATGGCTCCTGCGCATCGGCCTTTTTCTCTACGACCATCTCGGCGGCAAGCTGCTGCCCGGCAGCCGCAGCCTGGATCTCACGGCGGACGCAGCCGGCGTGCCGTTGAAGCCGAGCTTTCGTCACGCGTTCGAATATTCCGACTGCTGGGTCGAGGACTCGCGCCTCGTGGTGCTGAACGCGCGTGATGCGGCCGAGCGCGGCGCCGAGATCCGCACGCGCACCCGGGTGGTCGAGGCGGCGCGGGCCGCCGATCATTGGCGGCTGACGGTCGAATCGGCGCGTTTCGGGCGCCAGCAGGTCGTCGCGAAGGCGCTGATCAATGCGGCCGGGCCGTGGGTCGGCTCCGTGCACCAGCAGATGACGCGCAGCAATGCGCCGGCACCGGTGCGGCTCGTGCAGGGCAGCCACATCGTGGTGCCGCGCATGTTCGAGCACGACCGCTGCTACATCTTCCAGAATGCGGACGAGCGCATCGTGTTCGCGATCCCGTTCGAGCGCGACTTCACGCTGATCGGTACGACTGATCGCGACTATCACGGCGATCCCGGTGATGTCGCCGCGAGCCCGGAGGAGATCAGCTATCTCTGTGCCGCGGTGAGCGAGTATTTCCGCAAGACCGTGACGCCGGCCGACGTGGTGCTGAGCTATTCGGGCGTGCGGCCGCTCTACAACGACGGCGCCTCCAAGGCGCAGGAGCTGACGCGCGACTACGTGCTGCATCTCGACGCGGCCGACGGCGCCGCGCCGATGCTCTCGGTGTTCGGCGGCAAGATCACGACCTATCGGCGGCTCGCCGAGCTCGCCCTGGATAAGCTGAAGGGCCACCTCGCGGCTTCCGAACGGGCGGCCTGGACGGCCCATGCGCCGCTGCCGGGCGGCGATTTCCCACATCATGGCTACGACGAGCTGGTCGCCGAGACGCAGCGCGCGCATCCCTATCTCGCGCCGGCGCACACGGCGCGCCTGGTGCGCGCCTACGGCACGCGCGTGACGCGCGTCCTCGACGGGGCGCGAAGCACTGCCGATCTTGGCGAGGTGTTCGGCCACGATCTCACCGCGCGGGAAGTCGCCTACCTGATGACGCAGGAATGGGCCGAGAGCGCCGAGGACGTGCTGTGGCGCCGCTCGAAGCTCGCACTGCGGTTCACGGACGCGCAGACAGCTGCGCTCGATCAATTCATGCAGGCCGGCGCGAAGCGCGCGGCCTCATCGGCGGCTTGAGGCACAGATGACGCTGGTGCTCGACAATGTGCGGCGGGACGTGGGCGCGGAGCGCCACATCCGCGACATTTCGCTCACCCTAGAAGCCGGCTCGCTCAACGTGCTGCTCGGGCCGACGCTCTCGGGCAAGACCTCGCTGATGCGCTTGATGGCGGGGCTCGACCAGCCGAGCGCCGGCCGCGTGCTGATGAACGACAAAGACATGACCGGCGTGCCGGTGCAGCGCCGCAACGTCGCGATGGTCTATCAGCAGTTCATCAACTATCCGACGCTCACCGTCTACGAGAACATCGCTTCGCCACTGCGCGTGGCGCGCCTCTCCTCGGCCGAGATCAGGAAGCGCGTCGCCGAAGCCGCCGCGCTGTTGCGGCTCGAGCCTTATCTCAAGCGCCTGCCGCTCGAACTGTCGGGCGGGCAGCAGCAACGGACCGCGATCGCACGCGCGCTGGTGAAGCGCGCCGAGCTGGTGCTGCTCGACGAGCCGCTCGCCAATTTGGATTACAAGCTGCGCGAGGAGCTGCGAGAAGAGCTGCCACGCATCTTCGCGGCCTCGGGCGCGATCTTCGTCTATGCGACCACGGAGCCTTCCGAGGCGCTGCTGCTCGGCGGCGCGACGGCCGCGCTCTCACAAGGCCGGCTGACCCAGTTCGGTCCGACGCCGGAGGTCTATCGCCGGCCGCAGGATCTGACGACGGCGCGCACCTTCTCGGATCCGCCGCTCAACGAGCTCGGCTGCAGCAAGGACAGCGGGCTCGTGATCCTCGACACCGGCGCGCGCCACACCGCGACCGGAGCCTTCGCAGGCGTTCCGGACGGCGACTACGTGGTCGGCTTCCGCGCGCATCACCTGCTGCTCGAGTCGCCTGGTGTCGACGCGATCGCGATACCAGCCACGGTCTCGGTTGCCGAGATCACGGGCTCGGAAAGCTTCGTGCATGTAGACGTGCGCACGTCGGCGGGCGAGCGGCGCCTGGTGGCGCAGCTTCCCGGCGTCCACCGCTTCGAGCCGGGCACGCAGCTGACCGTTTATCTCGATCCGCAACGCCTGTTCCTGTTCGACGCCGAGGGCAAGCTCGCCGCGGCGCCGACCATCGCGAGGGCGGCCTGACCATGTCGCGCATCGTGCTCGATCAGCTCGCCCACTCCTACGCGGACCGGCCGCGCGGACCGGAGGATTTCGCGCTCAAGGAGATCAACCTCACCTGGGAGCAAGGCGGCGCCTATGCGCTGCTCGGCCCCTCCGGCTGCGGCAAGACCACGCTGCTCAACATCATCTCGGGGCTGGTCGTGCCGACGCGCGGGCGGATCCTGTTCGACGAGCGCGACGTGTCGCGGCTGCCGACGGAGGCGCGCAACATCGCGCAGGTGTTCCAGTTCCCGGTGGTCTACGACACGCTCACGGTCGGCGAGAACCTCGCCTTCCCGCTGAAGAACCGTCGCGTGCCGCGCGAGACGATCCGCGCCCGCGTCGACGAGATCGCGCGGCTGCTCGATCTCACGGCCGTGCTCGACCGCAAAGCGCGCAATCTCACGGCGGACATGAAGCAGAAGATCTCGCTCGGCCGCGGCCTCGTGCGCGCCGACGTCGCCGCGATCCTGTTCGACGAGCCGCTCACCGTCATCGACCCGCACCTGAAGTGGCAGCTCCGCTCGACCCTGAAGGAACTTCACCGGCGGCTCGACGTGACCATGATCTACGTCACGCACGACCAGACCGAAGCGCTCACCTTCGCGGACAAGGTCGTGGTGATGCACGACGGCAATGTCGTGCAGTCGGGCACGCCGGACGAGCTGTTCACGCGGCCCGCGCACACCTTCGTGGGTCACTTCATCGGCTCGCCGGGCATGAACGTGCTGCCATGCCGGGTCGACGGCACGACCGCGCGCCTCGACGGCGGCACGGTCACGCTCTCGCGTGCTTATGGGGCGCTGCCGGCCGATGCGAAGATCGAGATCGGCGTGCGGCCGGAATTCGCGGCGCTGCGGCCGAAGGGCGCCGGGCTGCCGGTGCGGGTGCGGCGCATCGACGATCTCGGCCGCGTGCGCATCGCGCGCGTCGAGCTCGCGGGCCGTGCTTTCGCGGCGACCGTGCCGGACACGGCGCGCATCGACGGCGATGAGGCCGCGCTCTGGCTCGATCCCGCGCATGTGCATGTCTACGCGGACGGCCGCCTGGTCGAGGGCAACCGACCATGAACAAGACCGTCAACAACAAGGCCTGGCTGCTGGTGCTGCCGGTGTTCGCGCTGGTCGCTTTCTCGGCGGTGCTGCCGCTGATGACGGTCGTGAACTATTCGGTGCAGGACACCTTCGGCAACAATCAGTTCTTCTGGAACGGGATCGGCTGGTACCAGGAGCTGCTCGATCCCTCGAGCCAGCTCGGCGAGCGCTTCTTCGATGCACTGTGGCGTAACCTGCTGTTCTCCGGAATCATTCTCGCGATCGAGGTGCCGCTCGGCATCGTGGTCGCGCTGTCGATGCCCCGGCGCGGCATCAGCGTCGCCTTCGTGCTCGTGATCATGGCGCTGCCGCTGCTGATCCCGTGGAACGTGGTCGGAACGATCTGGCAGGTGTTCGCACGCTCCGACATCGGGTTGTTCGGCTACGCGGTCAACCGCGTGCTGAATCCCTTTGGCCTCGACTTCAACTACACGCAGGGCGTCCTCTCGGCCTGGGTCACCATCATCATCATGGATGTGTGGCACTGGACGAGCCTGATCGCGCTGCTGTGCTACGCGGGCCTCAAATCCATTCCGGATGCCTATTACCAGGCGGCACGTATCGACGGCGCCTCGCGTTGGGCCGTGTTCACCACGATCCAGCTGCCAAAGATGCGGCGCGTGCTGCTGATCGCGGTGCTGCTGCGGTTCATGGACTCGTTCATGATCTACACAGAGCCGTTCGTGCTCACGGGCGGCGGGCCCGGCAACTCGACCACGTTCCTGTCCATCGACCTCGTCAAGCTCGCGCTCGGGCAGTTCGACCTCGGCAAGGCCGCCGCCATGTCGATCGTCTACAACCTCATCATCCTCGCGGCCTGCTGGGTCTTCTACACCGTGATGGTGAATGTCGGCGTCGAGCGCCGCGCGCCCGGGACATCGACAGCGGCGGAGACGCCACCGGCGACGCCCGCCCCTGCGCCGGTCGTCACGCTCGAGAGGAGGGCCGCATGAGAGCGCGCTCCCTCGTCATGATCCTCTATCTCGTGTTCATCCTGCTGCCGATCTACTGGCTCCTGAACATGAGCCTGAAGACGAACACCGAGATCACGACCACGCTCACGATGTGGCCGCGCAACATCACGTTCGACAACTACGTCAAGATCTTCACCGACTCGAGCTGGTACTCGGGCTACATCAACTCGCTGCAATATGTGGTGCTGAACACGATCCTCTCGATCGGCGTGGCGCTGCCCGCGGCTTACGCGTTCTCGCGCTACCGCTTCCTCGGCGACAAGCACCTGTTCTTCTGGCTGCTGACCAACCGCATGGCGCCTCCGGCGGTGTTCGCGCTGCCTTTCTTCAATCTCTATTCGGCAATCGGCCTGTTCGACACGCCCTGGGCGGTCGCCCTCGCGCACTGCCTGTTCAACGTGCCGCTCGCCGTGTGGATCCTGGAGGGCTTCATGTCGGGGGTGCCGCGCGAGATCGACGAGACCGCGGCGATCGACGGCTACTCGTTCCCGCGCTTCTTCGTGAAGATCTTCATGCCGCTGATTGCCTCGGGCATCGGGGTCGCGGCCTTCTTCTGCTTCATGTTCTCATGGGTCGAGCTGCTGCTCGCGCGCACGCTCACCACCGTCAATGCCAAGCCGATTGCCGCCACGATGACGCGCACGGTCTCGGCCGCCGGCATGGACTGGGGCCTGCTCGCGGCCGCCGGCGTCCTGACCATCGTGCCGGGCGCGCTCGTGATCTGGTTCGTCCGCAACTACATCGCCAAGGGCTTCGCCCTTGGCCGCGTTTAGGAGGAGATCATGGACTCCTTCGCATGGATGGCGTGGACCTGGCAGACCGCCCTGTTCTGGGCCGGCATCGTCACGCTGCTCGTGGTGATGACCTTGCTTGCCGCGTTCCGCCCGGAGCTCGAGCGCTTCGGCGTGCTGCGCATCCCGACGACGCGCGGGGACCGGCTCTTTCTCACGCTTCTTGGCAGCGCCTTCATCCATCTCGCCTGGCTCGGCCTTGCCGGACCGGACCTGCTGTGGGGCGCAACAGTGCTCTCGCTCGTCTACGCCATCGGGGTGTTTCGCTGGGTGTAGGCGCAATGGGGACTTTCCGGCCGCAATGCCGGGAGGGGTAAGCAACCGATCGGCCCGGCCGATCACAACACGGGAGGTTACTATGGCATTGCCGCTATCGCGCATGCGGTGCCTCGTCACGGTGAGCGCGCTTGCGCTCACGCTCGGGACGGGCGCTGCCTTCGCCGGAATGGATGAGGCCCGGCGCTGGGTGGACAGTGAATTCCAGCCCTCTGTGCTCTCCAAGGAGGAGCAGCTCAAGGAAATGGAATGGTTCGTGAATGCCGCGAAGCCGTTCCAGGGCCTGGAGATCAACGTCGTGTCGGAGACGATCACGACGCACGAGTACGAGGCGCGCACCCTCGCCAAGGCCTTCACCGAGATCACGGGCATCAAGGTCAATCACGACCTGATCCAGGAAGGCGACGTGGTCGAGAAGATCCAGACGCAGATGCAGTCGGGTCGCAACATCTACGACGCGTGGATCAACGACTCCGACCTGATCGGCACGCATTTCCGCTATCAGCAGGCGGTGCCGCTCTCCGACTGGATGAAGGGCGAAGGCAAGGACGTGACGCTGCCGACGCTCGACGTCGACGACTTCATCGGCAAGTCGTTCACCACGGGGCCGGACGGCAAGCTCTACCAGCTGCCGGACCAGCAGTTCGCGAACCTCTACTGGTTCCGCTACGACTGGTTCACGCGCGCCGACCTGAAGCAGAAGTTCAAGGCCAAGTATGGCTACGAGCTGGGCGTGCCGGTGAACTGGTCAGCCTACGAGGACATCGCCGAGTTCTTCACCAATGACGTGAAGGAGATCGATGGCCAGAAGGTCTATGGCCACATGGACTACGGCAAGAAGGATCCCTCGCTCGGCTGGCGCTTCACCGACGCCTGGCTCTCCATGGCGGGCAACGGCGACAAGGGCATCCCGAACGGCAAGCCGGTCGACGAATGGGGCATCCGCATGGAGGGCTGCCGCCCGGTCGGCTCGTCGGTCGAGCGCGGTGGCGACACCAACGGCCCGGCCGCAGTCTATGCGGTGACCAAGTACGTCGAGTGGCTGAAGAAGTATGCTCCGCCGCAGGCCGGCGGCATGACCTTCTCGGAAGCCGGCCCGGTGCCCGCGCAGGGCAACGTCGCCCAGCAAATCTTCTGGTACACGGCCTTCACGGCCGACATGGTGAAGGCTGGCCTGCCGGTCGTGAATGCGGACGGGACGCCGAAGTGGCGCATGGCGCCCTCGCCGCACGGCTCGTACTGGAAGGACGGCATGAAGCTCGGTTACCAGGACGCGGGCTCGTGGACGCTTCTGAAGTCCACGCCGGTCGACCGCCGCAAGGCGGCCTGGCTCTACGCCCAGTTCACGGTGTCGAAGAGCGTGTCGCTGAAGAAGAGCCATGTCGGTCTCACCTTCATTCGTGAGAGCGACATCTGGCACAAGTCGTTCACGGACCGCGCGCCGAAGCTCGGCGGCCTGATCGAGTTCTACCGCTCGCCCGCGCGCGTGCAGTGGACTCCGACCGGCGTGAACGTGCCGGACTATCCGAAGCTCGCGCAGCTCTGGTGGCAGAACATCGGCGACGCCTCGTCGGGAGCCAAGACCCCGCAGGCCGCCATGGACGCGCTGGCCGCCGCACAGGACTCGGTGCTGGAGCGCCTCGAGCGCGCCAATGTGCAGGGCGAGTGCGGACCGAAGCTCAACAAGAAGGAGTCGGCCGAGGCCTGGTTCAAGAAGTCGGAGCAGGCCGGCAACGTCGCGCCCGCCCGCAAGCTTCAGAACGAGAAGCCGAAGGGCGAGACCGTGGACTACGACACGCTGATCAAGAGCTGGCCGGCCTCGCCGCCCAAGCGCAGCTGATCGCGTAGCAATAAGTGAAGGGGCGGGAGGGCAACCTCCCGCCCTTTTGTTTTGCGTCCCGTGTGCGCGTGGCCACACATGTTGCTCTCTCTTGCGCTATCCTGGCGCGACCCGGAGGGAGCCATGGCGGTCGAGCAGCAGACCAATTTCGGCGGCAACCAGACCTGGCGGGCCCAAAGCTATGTTCCGGCGGATGAGCAGGAGGTGCTGAAGATTCTGGCGCGCCATCCCGACACGCCGATCCGCGCCTTCGGCGGCAAGCACTCGTGGAGCGACGTCGCCGTCACGGACGGCATCGCGCTGGATCTTAGCCGGCTCAATCAAGTGAAGCCCTTCACCAAGGATGGACAGCCTTACGTGCGCGTCGGCGGCGGCTGCCGGCTGCGCGACCTGCTGGACCGGCTGCACGCCGAGACCGATCGGACGCTGCCGACGCTCGGCGTTATCCTCCGCCAGACCATTGCGGGCGCGATCTCGACCGGCACGCATGGCTCGGGCCGGCACAGCCTCTCGCACTTCGTGGCCGGCATTCGCGTCGCGGCCTACGACATGAACGGCACGCCGCGCATCTTCGAGTATCGCGAGGGCGACGTGCTCAAGGCCGCGCGCTGCGCGCTCGGCACCATGGGCGTGATCCTGACGGTCGATCTGCCGACGGTGCCGAAATACAAGGTGGCCGACACGCTGCGCTGGCCGAAGCGGCTCGGCGACGTGCTCGACATGTATCGCGAGCATCCCCTGACGCAGTCCGCGCTGCTGCCCTACGGCTGGCGGTTCATCGCCTGGGAGCGGCGGCCGGTCGGAAACCCCGAGCTCTCGTTCGGCGAGCGCTTCAAGGCGCAGTTCTTCCGCATCCAGAATGCGGTCGCGACCGACGTGCTCTTTCACCTGACGCTGAAGCTCGTGCTGCGGCTCGGCAAGGGCGCCATCAAGGCCTTCCTCGCCGTGATGCCGCGCCTGCTCACCGCGAACGTAACGCGCATCGACGACTCGGTGCATGTGCTCACCATGCGGCACGACCTGTTCCGTCACGAGGAGATGGAGCTGTTCGTGGCGGAGTCGCGGCTGGGCGATGCGCTCGACCTCCTGCGCTACGCCACCGAAGTGTTCGCCGACGAGGATACGCAGGCGTCGGAGGGCACCGATGCGGCCCTACGTGCGCACGGGCTCGCCGAGGAGCTGACGCGCAAGCGCGGCGCCTATGTTCATCACTATCCGTTCTTCGTGCGGCGCGTGCTGCCGGAGGACACGCTCATCGCGATGGGCAGCGCGATGAGCGAGCCGGTCTACTCGATCTCGGTATTCACGTATCACGCGCCGGATGCGCGGGAAGGCTATTACGGCTTCTGCGGCTACCTCGCGCGCGCCATGAACCGGCTGTTCGACGCACGGCTGCACTGGGGCAAGCACTTTCCGCTGGGCGAGGCCGAGATCGCGCGGCTCTATCCGGACCTGGAGCGGTTCCGACACCATGCCCGTGCCACCGATCCCAAGGGCGTGTTCCGCAACGCCTTCACGGCGCGCGTGCTCGGGTTGGGACGCGGTGGGACGTGATCACAATCCTGCCAGGGACGAATTGACACTTGCGACGGCGGGCCGATCCGCAAGAATGCGGCGCGGGTTCACCAGATAGGTCGCAGGCATGTTTCGGTTTTCGGCTGGTCGTCTCCTCGTTGCATCTCTCCTGCTTGCGTTCGCGAACGCCCCGGCCCTCGCGGCCGATCCGGTGTTTCCGCCCGGCTCGCGCCTCGGCGTGGTGCCGCCGCCTAGCATGGAGGTGAGCAAGACCTTCATGGGCTTCGCGGACAGCGACCGGCGCGCCGCGATCTTCCTCGCCGAGCAGGCGGCCGAGAGCTACGAGAAGATCATCAAGGACTTCAGCCCCGATGAGATGAAGGCCGGCGGCATGGAGGTGATCGCGCGGGAGGAGCTGCCGAACGGTGTGCTCGCCGCGGTGCGCCAGCAGATCGGGCGCGACCTCACTTACAAATGGGCGCTGGTGAAGCGCGTCGACGACATCACGGCAGTCGTGATCGCGGTGGTGCCGGAGTCGTCGAAGGCCGCCTATCCGGACGAGTTGCTGCGCGCGACGGTCACCAGCCTCGTGGTGCGGCCGAAGCTGCCGCCCGACCAGCTGCTCGCATTGCTGCCCTACCGCGTGAACGACATGGGCGGCTTCCGCCTGCTGCGTACGACGCCCGATGGCACCGCGGTGCTCACCCTCGGGCCCAAGGACACGCCGCTGCCGAGCGAGCAGCCGTTCTTCATGATCGCGCTGCGTCCCGGCGAACCGCCGCAGCCGCAGGACCGCGACCGCTTCGCGCAGCGCGCGCTCGCGACCTTCACGAGCTTCCGCAACACGCGCTCCGTCGCGGTCGAGGCGATCCGTATCGGCGGATCGCAAGGGCACGAGATCATCGCCGAGACGCGCGACGACAAGACCCACGACGATCTCATGATGGTGCAGTGGCTGCGCTTCGGCACGAGCGGCTACATGCAGATGTATGGCATCGCGAAGAAGGACGTCTGGGAGGCGGTGCTGCCCCGCATGCGCGCGATGCGCGACGCCGTCGAGGTGAAGTGAGCCCGGTCCGACGCATCGACCTCACATTCCGTGGATGGCCTGCAGCGCGCCGCTCTGCTCGAGCCTGACTAGGATGTCGGCACCCTGATCGTAATAGCCCTGCAGCACGGCCACGTCCTGCCAGTTGTCGCCGCCGCCGTCGACGTCCACCTGCGCCAGGGCATCGTTGCCGTCGCCATGCACCGCGCGGACGAAGCCGTCGGCGCTGCCGCCGTTGAAATTCGCATCGAGCAGCGCCGAGAGATCGAGCAGGTCGCCCTCGAGCGCGTCATAGTCTGTGATCACGTCGCGATTGGTCGCCCCTGCCTCAGCGAAGACGAAGTAATCGGTGTCGCCGCCGCCGGTCAGAACGTCGTTCCCCGCGTCACCCGCGAGAAAATCCAACGTTGAGCCGCCGATGATCGTGTCGTCACCGGCTCCGCCGCGGTAACCGAGCCCAGGAAGGTTCGAGGCGGCACGAACCTCGTCATTACCCGCCCCGGTGTCGAGCACCCAAGTACCGAGTTGATTGCTGCTGACAATGTCAGACCGGCTGAAGTCGAATGTATTCGCCAGATCGGTTCCCACAATGACAGAGCCTTCCAGAAACAGATCCTCGATTCCAGACCCCGATGCGGATCCGAACGGGTCCGACGAGTCGAAGCCCGAGAGAGTCACGGTTTGATTCAGTTTCAGCCACAGCGTGTCAGAGCCGTCGCCGCCGAGAAAGACATCGTCTACGTCCAGCGTTCCCTCGGCGTAGAACACATCGTCTCCTGCGCCGCCGATCAGCGTATCGACGCCGGCGCCGCCGGTGAGATAGTCCTGAGCCCCGTCCCCCTGCAGCGTGTCGTCGCCGTCACCGCCCAGAAGCCGATCGGTGCCGCCACCGCCCTTGATGAAATCGCTGCCGCCACCACCCTCGAGGACGTTATCGCCATCGTCGCCGACAAGATCATCGGCGAAGCTGCTTCCGCGCAGCTTCTCGAAACCAACGACCTTGATGTCGTAGCTGCGGCCATCGCTCCAGGGCCCATCGACACCCTCGGCGCCGAGCAAAGCGACCTGCGATCCGAGACTGACATGCACACCGCCTGGATTGCTAAACAGGCTGAAATCTGCGGTGTCAGAACCTTGCCCGCCGTCGATGTCGACGTCGCTGCTGCGGACATAGATGTGGTCTTCGCCCTGCCCGCCATTGAAGGTCTGGTGGTAGTACTGGGTCGCGTAGATTCCGAGCGGATCGTAGCTGCCGTCCGGCAGCACGATCGTGTCATCGCCGGCGAGCGCATCGCCGTGGTCGCTGACGTTCCAGCCAACGAGAGGCACGTTCATCCAGGCCTGCAGGTCGTGCACATCGTTGCCGGCCGAGAAGACCGGTCCGAAACCGCCAGGCACCGTGTAGGTGGCGCTGTACGTCTTGGCCTGCCCGGCGGAATCCACCACCGTATAGGCGATCGTGTCGGTGCCGTTCTCCGAAGAGCTGAGCGTCTGAAACTTCAGCGCGGGATCGTAGGTGAACGTACCTTGCGCCGAGACGGTCAGCACCGAGCCGTCGCCGAGCTCGATCGTGGTGAACCCGGTCGCCGCCACAGCAACCGCGGCCATCGGGCCTGCCCCATCCGGATCCACCTCCGTGATGCGGAGCGCGCCACCCGAATTGGCGATCGCCGGCACAATGTCGACGCCGACGCTCAGCGCAACGCCGCCGTCGTATCCGGGCTGAACATCGACGGGGACCGAGGGACCGAGAATCTGCGCAAGAGTGCGGGTGCCGTCGGTGAAGTCGAACTGCTCGAAGCCGGTGAACTCGTGCGTCACCGGGCCCGCGGGCGTGTCGAAGATGATGCGGGCGCCGATCGTCGTGGTCGGATCGTCAGGATCCGTAATGGCTTCGACATGCGCCGTGCCCGGATAGGCGAAGCCGAGCTTCACGGTATCGACGCCGTTGCCGCCATCGGCGACCACGCGCAGGTCCGACAGGGTCAGCGCCGTCAGGTCGATCAGGTCGTCACCGGAGCCGGCGTCGACCCGGATCGTCTCCAGGTTCGTTCCCGCGAAATTCGGGAACCCGATCACGACCTGATCGGCGCCGCCACCGAGATCGAGCGCATATTCCTCGATCTCGAACATCGCGAGGCTGGCATCGAAGGCGCCGTCGCGATTTTCGTCGATTGCGACGAAGGCCCAGTCCTGAGCGCCGTTCGTGGGATCGCCATCGGGATCGTACGCCGTGATGACGATTGACTGGTCACGGTCGTCGAGGCGGACGATCTGCCGGTCGGCGCCGCCGCTTTCGGCGCCGCCATCGACCAGGTCGCTCCCGTCGCCGATGCTCCAGATAAAGGTATCGTTGCCGTATTCGCCATGCAGATTGTCATCGCCGCGGCCGCCGACCAACGTGTCGTCGTCATCCTGCGCCCACAGAAAATTCACGCCTGACGACCCGACCAGCAGGTCGGCACCCGCGCCGCCATCGACGTCCTCGAACCCGACGATCCTGTCGGTGGCGATCTGTCCCGCAAGCACGAAGCGCGCGGTCTCTCCGGCGAGCGCGCCACCGGGCGCCGCATAGATCTCGGTGCCAAGATTGATCTGCACGCCGCCGCTCTGATTGGACACCGCCGTATAGACAGCGCGGTCGATGCCCGCGCCGCCGTCGAGCTCGTCCGTGACGAGGCTGGCGCCGGCGCGCCAGATGTCGTTGCCCCCGGCGAAGTGGGCCACAATGCGCGGAGCCGCGGCATCCAGAAGCACTTCGAGCTCGTCCGCCCCGCCGTTCTGGAAGGTGAGGTCGAAGGTCTCGATCTCGCTGGTGACGATCCTCGCCTGAGGATTGTTCGAGGCGTCAGCCCAGTTCAGATAGACGTAGCGGACGAGAGGATGCGTGTAGAGCGTGAACTGGACGTGCGCGCCGCCCGACGCGGGGTCCTGCGTCACCTCGAACGTGTCACTGCCATCGCCTCCCGGGGCGGTGTCACTGCCTTGATCGCTGCGCCAGACGATGCGGTCGTCCCCGCCGCCGCCCTTGACGGTGTCGTTGCCAGATCCGCCGAACAGCAGGTCATTGCCGTTGTCGCCCTGGATCGTGTCGTCTCCGGCTCCACCGTGAATCTCGTCGTCGCCATCCTCGCCGTAGAGATCATCGTCGCCCCCGAGCCCTGAAATCAGGTCGTTGCCGGAGCCGCCGACAATCCAATCGCCGGCCGCAAGATCCGTCGCCGAGATCACATCGTCGCCGGCGCCGGCACTGATGTTCACTTGGCCGCCGTCGGTCGTGTAGGCGCGGTTGAGCGCGATGACGTCACCGCCCTCGCTGCCGATGAAATACTCGATGCCGTTCAGCGAATTGGCGCCCCAAGGATTGAAATAAACGCCGGAAGCCGTCGCGCCCTTGACCAGTTGCACCGTGTCGAAGCCGCCGTGGCCCAACAGCACGTCCTGATCGGTGGAGAGGCCGTTCAGGGAGACGAAGCGCGTTGCGCCGTCGCCGAGATCGACCTGGAGCGGCGCCACGGACCCGACGTCGTCGATATCCGCTGTCGCATACAGCGTGTCGTTGCCGCCGCCGCCCTTGAGCTGGTCTGCGCCCCTGCCGCCCCACAAAAGGTCATTGCCGTCGCCGCCGTCCAGCGTGTCTGCGCCGGCACCGCCGTAAAGCTCGTCATTGCCCTGCTCGCCATAGAGTGAATCGCTGCCGCCGAGGCCCGAGAGCAGATCGTTGCCGCTGCCGCCGTAAATCCGTTCGCCCAGATCCGAGCCGGCGAGCGCGTCATTTCCGGCGCCGCCATTGAGCGTGTTCAGGAACAGGTCCGCCGGGTAGAAGGCAGGAAGCGTGACGATGTCGTCGCCATCCGTGCCGTAGAAATCATCGATGCCTTCGAGCGCGGCCGTGAGGTGATTTCCGTCGAAGAAAAAGCCGGATGCCCCGGCCGCCGCCTCGAACCGCAGCACGTCGATGTCGTTGTGATTGCCGGTGAAGCCGTCCAGCGTGACGGAATGGCCCGCGAGCGAGAGGCTGCGGACAGTGCCGTTGCCGAGGTCGAAATCGAAGAGCTGCGGGCCGACATCGTCGATGTCGGCACTGGCGACCAGCGTGTTGGCACCGGCGCCGCCGAAGAGGAGATCACGGCCTTTGCCGCCGACCAACACGTCATTTCCGCCCTCGCCGAAAAAGATGTTGTCCTCGGCGCCGCCGACCAGAATGTCGTGCGACTGCGAGCCAAACGCAACGAGAGTGGCGCCGACCTGGTCGATCCCGATCACCTTGTCGGTGGCCGCGGCCCGATCGGTCGCGGTGTGCGCCGCGACCGTCTCGCCCGAGCGGGTCTCGCTGGTGTCCGAGAGGTTGACGAAGACCCCTGTCGTCAGCGCGCTGTAGCGGAGCGCGCCGACGCCGCCGGCAGCATCCACCCGCACCGTGAAGCTGCCGTCCGCGGTGTCGCCGTCACCATCCGTCGCGGTGTAGCCGAAGGTCAGGTCGATGAACTGGTCACGTTCGTCAGGAGCCAGATGATCGAGCGGCTGACGCAGCGTGAAATCGTAGAGACCCGTGCCGGTGTCGTGAAGGCGAGCCGTGAAGACGATGTTCGCGGCCTCCGGCGTGGACGGCAGCGAGCCCGTGAAACCGACCAGGATCGTATGATCGGCATCAAGGTAACCGAGCTTCACCTCCGCGCCACTCGATCGGAGGGCGAGCCCAATGCCATCCTGATCCTTGGCGCCGACCACCAGGCTGTTGAAGGCGATCGCGGCGCTCGCGCTCGCGCCGTCGACACCGAACACCACGCCGAGCGGGACGCCTGACAGGCTCTGGTCGCCAGGACCTTCCTTGACGGTGCGGGTCACCGGGCTCGAGACGGTCGGGCCTTCGTCCTGGATCGTCACCGAGATCGCCTGGGGGGCGGTCGCGTCGCCATCGCGATCGCTGACCGTATAGCCAAAGCTCAGCGTCCGCGCGTCATCGTCTGCGCCGCCCTCGCCATGCCGGAGGGGCTGGAACTGACGATATGCAACGCTGCCGTCGGCGTTGAGAACCAGCTCGATGACCGGCGCCATGCCGTCACGCGCGCCATTCACATCGGCGTAGCCGCGCAGCGTGATCTCCGCGCCGGAGCGCACCGGATTGGCGAGATCGAAGGTGACGGCGTGCGTTTCGCGGCTCGTGACGTCGATCACCGAGAGATCTGTCGGCGCGTCCGTGAAGGTGACCGCGGTCGCGAAGCTGCCGCCGCGAAAGCCGTCGGCGCCGGGGGCCACGGCTGCCGTCACATTGCCGGTGATGACCAAAGCGTCGGTGAGCGCGGCCTCTGAGTGTGCCGCGAGCGACACATCGGCCGCCGTCGGCGTGTCGTCGTCGATCTTGACTGTGAAGCAGTCGGTCGCCCTGTCGCCGTCGGAGTCGGTGGCGACAAACTTGAAGGTGAGATCGACGTCGTTCTCGTCGCCGCCCGGCTGATGATCGAGAGCACCGACCAACTGGAACGAATAGCTGCCGCTGCCGCTATCGGAAAGCGAGACCGTGAAGACGCGGGCATCATCCTTCGCGGTCGCGACATGGCCCTCGCCGTCATAGTAGCTGCCGGCGCTGTTGCGATAGGCCGTGAGCAGCGTGCCGTCATTGCTGATCTCATAGGCGACCGCGATGCCGGACGATGTGAGTCCCGCGGGCGGCGCAATGCCGGGCGCAAACGTGACGGCGCGATCGCCGTCGACGTGACCCGCCACGGACACTCCACCATTCGGATTGACGTTGTCGCTATCCGCACCCCACCGGATCGCGAGATCACCGTTCTGCAATGTGATCTCGCCGGCGACATCGCCCGCGCCGCCCGCAAGGCCACCGGCCAGGCCGTCCTCGTCCACCGTGCGATCTTGCGGATGGCCGATCACCGGCGTGTCGTCGTCGACCGTGACCCTGAAGCTACCGGTGATCGCATCACCGTCTGCGTCGGTGGCGCGGAAGCCGAAGGTGAGCCGCAGGTCGTCCTCGGTGTTGGCCACGGGGTGATCGAGATTGGCGTGGAGCGTGAAGCTGTAGACGCCGGAGAGCGCATCGCTCAGGGTCACCGTGAACACGCGTTGCGCCGTGGCCGGCGGCGTCGCGCCATTTGCGGGCGCCGCGCCGACATAACCATAGAGAGTCGTGCCGACCACCCAGAGGTGCACGGCTTCGCCGCCGGCCGTGAGGGCTCCGCCCGCATGGGTCGCGGCCTGGCCGTTGGCGATGGCGTTGAAAGCGACCGCGCGGTTGGCGAGCCCGGAATTGCCGTCGTCGGCCCCCCAGTCAATCGCGAGGCTGCCGACCGTCACCCGCGGCGTGAGGAATGCATCTTGCGGCCCGAACCAGTTGCTGCCCGGAAGGCCGCCGTCCTCGTCGACGCGGCCGGCCGTCGCGGTGCCGAGCGTCGGCGTGTCGTCGTCGAAGTTGAGATGGAGCGTCGTGGTGACGCGATCGCCATTGCGATCCTGGATCGTGACCGGGAAGTGAAGAAGGATGTTGTCCTCGAAGGCGCTCTCGATCGTCTGCGTCGCGGGGTTGTCGTGTCCCATGTGATCGAGCGGGCGGAACAGCTTCACGCTGTAGCTGATGGACGCGTCGCGGTTGATGGTGAGACTGACCGTGAAGACCGTGCCGTGCGCGGTCGAGGCCGTGATGACGTGGCCGTCCGCCGAAACCGCGAGACGGACCTGCTCACCGTCGGACGTGAGCCCCGCGATCGGACCGCTCGTGACGTTGAACGCCACAGTGCCGGCGCCATCCGGACCGAAGCTCGCTGGCAGCTTTCCGGTCAATGTCGATGCGCCCGGATCATCGCCGAGGCCGCCGCGATTGCCGCCATGGAGGTCGTCGTCGTCCAACCCGAGCGTGAGGTCCGAAGCGGTTGGACGGCCGTTCACGGTGGGATGCGCGAGGGAGGGACCATTGCGGGTGCCGTCGTTGCCGCGCGCATCGAGCCAGTTGCCGAGCAGCTCGAGCCCGGAGCGAACGCTTAGCTGATCGATGTGAAACGCGTTGAAACTGAACCCCGAGCGCGAAGTGCCCTCGCCTGCACCCGGCAGGACCGACTGATCATCGACGATCGGGAACGAGGACGCGAAGCGCTCGCCATCGAGGACGCGGTCGGGACCGAGCTGGAGCGTGGTGCCATGCGCCGGGCGGCCGTGATCGTCGAAGAAGTGCCCGAGCGTCACGCTTCCCTGATCGTTGAACAGGATGACCAGCTTGTCGCCTGACCGCACCAGCGTGATCTTTTCGGCCGCGATCGCGCTCAGATCGATCTGACTGTCGCCGTCGAGATTGAACACCGCGGCGGCCTTGCCGGCCGGCTTGGTGATCTTGATCTGGCGCGGCGCATGGCTCTGGGAAGTCGTCGCTGACGGCCTGTTCATCTCACCCTCGTCCCGCTTGGATGACCTCCGTCCGTCGCGAGCTCAGCTCACGAGGGACGGCTGGTGAGATGAAGCGCGTGCCAGCGTCTCAGCGGAAATATCGCTTCGGCATGAAACCGATAGCGGCACGCTATCGTGCTCTCGGCCCATGCTGGTAGAGGGCGCTCGCAGCGGTTTCACACCGCGCGCGAAATCAGTTAACTTATTGAACTTGCTTTAAAATACGCCTCAGATGCCGCCGAGAAAATCCTTGCTCCAGCGCGTGTAGTCGGCCTGGCGCGTGACGCGCGTCATCAGGTCGGCCGACGCGATGCCCGCAAGTTCCCCGGGCTTGGTGCCGTCGCGCAAGGCCTTCAGCGTCGCGTGCACGGCCTGCACGGCCGCCATGAACGGCGCGTGACCTTGCAGGCAGACCTTGACGTTGCGCGCGCTCAGATAGTCGAGATCCTGCAGCTCGGCAGCGGCACCGCCCAGTACGAGCGGCAGTTTCACCGCAGCCGCGATGGCGTCGAGCTGGGCGCGCGATTTCATCCCGGTCATGAACAGCATGTCGACGCCGGTCGTCTCATAGGCCTTGAGGCGCGCGATGGTGTCGTCGAGCCCGCTGATCCCGAGCGCGGCGGTGCGCCCGATGACGACGAGGCCCGGATCCTGGCGCGCCGCGACCGCGGCCTTCATCTTGCCGACGCCTTCCGGGATCGAGACCAGCCTCGCGTCCTTGGTGCCGAACGCTGTTGGGAGCGCAGTGTCCTCGATGGTGAGCGCGGCGACGCCCGCGGTCTCGAGCTCCTCGACGGTGCGCATCACGTTGAGCGCATTGCCGTAGCCATGATCCGCATCGACGATCAGCGGCAGCTTGCCGGCGCGGTTGATGCGATAGGCCTGCTCCGCGAACTCGGTGAGCGTCATCACCACGATGTCGGGCGCACCGAGCACGGCGAGCGAGGCGACCGAGCCCGCGAACATGCCGGCCGCAAAGCCGAGGTCCTCGGCAATGCGCGCCGAGATCGGATCATAGACCGAGCCGGGATAAATGCAGCGCGAACCGCTCAGAATGGCGCGGAAGCGCGCGCGACGATCACTCCAGTCCATCGATCACCCCTGTCATGCCGCGACGAGGCGCGCTTCTACCATCAGAGCGGCGGTCGTGTCGCCGGGTGCTTTTCGGGGCGCCGCGCGCTAAATTCCAGACCGCACGTGCGGGCTCATGGCCCGGCGCGGCAGGGGGGTCATGATTCTACGCGCGACCAGAAACGCAGGACTGGTTGCGGCGGCGTTGCTCGCGCTGCCGGACGCAGCGTATGCCGACAGCCGGCTGGAGGCTCGCTACACGCTCTCGGTCGCGCGGCTGCCGATTGGCGCGCTCGCCTTGTCTGCCGACATCGGCCCGGGCGCCTATGCGACGGCCGCGAGCGGCGCGGCGCGCGGCGTGCTGCGCATCATCACGAGCAGCAAGGGCACGCTGCGCGCAACCGGTCTCATTCGCGACGGGCGACCGCTCCCGGAAACCTACGAATCCGAGACGATCTCCGAGGACGAGACCATCGCGGTGAAGATGGCGCTCGACAATGGCACCGTGAAGGAGCTGAGCGTCGCCGCGCCGCGGCACGCGGACCAGGTGCCGCTCTCCGATGCGCACCGGCGCGGCGTCATCGATCCGCTCACCGCGTTGCTGGCGCCGGCGGCGCGCAGCGGCGACATGGTCTCGGCGGAGCCGTGCGAGCGCACGCTGCCGATCTTCGACGGCGCGCGCCGCTTCGACATTCGCCTCAGCTTCAAGCGCTTCGAGGCGATGAAAGTCGCGCGCGGCTTCCAGGGCCAGGGCGTGATCTGCGCGGTGGCGTTCCAGGCAGTGGCCGGGCATCGCGCGAGCAGCCCGCTGGTCAGCTATCTTTCGGGCGGACGCGACATGGAGCTATGGCTGGCGCCGATCGCGGGTACGCGCATGCTGGCGCCGATCCGGCTCTCGATCACCAACATGCTGGGCGATCTGGTGCTGACGGCGGACCAATTCGAGGTCGCGGTCACGCCGCCGGCGCGACCCGCCGGCCCGAGTGTTGGAGCGCGGTGAACCGACGCGCCATCTCGCACGACTGAGAACGGCTACGCCGGGATTCCCATGCATCGCAGGATCATCGCACTCGCTACCCTTCTCGTGCTCGCGGCATCCTCCGGGCTCGCGGCGCGCGAACTCGCCGACGCACCGGAAGTCAGGCTCCTCGGCTTCTCGCCGGATGGGCGCTACTTCGCGTATGAGCAGTACGAAGAGGATGGCGTCTCCGACGCGGCGGTCGCCGCGATCGACGTGATCGACCGGCAGACCAATCGATCCGTGAAGGGCTTTCCGTTCGGCTTCCTCGGCATGTCGAAGAAGGACGCGGAGTTCCCGCTGCGGGTCGGCGGCCACAAGATCAAGGTAAACACGGAGCAAGACGTCTCGGTGCGGCTCGACGCGCTGCTCAAAGCGGTGCGCGCGCAGACCAAGAGCCAGCTGGCTGCGCTGAAGATCGGCACGAGCGGCCGGCGGCTTGCCGGCCAGCCGATCACCGACCGCACGCCCGGCGGCGGCAAGCCCGAATTCGTGCTCAGTCCAACGCTGCCCGGGCCGGTGCCCGACCTGCAACGTGTCTACCGCGTCTCGACCCAGATCGTGCCCAATGATCACGAGAGCTGCGTGCAGAATTCGAAGGTCCAGAACCACAGGATCGTCGTGCGGCTCGATGCGTTCGAAGGCGGCGCGGACGAGAGCCGCGGGACGCCGAAAGCCAGCCGCAAGGTCGAGGTTCCCTGGGAGGCCGGCGAATCCGAGTGCGCCGCCGTGGTGCGCGTCACCGACGTCGTCGAGGCACCCGGCAAGACTGGCGAGGAAAGCCATGTGGTCGTGGTGATGCTCGCGATCTCCTGGTCGGGTCACGCCGAGACGAGCCGCTATCTTGCGGCCTTCGTGCCCGTGCCCAGCCCCTGACGCGCGGGCAAGCTTCACATTCCCGTCATCTGACGCATCGCATCGGTGAACGTTATGCGGCCGAGCGCGTTCGTTATGCGCCGCGCGATTTACCGTAATGGGTAATTTCGACCGGGGTGTTGCGGCGCCGCACTGGCGTCCGTCCGGAACGCCGGGGTAGCGTTGAGGGGATAGGGAGTCGCGATTGACTGCCGAAAAGGCGGAACACGAGCTCTCGGGTAAGGTCCGCAAAGTGCTCGCGGGGGGTAGCGTGGTGACGCGTTGCGACAGCGCTCTTGTGCGCCCGCACATGGCCTGCGCGTACGGCTTCGCAGCCGCCATTTTCATCATGATCCAGGTTTCGCCCGCCGCGGCATGGCATGAGCGCGGCTGGCGGAGCTGGCCCGGCACCTACGACTCCTACGAGACGCGCCGCGCCGTCACACCTAAGCGCCCGCGCAGCAGTAGCAGCAAGGGCGAGCGCAACGACACGAGAAAACGCAGCAAGCTCGCCGAGGCCGCCAAGGGACAGCTGCAGATCGTCGTCTCGATCAATGCGCAACGGCTGCGGATCTATTCGGATGGCGTGAAGGTCGCCGAGTCGCCGGTCTCGACCGGCACGGCCAGTAACCCTACGCCCATGGGCCTGTTCAACATCATCCAGAAGAACCGGTTCCACCGCTCCAATCTCTATAGCGATGCGCCGATGCCCTATATGCAGCGGCTGACATGGTCCGGCATCGCCTTGCACGAAGGACGCCTGCCCGGCTATCCGGCCTCGCATGGGTGCATCCGGCTGCCGCAGGCCTTCGCCCAGGAGCTCTGGGGCTCGACGCGGCTCGGCGTGCGCGTGATCATCGCGCCGGACGAAGTGGCGCCGCTCGCGATCGCGCATACGCGCCTCGCCGGTCTCCAGCGCAAGCCGGCGGATCCGGTTGGCGTCGTCGAGGTCGCTGAGCCCGTGAAGGTAGCGGCCGTGGGCGTGAGCGATGCGGGCGTCGAGGAGCCCGCCGGCGTTCCGCAGGACGGCGCGATGGCAGAGGGCACCGGTGCGGCGGCGGCCAAGGATCCGGCTTATCGGGCCGGGCCGATCTCGGTCTTCATCAGCCGCAAGGAAGGCAAGCTGTTCGTGCGTAAGGGCTTCGCGCCGATCTACTCGGCGCCGGTGACGATCCAGGATCCCGGCAGGCCGCTCGGCACGCACCTGTTCACGGCGCTCGCCTCCGAAGGCGACGCGCCACTGCGCTGGACCGTGATCTCGCTCGCCGAGACGCTGCCCTCGATCCCGTCGACCATGCGCATCATGGGTTCGGAGACGCGCGGCCGGCGCGGCGCGCGCGAACGGGAGCCGGAGCGGGCGAGCAAGCCCGCGAGCGCGTCCACGCTCACCGCAACGGCGGCGCTCGATCGTATTCAGCTTTCGCCGGAAGCCACCGAGCTCATATCGGGCCTGATCTCGCCCGGCGCCTCGCTGATCGTCTCGGACCTCGGCCTCGGGCACGAGACCGGCACCGAGACCGACTTCATCGTCGTGACACGCGAATACTGAACTGTCGCGGCGCCGCCGCGTTGCGATCATCACATCGGCGTGCCACCTTTCCCATTCATCGGGACGGACAGACCGAGATGGCCAGCCGGCCGAAGGTCGCGATCGCGTGCCAGGGCGGCGGCAGCCATGCGGCTTTCGCGGCGGGTGTGCTGCGCGCGCTGCTCGCCCCGCACACTTTCACGCGCTTCGACCTCGTCGCGCTGAGCGGCACCTCGGGCGGTGCGGTCTGCGCGGCGCTCGCCTGGTCCGGATTGATCTCGGGCGCGAGCGACCCCGCCAGCGAAGCCGTGCGGCGGCTCGCGGCGTTCTGGCGTGAGCTGGAAGCGGACGATCTCAGCGACGCGGTCGCCAACTTCTGGGGCGTGTGGCTCGCGCGCCTGCCCGTCACGGCGCCGGTAAGCCCTTATGTCTACGAACCCGTCGCGGAGCCGATGCTGCGCGACCTGCTGCGCAAGCATGTGAAGTTCGAGGCGCTGCCCGCTGCGGTCGAGGCGCGGCGCAAGCCGTGGCTGTTCGTCGGCGCGACCGACATCCGCGAGGGCGAAGGCCGCGCGCTGGAGGGCGCGACGCTGACCGAGGACGACATCGTCGCCTCGGCCGCGATCCCGCCGCTCTATCGCGCCGTGGAAACGCGCGGCTCGCTCTACTGGGATGGACTGTTCAGCCGTAATCCGCCGATCCGCGAGTTCACGGATCTGCCGGACGACACGAGACCCGACGAGATCTGGGTCGTGCGCATCAATCCGAAGCGGCGCGAGAGCGAGCCGCGCGCCATGCCCGCAATCTCGGACCGCACCAACGAGCTCGCCGGCAACCTCGCACTCGATCAGGAGCTGTTCTTCATCGCGAAGATCAACGAGTTGCGGGTCCGCTTCCCGGAGCTCGCCGCGCGCTACAAGCACATTGCGCTGCGCGTCATCGAGCTCGACCGGCCCGACCTCGACTATCCCTCCAAGCTCGACCGCAGCCCCCGGCTGATCCGCGAGCTGATGCGCGACGGCGAACAGAAGGCCGCGAGCCTGCTCCCGGCCTGAGCGATTTCCGGTTTGTGCCGCGGCGCTCGCGTGACTACATCAGACGCATGACAGCGCTCTCGGTCCTCGATCTCTCGCCCGTCACCACCGGCACCTCGGGCGCGGAAGCGCTGCGCAACAGCCTCGATCTGGCGCGGCTCGCCGACAAGCTCGGCTATCTGCGCTACTGGGTGGCCGAGCATCACAATATGCCGACCATCGCGAGCACCTCGCCCGAGATCATGATCGGGCAGATTGCGGCCGCCACCGAGCGGCTGCGCGTCGGCTCGGGCGGCGTGATGCTGCCGAACCATGCGCCCCTGATGGTGATGGAGCGCTTCAAGATGCTGGAGGCGCTGTTTCCGGGCCGCATCGATCTCGGCCTCGGCCGTGCGCCGGGCACCGATCCGGTGACGTCCTATGCGCTGCGGCGGCGCCAGGACATCAAGGAGGATGACGACTTCCTGGAGCGCTTCCAGGAGCTGATCCTGTTCGAGACGAACGGTTTTCCGCAGGGCCATCCCTATCGCAACGTGCACGCGATGCCGACGGACGTGCCGCTGCCGCCGATCTGGCTGCTCGGCTCGAGCGGCTACAGCGCGGAGCTCGCAGCGCAGGTCGGCGCCGGCTTCGCCTTCGCGCATCACTTCTCGGACTACGATCCGGCCGCCGCGATGCAGAGCTACCGCGCGCATTTCCGGCCTTCGGCCTGGCGCAGCACACCCTACGCGATCCTCGGCATCGCGGCGATCCTGGCCGACACCGACGCAGAGGCCGACCGGCTGGCGCTGAGCGCGGACCTGCATTTCGTGCGGCGCGCCAAGGGCGAGTATCTGCCGCTGGCGAGCCCCGAGGAGGCCGAGGCCTATGACTACGCGCCGATCGACCGCGAGCGCGCGAAGCACAATCGCAAGCGCCTCATTGTGGGCGCGCCCCGCACGGTGCGCGAGCGGCTCGCGCCGCTGATCGCGGCGACGCAGGCCGACGAGGTGATGGTCACGACCATGGTCTACGACCACGCCGCGCGCCGCCGCTCGTACGAACTGCTCGCCGAGGCGCTCGGCAGCTGAGCCGCGGCGAATCTTTTTTGGCCGGGCGAATCCTTTGGCATCGCCGGAACGTCTGCGTCTCAGGACGGCACACGCCGCCTGATGGAGAGACCGCGATGAAACAGAATCTCGTGATCTATCGGACGAAGCCGGATCGGGCCGAGGAGAACCAGCGCCTGGTCGAAGCCGTGTTCCGCGAGTTGCACGCAACCATGCCGGGCGGGCTGCGCTATGCGTCGATGCGGCTCGCCGACGACACTTTCGTGCACGTGGTGGAGACGCAGGAGGACAGCAGCGTGCTGCTCGAGATGGCGGCCTTCAAGCGCTTCCTCGCCGAGCTCCGCGAGCGCTGCATCGAGGCGCCGCGCGTCAACGCGATGACGATCGTCGGCAATTATCGCATGCTGACGACGGAGGCCGCACCCGCGATGGCACCCGCATGAACCATACCGAGATCGATCCGCGCGCGACGCTCGACCGGCTGATGGCCGAGCTGCGCCCGCGCCTGCATCGTTACTGCGCCCGCATGACGGGGTCGGTGATCGACGGCGAGGACGTCGTGCAGGAGGCGCTGCTCAAGGCCATGGAGGCCGTGTCGCGCGCGGGACCGATCGAGAATGCAGAAGGCTGGCTGTTTCGCATCGCTCACAACGCGGCGCTCGATTTCCTGCGCCGCCGCGCACGCCGGGAGTCCCTTCATGCGGAGCAGGATCTCGACATGATCGCCGATCCGGTGACCGCGGCGGAGGAACGAGAGGCCGCGGCCGCGAACCTGCGCACTTTCATGCGCCTGCCGACCACGCAGCGCAGCAGCGTGATCCTGCGCGACGTGCTCGGCTATTCGCTGGACGAGATCCGCGACGTCACGGGGCAGACGCTGCCGGCCTTGAAGGCGGCGCTGCATCGCGGACGCGCGCGGCTGCAGGCGCTCAATCGCGAGCCGGAGGAGCTGCCGGCGCCGATCCTGTCAGAGCCGGAGCGCGTGCGGCTCGCGCGCTATGTCGACCGCTTCAATGCGCGGGACTTCGACGCGATCCGCGACATGCTGGCCGATGACGTGCGGCTCGAGCTCGTCAACAGGACGCGCGTCACCGGGCGGCGCGAGGTGAGCAACTACTTTGGCAACTATTCGCGGCTCGATGATTGGGAGCTCGTGCCCGGGCTGGTCGAGCGGCGCCCGGCCGTGATCGTGCGCGATCCGCGCGACAGACGGCTCCTCTACTTCGTCCTGTTGCGATGGGACGAGGATGAGCTGAACGGGATTCGCGACTTCCGCTATGCGCGCTATGCGCTGGACGGAGCCGAACTGGTCCTGGCGGACTGAACCGTCTACACGGGACGCAACCGCCATTGCGCGATTGCGAGCCCGTCATGACTCCGGTGATCCACAATCTTCTCGCTGACGTGCCGGCCCATTTGCCCGCGGAGCAGTTCATCGAGCTCGCCGCGATGGGCGGCGCGCGCATCGAGCGCATCGTGTCGCACGGGCACGCGAGCCCGCCCGGCTTCTGGTACGAGCAGGCGCATGCCGAATGGGTGCTGGTGATCGCGGGCGCGGCCGGCCTGCAGTTCGATGGCGAGGACACGGTCCGCACGATGCGTGCCGGCGATCACGTCCTGATCCCGGCGGGTACGCGACATCGGGTGGCATGGACGGACACGGAGACGCCGACGATCTGGCTCGCGGTTCATTTCGCAGCAGCCTAAAAGAGCTCTCGGTCGAACGGGAGCCCGCCGCGGTGAACAAGCTCTGGCGCGAATTCTACATGGTCGTGCTCTGGATCAGCGCGATCCTGTTCCTGATCTTCGGGCACGGCTGGGTCGCGCAGGCGCGCGGGGCCTTCGCATTCGCGCTGTTCGCCTGGCTGTTCCTCCTGATCCTGTGGAGCGCGTTCGGTGTCGTGCGCCACGCCGAGGAGATCGCGGAACGGCTCGGTGAGCCGTTCGGCACGCTGGTGCTGACGCTCGCCGTGACTGCGATCGAGGTCGCGTTCATCGTCACGGCCATGCTGAACGGGCCCGCGGGATCGACGCTCGCCCGCGATGCCGTGTTCGCCGTCGTGATGATCACGCTCAACGGCGTCGCCGGTTTTTCGCTGCTCGCGGGCGCGCTGCGTCATCGTGAGCAGAGCATCAGCATGGCGGGAATCCAGGCTTTCCTTGCGGTGCTGATCCCCTTGGCGAGCTTCGCGCTGATCCTGCCGAACTTCACGACCTCGACCCCGGGGCCGACGCTCTCGTCCACCCAGGCCATCGTCATCGGGGCGCTCACGCTATTGCTCTACGGTGTCTTCCTGTCGATGCAGACCGTGCGGCACCGCGGCTTCTTCACAGAGCCGGGCGAGGAGACCTGGAATACGTCGCCGGACGATGCGTCCCATGCGCGCAAAGGGCACGGCCGGACAATGGCATTTCACGCGGTCGCGCTGCTGCTCACGCTGGTGCCCGTGGTCTATCTCGCCGAAGAGCTGTCGCACATCGTGCGCTATGGCATCGCGGCGATCGGGGCGCCGCGTCCGGTCGCGGGCGTGCTGATTGCGGTCCTGGTGCTCGCCCCGGAGAGCATGGGCGCGTTCCGTGCGGCGCTCGCAAACAGGCCGCAGCGCGCCGTCAATATCGCGCTCGGCTCGGCGCTCGCGACCATCGGCCTGACGATTCCGGCGGTGCTGGCGGTGCGCGTCGCCACCGGCATCCCGGTCGCACTGGGCCTCGAAGCCGAAGAGATGGTGCTGCTCGTCGTGACCTTCGTGGTCAGCATGATCACATTCGCGGGCGGGCGGACAAATGTCCTGCTCGGCGCCGTTCATGCGGTCATGTTCCTGGTCTTCGTGCTGCTGCTGTTCGACCCGTGAATTTGCTGGCGTCGCATCAAGCCGATGTTAAGGGATAGTGAACGCATCCTTACTTACAACAAGAGGGTGGGGACCGGGGTCGTTGCCGCATAGGTGCGATTCCTGGTTGCCAGAGGCGGCGTGAAGTTGTCTTGAATGTGCCTTCATGCTGCCCCAAGTCGCACGCACAAGTCCGTCAGGGGATTTCTGAGGATTGCCAATGACTTTACGTTCGGCCGCTTGGCTCGGCGTGCTCGCTCTCGGCCTCACGGGCTGGATCGGCGCGGCCGAGGCGCAGTATTACCCGCCCTACGGTCAGCGGACCTATGGCGGACCGCCGGCCTATCCGCCGACGGCGCTGCCGGTCGACGATGAGGACGATGATCCTCCCTATATCGGCTCGGTGCCGCCGGGACCCTATGAGCAGGGCCGCCAAGCCACGCGCGATCCCTACGCGCTGCCGCCGCCCGGCGTGCGCGATCCGTACGCCAACGATCCGCGCAGCGGAACTCCGGTGAGCCGCGGCCCGATCCAGTCGCAGCCCTACCCGCCCCCGGGCGCCCAACCTTATCCACAGCAGGCCTACCCGCAGCAGGCTTATCCACAGCCCCAGCAGGGCTATCCGGCGCAGCAGCAGCAGGCCTACCCGCAACAGCAACCCTATCCGCAGCAACCCTACCCGGCGCAGCAGCCCTATCCGCAGCAGGGCTATCAGCCCGGCTATGGCGCGCAGCCGGTGGCGACCACCGACCCGTCGGTGCCGCGTCCGCCGATCGAGATTTCCCCGACCGGCGTGACCGGCAGCGTGCAGGCCCCGCAGCCTGCGCCGGGCGCGCAGAGCGCACCGGGGCAGGTCGACGCGACGCCGCAGTCCCGCGTGGCCGCGCTGCCGCCGGAGGATCAGCCCGAGGAAGGCACGCCGCGGCAGCTTCCCGAGCGCTTCCGCCGCCAGCTCGTCGATTACGTCACCAAGGAGCCGGCCGGCACGATCATCATCGATACGCCGAACACCTACCTCTACTTCGTGCTCGGCAACGGCAAGGCGATCCGTTACGGCGTCGGTGTGGGCCGTGAAGGCTTCACCTGGAACGGCGCCGAGCGCGTCTCCAACATGAAAGAATGGCCGGATTGGCATCCACCGAAGGAGATGATCGACCGGCAGCCCTATCTGCCGCGCTTCATGGCGGGCGGCCCCGGCAATCCGCTCGGCGCGCGGGCTCTTTATCTCGGTAAGACGCTGTATCGCATCCACGGCACCAACCAGCCGTCGACCATCGGCTCGTACGTGTCGTCCGGCTGCATCCGTCTGCTCAACGAGGATATTGAGGATCTGTATCAGCGTGTGCAGGTCGGCACCCGCGTGGTGGTGATGCCCGGCGGCGGCCCGTCGACCGCGAAGAACGCGCAGGCGACGCAGGCGCAGTAACGCCCGCCAGATCGCAACGAATCAAACGCCGTCGGCCGAGGCCGGCGGCGTTTTCGTTTGCGCTCCATCTCAGTCTTGCGAGAGGCCCCGCGCGGTCGCGGTGACGATCGCCCTCACCTGTGCGCGCAGCACGTCGAGCGGCATCGCCTGAAGCTTTTCCTCGAGGCCGAGCAGCACGACGCCGTGCACGGCCGAGAAGAGCGAGCGTGCGAGCAGCGCGCGCTCCGCCGGCGCGAGGCCGGGACGCAGCACTTGTAATGGTGCGTTGACGTAGTCGAACAGGCGCGCCTGCTCGCCGACGAACCACTCGGGGACCTCGCGCCCGCGCGGCAGCCGATGCTCGAATACGGCGCGCCAGCGCAGCGGGCTCGCGGCCGCGAAGTCCGTATAGGCGAGCCCGAGCTCAACCAGATGCGCGACCGCCTGATCGCGCTCCGAGCCGCTCGCGGAAGCAGGCGCCGCCGTGAGCCTTTGCTCCAGCGCCGCGAGTGTGCGGGCGTTCACGGCTAGGATCAGCTCGTCGAGATCCGCGAAGACGTTGTAGATCGCGCCCAACGCGCAGCCGACCTGCTTGGCCAAGTCGCGCGCGCGCAAGCCGCCGAGCCCCTCGGCCGTGATGGCCTCCTCGGCCGCGGCGATCAGGGCCTCCCGCAGGGACTGCCGGCGATCCGCGACGGTCATCATTCATTAACCATGTTTATGAACGTTGTTCAAATTTTCGCTTGAACGTTGTTCAGAGTTGCGCTACTAAGCTTATGAACGATGTTCATAACCGAGGAGCCGACCATGATCAAGACCGTTCTGACCCTGGTGCGTGGGGCGGCTGCGGCCGCCGAGGAAGAGCTGACGGACCGCAGCGCGCTGATGATCCTGGATCAGCAGATCCGCGACGCCACGGCCGCAATCGAGCGCAGCAAGCGGGCGCTGGCGCTCGCGATCGCCCAGGACGAGGCGGAGGGAAAGCGCCTGGAGGCGACGCTCGCGCGCATTGCGGACCTCGAGATGCGCACCGTCGCGGCGCTCACGGCCGGGCGCGAGGACCTGGCGCAGGAAGCCGCGGAAGCGATCGCCCTGATGGAAGCCGACCGCGACGCCATCAAGGCGGCGCG
>JAEYAU010000085.1 GCA_023404705.1 Pseudomonadota bacterium
AGCGCCGCCGCGGCGGCAAGCAAGGCGAGTCGCTCGACGGCAGCACGCGCGCGGCTCTCGCCGTCCGGCGCCTGCAGAGTTTCGGCGATGAAGCGCACCGTCTCGGCGCTGCCCGAAAGGTCGCGCGTGGCGCGCGCGAGCGCGGTTAGCGTCGCCTGCGCGGCCTCGCCCTCGCGCGAGAGCGCGCGCAACACGTCGAGGCACATCACGTTGCCCGAGCCTTCCCAGATCGCATTCACGGGCGCCTCGCGGAAGAGGCGCGCGAGCGGCAGCTCCTCGACATAGCCGTTGCCGCCGAGACACTCCATGGCCTCGTAGATGAAGCCGGGCGCCGTCTTGCAGATCCAGAATTTCACCGCAGGCGTGAGGAGACGGGCGAATGCGGCTTCCGCCGGATCGCTGCCCGCACGATCGAACGCGGCGCAGAGCCGGATCATCAGCGCGGTCACGCCTTCCATCTCGAGCGCCATGTCGGCGAGCAGCATGCGCATCATCGGCTGGTCCGCCAGCTTGCGCTGGAATACGGTGCGATGGCGCGCGTGGTGCATGGCCTGCGAGAGCGCCATGCGCATCATGCCGGCCGAGCCGATGCAGCAATCGACGCGCGTGAGCTGCACCATCTCGATGATGGTGCGCACGCCCCGCCCCTCCTCGCCGACGCGCCACGCGAACGCCTCGACGAACTCTACCTCGGACGAGGCGTTCGAGCGGTTGCCCAGCTTCTCCTTGAGGCGCTGGAAGCGCAGCCCGTTCACCGATCCGTCGGGCCGGAAACGCGGCATCAGGAAACATGTCAGCCCGCCCGGCGCCTGCGCCAGCACCAGGAAGGCGTCGCACATCGGCGCCGACATGAACCATTTGTGGCCCGTGACGCTGTACCCATCGCGGGTCGGCGTCGCCGTCGTGGTGTTGGCGCGCACGTCGGTGCCGCCCTGCTTCTCGGTCATGCCCATGCCGAGCGTGATCGCGCTCTTCTCCCACCACGGGCGGAAGCTTGCATCGTACCGCCGCGACATGATCTTCGGCGCCAGCTTCGCGAGCAGCTCGGGCTCGACCGCAAGTGCGCCCACGCAGGCGCGCGTCATGGTGATCGGGCACTGATGCCCGTTCTCGACCTGCGCCACCATGTAGTAGCGCGCCGCCCGCGCGACCTCGGCCGGCGCCGGCGCCCGTGCGCCTTTCTCGGTCCAGGTCGAGGCATGCAGGCCATCGGCCATGCTCGCGGTCATGAAGTGGTGGTAGGCCGGGTGGAACTCGATTGTGTCCCGGCGGAAGCCCTTGGTGTCGAAGCTCTTGAGCTTGGGCGTGACCTCGTTGGCGAGTCGCGCCGCCTCGAACATCTCGGCCGTCCCCCAGCGGCGCCCGAAGTCCGACAAACCAGCCATCTCGCCCGCGCCGCCATAGGCCGCAACCGCATCGCGCAGCGGCCGGTCATTGGCGAACAGATCGACGTTCTCGTAGGGCGGCGACTGGTTGAAAACCTCGTGCGTCTCGAACGGGGTCTGGATCGTCATTCTGGGCTCCCTGGGGGCGCCCGATCATAGCACGGCACGCCTGTGGACGCCCCATCCGGAGCCTTTGCGCCCTCGGGCGATTCCGCCTATAGGGGTGGCTTTAATGAACATCGCCACGAAAACGTCCTTCGTCTTCAGCCAGCGTCACCTCCTGGGAATCGAAGGGCTTTCAGCCGAGGACATCACGGGCCTCCTGGACCTGGCCGAGGAGTTCGTCGATCTGAACCGGCAGATCGAGAAGAAGCGCACCTCGCTGCGCGGCCGCACCCAGATCAATCTGTTCTTCGAAGCCTCGACCCGCACGCAGTCCTCCTTCGAGCTCGCCGGCAAGCGCCTCGGCGCCGACGTCATGAACATGTCGGTGGCGTCCTCGTCCATGAAGAAGGGCGAGACGCTGATCGACACGGCGGTGACGCTCAACGCCATGCACCCCGACATCCTGGTGGTGCGCCACCAGTCCTCTGGCGCGGTCGAGCTGCTGGCCCGCAAGGTCGACGGCTCGGTGATCAATGCGGGCGACGGCGCGCACGAGCATCCGACCCAGGCGCTGCTCGACGCGCTCACGATCCGCCGCAACAAGGGCCGCATCGAGGGTCTCACGGTCGCGATCTGCGGCGACATCCTGCATTCGCGCGTCGCGCGCTCGAACATCATCCTGCTCAACACGCTCGGCGCGCGCGTGCGCGTGGTCGCGCCTTCGACGCTGCTGCCGCCAGGCATCGAGCACATGGGCGTCGAGGTGTTCCGCGACATGCGCGAGGGTCTGAAGGACGCGGACATCGTCATGATGCTGCGCCTGCAGCGCGAGCGCATGAACGGCTCCTTCGTGCCGTCCACGCAGGAGTATTTCCACTACTACGGCCTTGACGCGAAGAAGCTCGCCTACGCAAAGCCCGATGCACTCGTCATGCATCCCGGACCGATGAACCGCGGCGTCGAGATCGACTCCGGCATTGCGGACGGCGCCCAGTCGCTGATCCGCGAGCAGGTCGAGATGGGCGTCGCGGTGCGCATGGCCGTGCTCGAAGCGCTGTCGCGGAATTTCCCCAACGCATGATCCAAGATGCTCAGTGACCGCCGCCCGATCCTGCTCACCAATGCCCGGATCGTCGATCCGTCGCGCGACATGGATATCGCGGGCGATGTCTTGATCGCCGACGGCGTCGTGCGCGACGCGCAGCGCGGCATTCGCGCCTCCGGTGTGCCCGAAGGCACCGAGGTGATCGACTGCAAGGGCAAGCTGGTCGCGCCCGGCCTCGTCGATATGCGCGCCTTCGTGGGCGAGCCGGGCGCCGAATACCGCGAGACCTTCGCGTCTGCGAGCCAGGCCGCGGCCGCGGGCGGCGTCACGACCATCGTCTCTCAGCCCGACACCAATCCGGTGATCGATGATCCCGCGATCGTCGACTTCGTCATGCGCCGCGCCCGCGACACCGCGGTCGTGCACGTCCATCCCATGGGCGCACTCACCAAAGGGCTCGCCGGCCAGGAGATGGCCGAGCTCGGCCTGCTGAAGGCCGCCGGCGCCGTCGCCTTCACGGACGGCCAGAAGAGCGTCACCAATGCCCAGGTGATGCGCCGCGCCCTCACCTATGCGAGCGACTTCGATGCGCTGATCGTGCATCAGACCGAGGACCCGGACCTGATCGGCGATGGCGTGATGAACGAAGGCGAGTTCGCGGCACGCCTCGGCCTGCACGGCATCCCGAAAGCCGCCGAGACCGTCATGCTGGAGCGCGACGTGCGCCTCGTCGCGCTGACACAGGGGCGCTACCACGCCGCTTCGGTCACCTGCGGCGACTCGCTCGAGGTGCTGCGCCGCGCCAAGGACCAGGGCCTCGCGATCACGGCCTCGGCCTCGATCAATCACCTCACGCTCAACGAGGTCGACATCGCGTCGTACCGCACCTTCTTCAAGGTCGCGCCGCCGCTGCGTGCCGAGGAGGATCGCGCCGCACTCGTGCAGGCGCTCGCCGATGGCCTGCTCGACGTCGTGATGTCGGATCACAATCCGCAGGACGTGGAGACCAAGCGCCTGCCCTTCGCCGAGGCCGCGCCCGGCGCGATCGGCCTCGAGACCATGTTCGCGGCCGGCCTGCGCCTCGTGCATTCGGGCGAGCTGCCGCTGCTCACGCTGCTGCGCGCCATGTCGACGCGCCCCGCCGCGCTGCTTGGCCTGCCCGGCGGCAGCCTCAAGCCGGGCAGCCCCGCCGATGTGATCGTCGCCGATCTCGACACGCCGTGGGTGCTCGATCCCGACGCCCTCAAGTCGAAGTGCAAGAACACGCCCTTCGACGAGGCGCGCCTGCAGGGCCGCGTCACGCGCACCATCGTTGCCGGCCGCACGGTCTATGAATACGCTTCGAGCTAGCGACTGAATCAGATCCGTCATCCTGAGGCGCGAGCGAGCGCTTGCTCGCGAGCCTCGAAGGATGAACGGCCCGGGCATCACAACGTGCTCGCGGCGGCTCAGCGGCCGTCGCCCTTCGAGGCTCGCTTCGCTCGCACCTTAGGGTGACGGGTCATAGGTACGGTCCGCGGCAAGGCCAAAGGTACTCGATGCTCTATCCCATCAACTGGCAGCTCGCGCTGCCTTACTACGCGGCGGCTCTGGCGTTCGGCTATCTGCTGGGCTCGATCCCGTTCGGCCTGATCCTCACGCGGTTCGCCGGCACGCAGGACATCCGCAGCATCGGTTCGGGCAATATCGGCGCCACCAATGTGCTGCGCACCGGCCGCAAGGGCCTCGCGGCCGCGACGCTGCTGCTCGACATGCTCAAGGGCACGGCCGCGGTGCTCATCGCGCATTATTTCTATGGCCCGGATCTCGCGATCCTCGCCGGCCTCGGCGCCTTCCTGGGTCACCTCTTCCCGGTCTGGCTGCGCTTCAAAGGCGGCAAGGGCGTCGCGACCTATCTCGGCGTGTTGATTGGCTTCGCCTGGCCCGCGGCGCTCGGCTTCGCGGGCATCTGGCTGATGGTCGCCGCGGTCACGCGCTATTCCTCGCTCGCCGCCCTGTTGGCAAGCCTCGCGACGCCCGTGATCCTGTTCTGGCTCGACTTCCGCCAGGAGGCACAGCTCTTCCTGCTGCTCACCGCGCTCGTCTGGCTCAAGCACTCGGCCAATATCGGCCGGCTCTGGAGCGGCACCGAAGGCAAGATCGGCCAGAAGTGAGCCGAGAGGCGGCGAGCTTCTTGCGCCGGTTGTAAATCACCGCCGACCTCGCCATGCTTGCGCCCACGGGGGTTCTCGTGGACGACACGCGCAGAGCCAAGCGTCTCACCGACGCGGAGCGCATCGACTGGCTGCGGCTGATCCGCAGCCAGAATGTCGGCCCGCGCACCTTCTACGGCCTCGTCCGCCACTGCGGCGGTGTCACCGCAGCCCTCGAAGCTCTCCCAGAGCTGGCGCGACGCGGCGGGCTGCGCACCATCCGCATCTGCCCACGCCAGGATGCCGAGCGCGAGCTCGAGACCGCGCGCCAGCGCGGCGCCGTCTTCGTCGCGCACTCCGAACCCGAATATCCGCCGCGCCTGCGCGCCATCGACGACGCGCCGCCGCTGCTCGCGG
>JAEYAU010000112.1 GCA_023404705.1 Pseudomonadota bacterium
CCCCCCCCCGGGGGGGGGGGGGGGGGGGGGGGGGGGCCCCCCCCTCGCGGCAAACGCGGAGCAAGCGGCGCCCCCTCTCCAACTCTCCCCCGCAAGCGGGGGAGAGAGCGCGCTGCGGCAAGCTGCGAGTCAATGCTCTCACGTCCCTCACCGCAGCTTCAGCGTGGAGAGACCCGCGAGTGCGAGCACGATGGAGATGATCCAGAAGCGGATCACGATCTGCGGCTCGGTCCAGCCGAGCTGCTCGAAGTGATGATGGATCGGCGCCATCTTGAACACGCGCTTGCCCGTCAGCTTGAACGAGAGCACCTGCACGATCACCGATACGGCCTCGAGCACGAACAGGCCGCCGATCACGGCGAGCACCAGCTCGTGCTTGGTCGCGACCGCGACCGCGCCGAGCATGCCGCCCAAGGCCAAGGAACCCGTGTCGCCCATGAAGATCGAGGCCGGCGGCGCGTTGAACCAGAGGAAGCCGAGGCCGGCGCCGATCACGGCGCCGCACAGCACCGCGAGCTCGCCGGTGCCGGGCACGAAGTGGAGCTGCAGATATTCGGCGAACACCGAGTTGCCGACCACATAGGAGAACAGGCCGAAGCAGCCGGCCGCGATCATCACGGGGCCGATCGCGAGGCCGTCGAGACCGTCCGTGAGGTTCACGGCATTGCCGGCGCCGACCACGATGAAGGCGCCGAACACGACGAAGAACCAGCCGAGGTCGATGACGACGTCCTTGAAGAACGGAAACGCGAGCGCGGTGGAGAGGCCGGTCTTGCCGAGCGCCGTGATCGCGGAGACCGCGGCGACCGCGATGATCAGCTCGATGATCAGACGGCTGCGCCCCGAGAAGCCCGCATGGGTCTGGCGCGTCACCTTGAGATAGTCGTCGTAGAAGCCGATCAGGCCGTAGCTGAGCGTCACGCCGAGCACGATCCAGACATAGGGGTTGGTCGGGTTCGCCCACAGCACGGTGGAGACGACGATGCCCGAGAGGATCATCAGCCCGCCCATGGTCGGCGTGCCGGCCTTAGTGAGCAGGTGCGACTTCGGCCCGTCGTCGCGGATCGGCTGGCCGCGTCCCTGCTTGAGGCGCAGCATGTTGATGATCGAAGGCCCGAACAGGAACACGAAGACGAGCGCCGTGATCATGGCGCCGCCGGTGCGCACCGTCAGGTAACGGAACACGTTCAGGAAGTTCAGCTTGTCGGCGAACTCGGTCAGCCAGTAGAGCATTTCACCCTCGCACGGGCTCGGAGAATTGACGCGTGAGCGCCTTGACGATCGGGCCCATGCGCGATCCGAGCGAGCCCTTCACCATCACGGCGTCGCCATCCTGGACAGCGCCGAGGATCTCGGCTTCGAGCGCGGCGGACGTCTCCGCATAGCCGCCGCGGCGCTCTGACGGAAGAGCATCCCACAGCGCGCGCATCAGCGGACCGGCGCAGAAGACGAGGTCGATATTGTTGGCGATCACGGCATCGACGAGACCGCCATGCAGCGCCGGCCCCTCCGGCCCGAGCTCCAGCATGTCGCCGAGCACCGCGATGCGCCGGCCGAGCCCGCGCGTCGGCGTCTGCCCGAGCAGCGCGAGCGCGGCGCGCATCGAGGTCGGATTGGCGTTGTAGCTCTCGTCGATCAGCAGCGCCTGCCCGCCCGGCAAATCGAGCGTGATGCGCTCGCCGCGACCCTTGGGCGGCTGCAGCTTGCCGAGCGCGAGCGCCGCGAGCGCGAGGTCGGCGCCGGCGAGCGTCGCGGCCGCCAGCACCGCGAGCGAGTTGTCGACCACGTGGCGTCCCGGCGCGCCGAGCCGATACGTGACATCGTGATCGCAGATGCGCGCCGACACCGTGCTGCTGTCGGGCTGCAGCGCGACCTTGATCAGCCGCGCCTCCGCGCTCTCGTGCTCGCCGAAGCCGAAGATGCGCGCGCCTGCCCGCTTCGCATGAGCGGCGAGCCGCTCGTATTGCGGGATGTCGCGGTTGATCACCGCGGCGCCGTCCGGCTCGAGGCCGAGGAAGATCTCGGCCTTGGCATCCGCAATCCCATCAATCGAGTCGAAGAACTCCAGATGCACCGGCGCGATCGTGGTGATGATCGCCACGTGCGGACGGACCATGCGCGTCAGCGGCGTGATCTCGCCCGCATGGTTCATGCCGATCTCGAACACGCCGAACTTGGCGCTCTCGGGCATCAGCGCGAGCGAGAGGGGCACGCCCCAATGATTGTTGTAGGACGCCGCCGACGCATGGGTCTCGCCTTCTCCCGAGAGAACGAGACGCAAGGCCTCCTTGGTGCCCGTCTTGCCGACCGATCCCGTCACCGCGATGATCTTCGCGCCCGAACGCGCGCGCGCGGCACGGCCGAGATCCTCGAGGGCGCGCAGCACGTCCTCCACGACGAGCAGCGGCGCATCCTTGCCGAACTGATCGCGCTTCTCGCGCGCCACCACGGCGAGCCCCGCACCCGCCTGCAGCGCCGCCGCGACGAACTCGTGCCCGTCGCGGTTCTCGCCCGTGATCGCGAAGAACGCATCGCCCGGCTTGAGCGTGCGCGTGTCGATCGACAGCCCCGAAATGGCCGCCGGCAGCGCGCCCGCGCGGGCGGCGCCCATGGCTTTGGCCATGGCCTCGACGGTCCAAAGGCTCATGCGACCTTCTCCTTGAGCGCGGCCGCCACCGCCTCGTGATCGCTGAAGTCGAGCACCCGGTCGCCGATAATCTGGCCGCTTTCATGGCCTTTGCCGGCAATCACCAGGGCATCGCCGTGCTCCAACGCCGCAATGGCGCTGCGGATCGCCTCGCGCCGGTCGCCGATCTCGGTCGCGCCCGGCGCCGCCGCCAGGATCGCGGCACGGATCTTGGCCGGATCCTCGCTGCGCGGGTTGTCGTCGGTGACGATCACGCGGTCAGCATGCTGTGTCGCGATCTCGCCCATGATCGGCCGCTTGCCGGCGTCGCGGTCGCCGCCGCAGCCGAACACCACGATCAGCCGGTTGCTCGCGTACGGCCGCAGCGCCGCCAGCGCCTTGGCGAGCGCGTCGGGCTTGTGCGCGTAGTCGACGAAGATCGGGGCGCCATTGCGCTGCCCGACCAGCTCGAGCCGGCCCTTCGCGCCTTCGAGCCCCTCCAGCGCTGCAAAGACTCGCGGGGGATCGCCGCCGGTCGCGATCACCAGGCCGGCCGCCACCAGCGCGTTCTCGATCTGGAACGCGCCGACCAGCGGCAGCCGCACGCGATAAGACTTGCCCGCATGCGCGACGCTCAGCGTCTGCGAGAAGCCGTCGACCGCCGAGTCAGTCAGCGTGATGCCGCTGCCCGCGCGGCCGACCGTCATCACGTCGAGACCGCGCCTGCGGGCCGCATCGATCACCGTCTGCGCGTGCTCGCCATCCGCCGCGATCACGGCGGCGCCGCCCATCGGGATCAGTCGCTCGAACAAGATCAGCTTCGCGGCGAGATAGGCTTCGACCGTCGGATGATAGTCGAGATGGTCGCGCGACAGGTTGGTGAAGCCGCCCACCGTGATGCGCACGCCGTCGAGGCGATGCTGGTCGAGCCCGTGCGAGGACGCTTCCAGCGCGAGATGCGTCACGTTCTCGGTCGCGAGCTCGTGCAGGGTGCGCGAGAGCTCGATCGGATCCGGCGTGGTGAGCGAGCCGTAGACCTCGCGGTCCGGCGCGACCAGCCCGATGGTGCCGATGCTCGCGGCGGCGTGGCCGAGCGACGTCCAGATCTGCCGCGTGAAGGCCGCGACCGAGGTCTTGCCGCTGGTGCCGGTCACGGCCGCGATCGTGCCGGGCTGGCGCGGATAGACGCGCGCCGCGAGCATCGGCACCATCGGGCTGGTCGCGCCG
>JAEYAU010000117.1 GCA_023404705.1 Pseudomonadota bacterium
GGCGAGCAGCCCAGCGCCCACCCCCGCCGGCGCGCCCCCCGGCCCGCCATGACATTCGACGCAGTAGCTCTGGAACAGCTGCAGGCCGCGCGTGATCTTCGCGTCATCGGAGAGGTCGGGGACCGCAATATCGCGCGCGCGCCGGCTGATCGAGCGCAGCGCCGTGATCTGCAGCAGCCAGTACATGGGCTGCCAATGCGCGCGTGTCGCCGCAACATTGTATGCACCCGAATAGACGAACACGGCCGCGCCGATGAGACCTGCCACCGCGATCGCCGCAATGGTGATCAGCACCGTGCCGATCACGCGGCGGGCCCTGCGGCCTGCTACTTCACGTCCCGCTTTCTCGCCGGCATCCTGCATGACACGGTCCAGCCCATGCGCGTCCGTCAGCAATAAAGGTTGCGCCGCCCGGAAGGTTCCTGTCACGCGCTGAGCGGCTGCCCGCCAGCCCATTTGCCGCCTCGGGGCGACCCGGCTAGAACGGGCGGGCCCGACTGAACGGACCATTTACGCCTTGAAACACCCGCTGCATCGCTTCTCGGTCGCCCCTATGATGGACTGGACGGACCGGCATTGCCGGTTCTTCCACCGCGTCATGACGCGCCGGGCGCTGCTCTATACCGAGATGATCACCACGGGGGCGATCATCCACGGCGATCGCGCGCGCCTGCTCGGCTATGACCCGGCGGAGCACCCGGTGGCGCTGCAGCTCGGCGGCTGCGAGCCCGGCAAGCTCGCAGAGGCCGCGCGCATCGGCGCGGAGCTCGGCTACGACGAGATCAATCTCAATGTCGGCTGTCCGTCCGATCGCGTGCAGGGCGGCCGCTTCGGCGCCTGCCTGATGGCGGAGCCCGCGCTGGTCGGCGACTGCGTCGCTGCGATGAAGGCCGCCGTGTCGGTGCCCGTGACCGTGAAGTGCCGCATCGGCATCGACGATCAGGATCCGGAGGACGCGCTGGACACGCTCACGCGCGCGGTCGTCGGCTCGAAGGTCGACGCGCTCATCGTGCACGCGCGCAAGGCCTGGCTGAAGGGCCTCTCGCCGAAGGAGAACCGCGAGATCCCGCCGCTCGACTACGATCGCGTCTATCGCCTCAAGCGCGCCTGGCCCGATCTGCCGGTCATCCTCAATGGCGGTGTCGCCAGCGTCGAGGAGGCGAGGGCGCATCTCGCGCATGTGGATGGCGTGATGATGGGCCGCGCCGCCTATCAGGAGCCGTGGCGCCTGCTCGCGGTCGATCCCGATATCTTCGACGCGCCGCCGCCCGTCGCAACGCTCAAGGCCGCCGTGGAAGCGCTATCCCCCTATATCGCGCGCGAGCTATCGCGCGGCACGCGCCTTCATTCCATCACGCGCCATCTGCACGGCCTGTTCCACGCTGTGCCCGGCGCGCGCGCCTTCCGTCGCCATCTCGCGACCGAATGCGTCAAGCCCGGTGCCGGTCTCGACGACCTGCGCCGCGCGCTCGACCTGATCCGCGACACGGCGGATCTCGACGAAACGGTCGCGGCCTAGCCATGCTGAACATCCCGGTCGGGGAGCTTGCATTGCTCGCAGGCAGCATTCTGATCGGCGGCGTGGTCACGGGCGTGCTCGCCGGCCTGTTCGGCATCGGCGGCGGCGCCATCATCGTGCCGGTGCTCTACGAGGTGTTCCGCATCGTCGGCGTGCCCGATGACCTGCGCATGCAGCTCTGCATCGGCACCTCTCTCGCCATCATCGTGCCGACCACGATCAATGCCTATCGCGCGCATCTCAAGAAGGGCGCCGTGATTGCCGGCATCGTGCGGCAGTGGGCGGTGCCGGCCGTGATCGGCGTGATCCTCGGCTCGATCATCGCGACCTTCGCGCCGGCGGCCGTGTTCAAGATCGCTTTCGTGATCATCGTCAGCTTCATTGCCGTGAAGCTGCTGTTCGGGCGCGACAGCTGGCGCATCGCCGAGGACCTGCCGACTGGCTTCCTCATGCGCCTCTACGGTTTCGTCATCGGGCTCGCGTCCTCGCTCATGGGCGTGAGCGGCGGCTCGATTTCCAACACGATCCTCACGCTCTACGGCAAGCCGATCCACGGCGCGGTGGCGACATCCGCGGGCCTCGGCGTGCCGATCACGATCGCGGGCACCATCGGCTACGTCCTCGCCGGCCTGCCGCATCAGGGCGCGCTGCCGCCGCTCTCGCTCGGCTTCGTTTCGCTGATCGGCTTCGCGCTGATGGCGCCCGTCTCGAGCTTCATGGCGTCCTATGGCGCGCGACTCGCGCACTGGCTGCCCAAGCGCAAGCTCGAGATCGCCTTCGGCCTGTTCCTGTTCGCCGTGGCGCTGCGGTTTCTGGCGACGCTCGTGTGGTGAGGCTCGTAGGGTGTGCTCGGCGCGGCACAGCGTGGCGTCGTCACGCAGGACTGAGATCGCGCCGAGCGCACGCGTCCCACGTTGATGCAGCACGCGTGCGCAAAAGCGGGTCATGCGCTATTGCGAAAACGCGCCGCCCGGGCCGCTTTTGCACACCCTACAAGTCAGGGCGTGCCGCGCAGCACCAGCTTGTCGCCGCGCACTTCCCAGCTCTGCAGCCGGTTGAGGAAGCTCATGCCGAGCAGGTTGGTCTTGAGCTGCCCGGGCTTGGCGATCAACGCGGGCACCGCGCGCTCGGTGATGCTGCCGACCGCGAGCCGGTCGAGCGTCACCGAAGCGGCGCGCGTGCGCCCGTTCGCGGTCTCGACCGTGACGTCGTAGTTCAGCACCTCGATCGGAAGTCCGGCGGCTTTCGCCGCCTCTTGCGTCAGCACCACCGCGCTCGCGCCGGTGTCGAGCACCATGGCGAGGCGGGCGTCGTTGACATGCGCGCCGATCTGGAACTCGCCGCTGCGCGCCCGCGCGATCTCGACCGCGGTGCCGCGGCTCGCGGCGCGGCCGGGCAGGAACTCCGCCATCACGCGCTCGCCCATGTCGCGCAGGTCGAAGCGGTAGGTGTAGCCGACCGCCAGCAAGAGCGCGATCACGATCCAGAACAGCGCGGCCTGGAACGCCTCGTAGATGCGCTCGCGGAACAGCATCACGATCGACGCGCCGATGAACACGACGAGCGAGGCGCGCACCACCAGCGAGGCGAAATCGTCGTTCGCGAGCCCGCCGACCGTGCCGTCGTCGTGCCGCCAGACGAGCAGCAGCAGCGCTACGCCCAGCACGACCAGCAGCAGCCACAACAGGCGATTGCCCACGTCAGTTCTCCTCGCCCGCCGTCACGCCCTGCCGGCGCGTCGCCAGCCGGCCCGGCAGGGCGGCCATGATCCGCTGCCGCTCCGCGTCCGGCATCGTGCCCCAGCGCGCGATCTCGGCGAGCGTGCGCCCGCAGCCGATGCACAGGTCCGACACCGGATCCATGGTGCAGACCCTGGTGCAGGGAGAAGCAATGGCCATGAGGTCCCGATCCGATTCCATCGGCCAACATAGGGCCGCGGGGCCGGAACACAATATGAGGGCGTTTGCGCCGCAGGCCGGCAGCACCATCGCGGATCCACCTCAGTAGGCGCGCTGGTGCGCGCGGCGCGGATCCGGATCGGCCTGGATCGGCGGAGCCGGTTCCTCGAGCGGGCCGAGGGCGGACATCACCCGCTCGGGCGGGAAGGTGACGATGACCTCGGTTCCCTCGCGCAGCTTGGAGCGCAGCGTGAAGGTGCCGCCATGCAGGTCGATCAGGTTCTTGGCGATCGGCAGGCCGAGGCCGGTCCCTTGCTCGGCGGACTTGATGGCATTGCTGCCCTGGCCGAACGAGGCGAGCACGATCGGGATCTCGTCCTCGGGAATGCCGGGGCCGGTGTCGCGCACGCTGAGATACTGGCCGCTCGACGCGGTCCAGCCGACCTTGAGCCAGATCTCGCCGCCCTGAGGCGTGAACTTGATCGCATTGGAGAGCAGGTTGAGGCAGATCTGCCGCACCGCGCGCTCGTCCGCCCAGAGCCGCGGCAGGTCGGGCTCGAACACCTCGTGGATCACCAACCCGCGATTCTTGGCGCGCAGCTTGAGCAGGTGGTGGCAGTCCTCGACGATCTGCGTGAGCGAGGTCGCTTCCTCGTTGAGCTCGTAGCGGCCCGCCTCGATGCGCGAGAGGTCGAGGATCTCGTTGATCAGGTTGAGCAGGTGCACGCCCGAATTATGGATGTCGCCCGCATATTCCTTGTAGGTCGGCACCGCATGCGGGCCGAACACCTCGCTCTTCATCACTTCCGAGAAGCCGAGGATCGCATTGAGCGGCGTGCGCAGCTCGTGGCTCATCTGTGCGAGAAAGCGCGACTTGGCGATATTGGCGGCCTCGGCACGGCGGCGCGCTTCGTCGGAGATCGCCTTCGCCTGCTCGATCTCGCCGATCAGCGCGTCCTTCTCGGCGCGCGCCTCGATGCTGGCGAGCGTGGTCGAGTAGAGGCGATAGGCCAGCATCGTGAAGTAGCCCTGCGCGGTCAGCGCCATGGCGGCCAGGATGTAGCCCTGCACGTCGCCGCGCAGCGCGAAGTCGAGCGCCACCGCAAAGGTGACGGGTGCCGTCGCGGCCAGCATCGCGACCGGCAGGCTCGACGCGAGCATGCTCGCGGCAGCGACCACGAGCAGCATCACGAACAGCGTGAAGGAGGTGGCATCCGGATCGGCGCGGATGATCGCGATGACGTTCATCATCCAGCCGAGACCCGAGAACAGGTCGAGCAGGACGAAGCGCACGCGCCACTGGTTGATGTTCACATTGGCCGGCGGCTCGGCCAGGAACTTGCGGCACTTGGCGCCGATCACGGTCTGCACGACCAGCACGCCCAGCGTCCAGACGCCGGCGACGATCGGTCCGACCCAGAGCCCGGAGAGGAAGCCGACCGAGGCGACCAGCAGCACGATGGCGAGCGAGGCGGAGAGGCGGGTCTGCGCGAACTGGCGCAGCAGCTCGTAGTCGAAGGCCGGTCGCGTTCCCGTGGTCGAGGTCAGGCGGTCGCGCGCCTCGCGCACGCGCTGGGTCGCGTCGCGCCGGCGGCTCTGGGCCGCCTTTTCCGCAGGCGTGGAAATGCCGAGCTCTTCGCTCGTCATCGCGGTCATGGAGGGGGCGCCCGACATCGAGTTGGTCGATAATTTCTCCCCCATAAACCTTAACGGCGGCCTGAAAATCATGGTTAACGGCCTATCGCGGTCTCGCCCGGCGGACGCGCATGCGCGCCCCGAACCCGCCTTGACCCGAAGTCGGGGAGCATGGTCGAGTGCCGGCCGGGGACGTGCGCAACTCAGGTGCACCTGGGAGACGTCATGAGACTGTTCGACAGCGGGCGCGCGCCGAACCCGCGGCGGGTTCGCATTTTCCTGGCCGAGAAGGGCATGCAGGTGCCGACCGAGCAGGTCGACATCGCGGCCCTCCAGCACAAGACCCCGGAATTCACCGCCCTCAACCCGCTGCAGCGGCTGCCCGTCCTGCAGCTCGAGGACGGCACGGTGATCAGCGAGTCCGTGGCGATCTGCCGCTACTTCGAGGGGCTGCGCCCGGAGCCGCCGCTGTTCGGGCGCGGCGCCAGGGAGGAGGCGCTGGTCGAGATGTGGAATCGGCGTCTCGAGATCAACCTGCTCGCGGCGGTCGCGGCGGTCTTCCGCCACCTGCATCCGGCCATGCGCGAGCTCGAAGACCAGGTCCCCGAATGGGGCGAGGCCAACAAGCCGCGCGTGCTCGAATTCCTGCGATTTCTGGATCGCGCGCTGAAGGACAACCTGTTCGTCTGCGGCGAGCATTATACGATCGCGGACATCACCGGCATGGTCGCGGTGGACTTCATGAAGCCCGCGAAGCTGGCTGTCCCTGACGACCTCGTCAATTTGCGGCGCTGGTACGGCCAGGTCGCGGCGCGGCCGAGCGCGGGCGCGTGACATGCGGCTCACGATCCTCGGATCCGGTGATGCGTTCGGCTCCGGCGGCCGCTTCAACACCTGCTTCCTGGTCGAGTTCGCCGAGCGCAAGATTTTGCTCGACTGCGGCGCCTCCTCGCTGGTCGCCATGCGCGCGCGCGGCCTCGATCCGAACCTGATCGAAGGCGTGATCCTCTCGCATCTGCACGGCGATCACTACGGCGCGCTGCCGTTCCTGCTGCTCGACGCGCAGCATGCGAGCCACCGCACGCATCCGTTCACGATCGCGGGCCCGCCCGGCACCCGTGCGCGTCTCGAAGGCCTGATCGAGGCGATGTTTCCGCGCGCCTGGTCGACCAAGTGGCGCTTCCCACTGGAGATCGTCGAGATCCCGCTCGGCGTCCCAACCCAGGTGCTCGGTCTCACGGTGACGACGGCGGAGGTCGTGCACTTCTCGGGCACGCCCTCGACGGCGGTTCGTCTCACGGACGGCGAAAAGACGCTCGCCTATTCGGGCGACACCGAGTGGACCGACGCGCTCCTCGGGATCGCCAAGGACGCCGACCTCTTCATCGTCGAATGCTACGACTTCGCGCGCGATCTCACGGGCCACATGAGCTGGGGGACGCTGAAGACGCGCAGCTTCGGCGCCCGCCGCGTGATGGTCACGCACATGAACCCGAGCATGCTCGCGCATGTCGGGGACGTGAAGGCGGCCGGTCTCCTCGTCGCCGAGGACGGCGCCACGATCACGATCTGATGATGTCCTGAAAGCTGAAGGGAAAGCACCTGGCCAGGAGCCCCTGCCTGGACCAGGTCCGAAGTTGTTCCCCCTGGGCTCCCGATGTTGTGAAGGCATTTTTCGGAAGCCACGCCGGACACTACGTCAGCCGCGGACGCCCAGGAATTCGGACGAATCCTGATGGGTCCCGTCCGCATGGCGCCTCGACGTTAGCCAGCCCGAAAAAATCGCCAACCGCTTGTCGAATGGCAGTCCCGCCAATCGTCATTCTTGTGACGGCCATCACGGGCAGGTGAGGGCGCTCCGCCTACCGTGATGAAGCCGAGACGGGATCGGCCCGTAGCTGCAGGCGGAGGAAGAGATGTCCCACCAGGCCCACATCAGCAAGGCGACGCCCCGCCTGCGCGACGCGCTCAACCAGCTGATCGCCGGCCTGCGGCGCGACCTCTTCGGCGGCTACCGGCCCGAGCTCCACTACATGCGCGGACCGGGCCCGAAGTGGCACGCCAAGCACGCCCGGCCCGCAGTCTCGATCAGCCCGGCTCACGCCCCGGCCTTCGCATAAAGCTTTCGCGCCGGCAGCGTCATCGCCACCACCCCGACCAACACGCAGACGAATCCGATCCAGGCCGTGGGCGAGAGCGTCTCGCCCAGCAGCGCGATGCCGATGGCGACGCCGATCGGCGCGCGCAGATAGGCCTGCGCGGTCGTGCCGATCGAGCCGAGCGTGCGCACCAGCCGGAAATAGATCGTGAAGGCGAGCGCGGTCGAGAACACCGCCAGACACCCAAGCGCCGCGAGCGAGCGCGCCGACGGCGTCAGTGTCCAGGGCTGATCAATCACGAGGCTCGCCGGAATGAGGATCGCGGCCCCGCAGAACAGCGAGCCGGTCGCCGGCACCAGCGGATTGAGATGCGCGAAGTTGCGCCCGAAGATCACGGCCCCCGCATAGCAGACCGAGGCGAACAGGATGCCGAGCTGCGCGAGGAGCGCGCGGCCGACGCCGCCGAGCGCGCCGACGCCGATGATCAGCATCACGCCCGCGAGCCCGATCACCACGCCGAACAGCTTGCGTGCGCTCGCCGGCTCGTGGCGCGTGACCGCGAGCGTGATCAGGAAGGTGAAGATCGGTGTCGTCGTGTTGAGGATGACGGCGAGCCCCGCATCCACGGTCTGCTCGCCCCAGGCGATCAGCGTGAACGGGATCACGCTGTTCATGAAGGCCTGGAACAGGAACTGGCGCCAGCTGCGCGCATCGCGCGGGAAGCGCACGCCGGTGAGCAGCATCAAGGCGTAGAGCAGGGTGCCCGCGATCACGGTGCGCGCCGCGATCAGCGTCACGGGCGGCAGCGTCTCGACGCCGATCTTGATGAACGTATAAGCCGCGCCCCAGCAGGCCGCGAGCACGACCAGCAGGAGATAGTCGAAGGGCGCGGCGGAGTGTGATGACGAATCCGACATGGTGCCTCTCGTTGCGAGCGGCACCATGTCAGCCGCAGGCGCGACTGTCGCGCCAATTTGCTTTGGTGGACGCCAAAACGTGTCAGGAGAAAATCCCGACATCGCGTGTCGGGACCGCCGAGGCTCGTTCGTCCTTGGGCTACAATCGGCAATTCATGGAGCCAATGATGCCAAGCACCGTACGCCTTCACCGCGTTCTCGCGACCAGCCCCGAAAAGGTCTATCGCGCCTTCCTCGAAGCGGATGCGCTCGCCAAATGGCTGCCGCCGAACGGCTTTACCTGCACGGTGCACCATCTGGAGCCGAAGGTAGGCGGCACGCACCGGATGTCCTTCCGCAACTTCACGACGGGTCACAGCCACGCCTTCGGCGGCCGCTATGTCGAGCTCGTGCCGGGCGAGCGCCTGGTCTACACCGACGCCTTCGACGACCCGAACCTGCCCGGCGAGATGCAGGTGACCGTGACCTTGAAGAAGGTGTCGGTCGGCACCGAGCTGGAGATCGTGCAGGCCGGCGTTCCGGACCTCATTTCCGCGGAGGCCTGCTATCTCGGCTGGCAGGAGTCGCTGCGCAATCTGGCCAAGCTCGTCGAGCCTGAGATCAATCAGTAGGGCGGCTCCCGGCCTCCGCGGCTTCGCGCAGGCCGAGCCCGATGCTGAACCGCTATGCCGGAAACACGGCGCGGCCCGACTCGATCTCCTGCGCGAACCACGGGTGGAAGCCGCGCGAGAGCAGCCACTCGATGCGGTCGCCGCGCCAGAACAGGCGCCGGCGCTCGTAGTTGCGGTTGGGGAGTTCTTTCACGAAGGCCGCCGTGCGCTTGAGATCGTTCTCGAACACCGGATGCGCACGCATCGCCTGCAGCCAGCCGCGCGTCGCGGGAAAGCGTTCGTCCAGGGTGAAGCCCATCCAGCGCAGCGCCGCGAGATGCGGGAAGAAGGCGCATTCGACAAAGCCCGGCGCGCCGTTAGGGGCCCCGAACGGCCAGGGCGCCGGCCGCGCCGCCAGCACGTCTTCGAGCTCGGCGAAGATGCCATCGATATCGCGCTGCCCGGCCTCCAGAAGCCCGTCAGGCACCTTGTCCTCGCGCTCGGCCCAGAGCCAGAAGGAGCAGTCCGTCATGATCGCGTCGAGGCGGCTGTCCGCGAGGCGTTCGAGCGCGCGGGCGGTCACGCGCTCCGCCAGCGCGGCCGGATAGAGCGGCCGCTCCGGCGTGCGCCATTCGAGATACTGGATGATGTCGCTCGAGTTCACCACAAGGACATCGCCGTCCTGCAGGACCGGCACCTCGGCGCGCGCATTGACGCGCGCGAGCTCGGCATGCGCGTCGCGCGTCAGCGCGTCCACGGCCTCGTAGGCGAGGCCCTTGAGCTCCAGCGCGAGCGCGACCTTGCGCGCGAACGGACTGAACCAGCTGCCGTAAAGACGGATCGTCATGTCAGATGCTCCGACGTGAGGTGTCGCCGGCACTCTGCCGCCCCCGCGTTGACTTGTCTTGCTCAGTTTGGGCCGTGGAATACTTCGGCCGCTGCCAAAATATGCCATGTTGCCTCGCACGAGGGGCGGGCCTAGCTTCCCGGCATGACCGGACCCTATTTCGCAGAAGTCGCCGCCCTGATGGGCGATCCCGCACGCGCCAATATCCTCGCGGCGCTGATGGACGGCCGCGCCCAGACCGCCAAGGAGCTCGCCTTCGTCGCCGGCGTGTCGGCGCCGACGACCAGCGGGCATCTCGGCAAGTTGGTCGCCGGCAACCTGCTCGTTGTCGAGACGCAGGGGCGCCACCGCTACTACCGGCTCGCCGATCCGTTGGTCGCGCGCGCGCTCGAAAGCATCATGACGCTCGCCGCGCAAGGCCCGCACCGGCATCGCCCGCACGGGCCGAGCGACGCGGCGCTCAAGCACGCGCGCACCTGCTACGACCATCTCGCGGGCCAGGTCGGCGTCGGCCTGCTCACCGTGCTGCTCGGCCGCGGCCATCTCGCGCCCGGCCCGCGCGACTACCGCGTGACGCCGTCCGGCGAAGCGCTGTTCGCCGAGTTGGACATCGATCTCGCCGAGGTGGAGCGGCAGCGCCGCGGCTTCGCGCGCCCCTGCCTCGATTGGAGCGAACGGCGCCCGCATCTCGCAGGCGCCCTCGGCGCCGCGCTCACGGACCGATTCTTTGAGAAGGGATTCATCGCGCGCCGCAAGGATTCGCGCGCCGTGACGATCACGACGGCGGGCCGCCGCATGTTCCGCGACCGTTTCGGCATCTCCGACTCGTAGGGCGCAATAGCCGCGCAGCGGCGTATTGCGCCGGCGGCGTCTCAGCTGGCGCAATACGCTTCGCTATCGCGCCCTACGGCTCAGCTTCGGCGGGGCCGCAGCCCACGCGGCATGCCGGGACCGCAGGCCTGCGCCTCGCGTTGCGGCTTCCGAGACGTGCAATTCTCGATTACGCTGACCGAAGGCCGAAGACGATGCGGCAGCTCGCGCGGCCGCGTCCCTCACGCAGCGAGGCCCCCGATGAACAGCGCGGCGCCAGTCGTCGGCGAATCCTTCGTCTCTTCCGAGCATCGCGAGCGCCTGATGGCGCTGCGGACCTTCCTGTCCGAACGCCTGATCGACTGGGATGTCCTCATCGAACGGCTGATGGTGGCGCTGCTCGCGGGCGGCCATGTCCTGATCGAGGGACCGCCCGGGCTTGCCAAGACCCGCGCCGTGAAGCTGCTCGCCGGCGCCGTCGAGGCGCCGTTCGGCCGCATCCAGTGCACGCCCGACCTGATGCCGGCCGATCTCACCGGCACGCCCGTGTGGCGCCCGGACCGCCTGGTCTTCGAGTTCGTGCACGGCCCGATCTTCAACTCGCTGGTCCTGGTCGACGAGATCAACCGCGCGCCGCCGAAGGTGCAGTCCGCGCTGCTCGAGGCGATGGCGGAATTGCAGGTCTCCTCGGGCGGCCACACGCACCCGCTGCCGCAGCTCTTCATGGTGGTCGCGACGCAGAACCCGATCGAGCAGGAGGGCACGTTCCCGCTGCCCGAGGCGCAGCTTGACCGCTTCCTGATCCATGTGCTGCTCGACCTGCCGCAGCCCGGCGCCGAGCGCGCGATCCTCGACCTGGTCGAAGGTGAGACCATCGCGGATGCGCCCCTCGCGCAGCACATGCTGACGACCGCCGAAGTTCTCGCCGCCCGCGCGTCTATCCGCCACGTGCATCTCTCGCCCGCCATCAAGGACTACATCGTCCGCCTGGTGACGGCGCCGCGCGATGTCACGATCGCGCCCGACATCGCGCAGCTCATTGCCCATCCGGCCTCGCCGCGCGGCACGCTGGCGCTGGCCGCCGCCTCCAAGGCGCGCGCCTATCTGCACGGGCGCGACCACGTGATCCCCGAGGACATCGCCGCGCTCGCGGCCGACATCCTCAGCCATCGCACCATTCTGACCTGGCGCGCGACCGCGGACGGCGAGACCACCCGCGGCGTCATCGCGCGCCTGCTCACGCGCATCCACCCGCTCTGACCGCCATGGATCCGCTCGCGGTCGACGGAGTGCGGCTCGAGTTCGACTCCCTGATGCGCCTGCAGCATCTCGGCGGCGCCATGCGCGCTGGCCGCGCCCGCTCCATGACGGCCTATCCGGGCGGCTTCATCCATCGCCAGCGCGGCCGCGGCCTCGAGGTGAACGACGTGCGCCCGTGGCTGTTCGGCGACGACATCCGCCATATCGACCGCAACGCGACCGCCCGCACCGGCGTCCAGCACGTGCGCACCTTCCGCGACGAGCGCGACCGCTCGCTGCTGCTGCTCGCCGACTTCCGCCCCGCGATGCTCTTCGGCACGCGGCGCGCCTTCCGCTCGGT
>JAEYAU010000185.1 GCA_023404705.1 Pseudomonadota bacterium
CGAAAGATCCGTGAGGTCGGGCACCGTGAAGCCCGGCTGCGCGGCATCGGTCGCGCGCGGCAGCGGCACCGCGACCGAGAAGGTCGCGCCTTCGCCGACACGGCTCTCGACCGTGATGCGTCCGCCCATGCGCTCGACGATGCGCTTCGAGATCGCAAGCCCGAGGCCCGTGCCGCCGAAGCGGCGGTTCGCGCCTGCATCGGCCTGCTCGAACTCCTCGAAGATGCGCGCCTGCGCATCCTCGGCGATGCCGATGCCGGTGTCGCGCACGCGGAAGCACACGTCCTCGGGCGACGTGCCCGGCTCGACGATCAGCGCGACGCCGCCGGCTTCCGTGAACTTGATCGCGTTGCCCGCGAGATTGAGCAGCACCTGGCGCATGCGCGCCGCATCGCCCACCACGAGATCCGCGAGGCTCTGGTCCAGATAGGACGCGATCTCGAGTCCCTTCGCCTGCGCGCGCGGCGCCAGCAGCTCGACGGTCTCCTCGACCAGCGTCGCGAGTGAGAACGCGCGCGCGTCGAGGTCGAGGCGGCCGGCCTCGATCTTGGAGAAGTCGAGGATCTCCTCGATCAGCGACAGCAGCGTTTCGCCCGAGGTGCTGACGGCCTTTACATACGTCGCCTGCTCGGCCGTGAGCTCGGTATCGCGCAGCAGTCCTGCCATGCCGAGGATGCCGTTCAATGGCGTGCGGATCTCGTGCGAGACCATGGCGAGGAACCGGCTCTTGGCGCGGTTCGCGGCCTCGGCCTGATCGCGCGCGTCGGCGAGCGCGCGCTCCGCTTCGGCGCGATCGGTCACGTCTCGGCCGACGCTCTGAATTTCGGTCCTTTCACCGCTGCGGACCGCGACCTCGCGCCATGCGATCCAGCGCCCGCCGTCTTCCGTCGCGATCTTCTGGTCGTGCACGCGCGTGCCATCGGGCAGCGCCGCCATGTCGCCTTGCGCCAGCACCGCGAGTGCGAAGTCGCTGTCGATCAGCGCGTTCTCGTCGCGCCCCGCGAGCCGGCAGAAGGCCTCGTTCGCATAGGTGATGCGTCCCGTGCCGTCGCGGCGCACGATCACGTCGCCGAGCGCCTCCAGGAAGCTGCGGCCGCGTTCGGCCGCTTCCTTGAGCTCCCAGTTGCGGTCGGCGAGCTCCTCGAGCCGGTGCTCCAGCGCCTGCACCTCGTGGCGCAGCCCGCGATAGCGGCGCACCATCAGTGCGAGCGCGCCGCAGGCCGCGACGATGAGCGCGCCCGCGACCGTGGCCGCGAGCGCCGCGTCGAAGCCGGTGTCCGGCGTGTCACCGCTCAGCGCGCGGAAGGTGATCGAGAAGGCCAGGATGACGACCGCGACCCGCGCGGCGAGGGCCATGCCGCGGTGATCGAACTGCGCGCGTGCGCGCACGTCTCTCGTGCTGTCGGGCCGAGCCCGCATGTTCGTCGCCTGCCCTTTTGGGTTCTGCGACGAATATGGCGTTCGACCCTTGCGATTCCCTTCATGGGAGGCGCAAACGCCGCCCGCAGGGTTAGCGAGTCCTTAACCCGATCGACGAAAGTGGCGGAGGGGTCAGTCCTCTTCCGCGATCGCCTCGACCAGCTCGGCCAGCGCCCGCTTGGCGCGCGGGCTGCGGAAGCGCGCGAAGGCGCGCACCAGCCGCACCGCATGCGCGGTCTTGAGCAGGTCGGTGAGATCGTTGTCCTCGCGCTTCGCCCGTTCGGTGATGCCGAAGAAATAGGCCGCCGGCACGCTGAGTGCGTCCGCGATCTGCTGGATCCGCCCGGCGCCGACGCGGTTCACGCCCTTCTCGTATTTCTGCACCTGCTGGAAGGTGAGCCCGATCTGCGTCGCGAGCTCGGTCTGCGACATGCCGCATTCCAACCGCCGCGCCCGGATTCGCCGTCCCACTTCGATATCGCCAGGGCCGGGCCGCCGCATGCGCGTAGTCGAGGTCGTAGTCGTGCCGTTCTTACGAGGATTCATGAGACGTCCGCTCAGTGGATCGAAGTGGGAGCAACTTTCGTGGAATCTTCAGAAGGAATATTTCGCGAGGGGCGGGCCGCGATATTCCTTCAGCAGTTCACTCGGATGGATGAAGTAATCGCGGAACCAGGGGTAGGTCCGCGGGTCGAACGCGTCGATCAACCACTCGATCAGCCGCTGCACGCGGGGCAGGCGTGCCGCCTCGGCGCTGCAGACGAGCCAGATGTCGAACGGAAAATGCAGATTCATGCCGATGGGCACGAGCGGCTCGCAAACCGCCGACACATAGGTCGGCAGAAAACCGATGCCCGTGCCTTCCGCGATCGTGCGGTAGTGCGTCGTGCTGTTGTTGGTCTGGATCGTGACGACGTCGTTCATCGGGATGTCCGCCATCACGAGCGCGAACAGTTCGCGCGTCGCGGTCTGATCCGCCACTTGCAGCACCAGGCGGTGACCCGAGACATCGCTCAGCGCCTGCGGAATACCGAAGGCCGCGACATAGGACGGTGCCGCATAGGGCATCGCATGCATGCGGCCGAGCCTGATCTTCCTCAGATCCGCGCTGCTCACGTCGACGAGCTGCACTGCGACTCCAGACGTCATGCGTCCGACATCTGCGAGCGACATCGCGCAGTCGATGCGCACCGTGATTTGCGGATAGGCCTGTTCAAACGCCTCGACGCGCGGACGGAGCCAGAACGTGCCGAGCCCTTCGGTGATCGCAACGTCCACCTCGCCCGTCAGTGGCGAGTGATCCATATCGTTCGTCTCGCGGCGCGCCGCAGACGCGGAGCCGGTAAAATGAAGCCGCTTCAATCCCGCGGCGCGTGAGCCCTGGACCTTTGGCGCCATCAGCGATCCGCGCGATCTGCGCCGGGCCCGGTGTCCTGGCCCGCCCCGAGAAACCCTTCGAACATGTTGGCGATCGGGGCGCCGCGATATTCGGTCGGCAGGTCGCGCGGCGGGATGAACTCGTCGCGAAACCAGGGAAACTTCTTCGGATTGAACGCCTCGACCAGCCAGTCGATCATGCGCCGCACGCGTGCGATGCGGTTGGCGTCCGGGTGATAGGTGAGCCAGATGTCGTAGGGCGCGTGCAGCCCGATCTCGATCGGGACCACCCGCGCCATGATCGCGCAGGCATAGGTCGGCAGCATGCCAATGCCGGCACCCTTGGCGATCGCCCAGTAATGCGCGCTGCTGACATTGGTTCGCAGGGCGACGAAGCCGGGCTGCGGCACCCCCGGGAACAGGCGGTCGTATTCGGACTGTGAGGTGACCTGCTCGGCGATCTGCAGGACCAGCCGGTGCTTGAGCAGCTCCTGGATGGTTTTCGGCGAGCCGTAGGTATCGAGATAGCTGGTGGCAGCGAACGGCATCACGTGGAGCCGGCCGAGCTTGACGACCTTCAGGTCCTTGGCCTGCGGGCGGGTGAGCTGCACCGACACGTCCGCCTCCAGCCGCAGGACGTCGGCCGACTGCATGGCACACTTGATGTCGACCAGGAGCTGCGGGAAGGCACGCTGGAATTCCACGAGCCGGGGCGCGATCCAGAAGGTGCCGAGGCCCTCGGTCACCGCCAGCCGTACCTCGCCGGCCAGAGCGGGCGTGACCTGATCGCGGGCGCGCAGCAGGCCGAACGAAGCCTGCTCCATTTGATGGGCTGCGGCCAGGATTTGTTCACCCTCTGGCGTGGTTCGCACCCCGTCGATGTGGCGCGTCAGTAGAGTGAGCCCCAGCTGATGCTCGATCTCGTCGATCTTGCGCCGCAACGCGTTGACCGACTGCCCGAGCTGTTCCGCAGCGGATCTGAAGCTGCCGTGACGCACGACTTCGAGAAACACACGGACCGAGTCCCAGTCCGGAATCGGCCGGGACGCCGACCCGTCCCGGTGTTCCTCGAACGGAACACCCCTTTCCTCTAACGGCCGCATACGTCCCAGCTCCCCGTCACTACAGTGCTGAGTATGACGGAGGCTCGCTCCCAAGGAAATAGCCCATGACCATGCATGACCTCCGCATTGCCCGGTCGGCCGGCCTGCGCCCCCGACGCTCCCGGATGGCGGTTCGGCCGCTGAGCTCGCTCGACCTCGGGCAATGGGCCAAGCGCCTCGTCGTCTTCACCCCGATCGGCACCATGATCGAGCCGATGGTGGAACGCGCCAAGGCCGATATCCAGGGCCTCACCGGCACCGACGTCGTCTATCGCGTGATCTCGCACAATCCCGATTCTCTCTGGGCGATCGCGCGCAAGGACCGGTACGACGCTGCGAACCCGCAGGGGGAAGGCTTCGTCGCCTTCCTGATGCTGAACCAGGAGGGCATGCGGCGGCTCGCGGCCGGCACCTTTGATGCCGGCGATCCGGATCTCGATCTCCTTACCAGGCAGAACGAGAAGCCGGCCGGCATCTATGTCTGGGCGCTGCATGCGCGCGGCCCACTCGCGGCCGGCGTGTCCCTCGTCTTCGACAAGATCTCGACGCCCCTTTATGCAGACGTCGATCTCTACGCGCGCCCCGTCACGCGCGATGGACGCCGGTTCCTGGAGACCCTCGGCTTCGCAGGCGGCGCCATGGTGAATGGCGTGCCGACGCCGCACCTTCACGTGTTCCGGCGCGTCGCCTCGCCTGCCGCCGCGCCGATCTATGACGACTATCGCGAGGGTGGCCGCAACCTTTCGGTCGCGATTGCGCGCTCGCTCGAAGATGTCATGCGCGTGACGACGATCCGCAGTGCGGTCTACGTTGCCGAGCAGGAATGCCCTTACGAGGAAGAGTTCGACGGCAACGATTTCTGCGCCACGCATCTGATCGGCTACGTCGGCGACGAGCCGGCCGGCTGCCTGCGCATTCGCTACTTCGCGGACTTCGCCAAGATGGAGCGCCTCGCGATCCGTCGCGAATTCCGGCGCACGCGGCTCGCTTTCCGTCTGGTGCGCGCCGGCATCGAGCTCTGTCGCGCCAAGGGCTATCGCAAGATCTATGGCCACTCGCAGAAGCGGCTCCTCAACTTCTGGAGCCGCTTCGGCTTCAAGCAGCTGGAGGGCGGCCGCGAATTCGTCTTCTCGGATTTCGACTATGTCGAGGTGACGCTCGACATCAGTCCGCATCCCGAAGCCGTCGCGATCGGCGTCGATCCCTATGTCACGATCCGCCCCGAAGGGCGCTGGCATGTGCCCGGCATCCTCGAGCGCTCGGCCATTCGGCCCGCGAGCCAGCCTTCGGTCGAGAGGAGGCGCGCATGACCTCGGTCATCGACTTCTCGGCCTATGTGAATCCGGCCGCCGTACCGACGCTGGTGCTCGTCGACATGCAGCAGGAATACATCGCGAGCCCGCGCATCCTGGCGATCGCGGATCCGGAGCCCGCGCTCGCCAATTGTCGCGCCGCGCTCGCGCATGCGCGCGCCATGGGCTTCCCGGTCGCCTTCGTGCGCTGGATCGCCCGCGCGCCGCTGTTCAACGCCAAGACCCGCTTCTCGCGCTGGATCGAAGGCTTCGAGCCGACCGGCGTCGACATGGTGTTCGAGCGCAGCCGCCCGTCCTGCTACGCGAGCGCCGAATTCGCCGAGGTGATCGGCGCCGGCGGCGGCAGCTTCGTGCTCGCGGGCTTCGCGGGCGAGGCCGCATGCCTCTCGACCATCATCGACGCGTTCCACCGCAGCCATCGCGTCACCTATCTGGCCGATGCGTCGGCGAGCCACGGGCTCGACGGCATCGCGGCGCATGACGTGCACGAGGTGGTTTCGCGCATCACGGGACTCTACGGCAGTGTGATCGGGACTGGGGCCTGGATCAGTCATACGTCGCATACGAGAAGTTGGAGAGGGGTGGACGATGGAAGCGAGCAAGGACGAAGAGCTTAGGCGCGCCGTCTCGACGCTGGCGGGCTTCATCGATCTGACGGAAAGCTGCGGCCTCGACGACACGGCCCGCTTCCTCGCCATGGCGCGCTTGAGCCTGCTCATGGAGATCAACGGCATCAGCGAGCACGAGCTGCGCGCGCTCAGCGACGCGCTCGAGCCCGGAACCGTGGCGAGCGGTTCCGTGCACATGCTGCCGGGAAGCGCCATGCTCGCGCCCACCGAGACGCCGCGCGAGGGGATCGCGCCCCGCCGCGCCATGCTGCGTCCCGCCAGCATCGCCTCGGCGCGTGGCCGGCGCGCGCAGATGAAGACCTGAGGGGCTTGGCTTCACGCACTGCGTCGTGAGAGATTGAGGCCGCGCATGGTCCAGAGGGCACCTCGGCCGGACATGCGAACCGAAGGTCAGCAATCACTCGCGTATGTCGTCCCGCTTCTGGTCCATCGTCGGACTGCCGCTTGCAGCACTGGTCGTGCTGCTCAGCCTCTATGGCATCTGGCTCTGGCTCGACTTGCCGCCCGAAGAGACCGTCATCGCCATCGCGCAGCGCTATTTCGAGACCTACGGCTTCATCACGGTCCTGGTCGCGGCCTTCATCGAGGGTTTGCTGCTGATCGGCTGGTACTTCCCGGGCTCGCTGGTGATCATCTTCGCGTTGGTGTTCGCGGGCCATGACGTCGCGCGGGTCGCGAGCGTCGCCGCGCTGGCGGGCAGCGGCCTGCTCGCCGCCTATGTCGTGAACTTCCTGGTCGGCCGCTACGGCTGGTACCGGCTCCTGCTCGCCTTCGGCCTGCGCGAGCCGCTCGCCAATGCGCAGCGGCGCCTGTCGAAATATGGACTGAGCGCGATCTTCACCACCTATTGGCAGGCGAACCTCTCTTCGGTGATCTCCACGGCCGCGGGCATTCTGCAGCTCTCGTTCCCGCGTTTCTTCGCCTATTCGCTCGCCGCGGTCGCGTTCTGGATCACGTTCTGGAGCACGCTCATCTACTTCCTCGGCCGCGCCGCGCTCTCGCTCGCGGGCTTCCGCTTCATCCTGCTGATGATCCTGGTCTGGCTGCTCGTGCGGTTCGTCTGGCGCAAGAGCACGACGAGCGCCGAAGCCGCGAGCTAAGATCTTTTTTGCGCATGATCCTGTCCGAAAACCGGTTCCCACTTTTCGGGGATCATGCGGCGCGCTGCACATCCTCGATCAGTGCGCGATACGACAGTGCTTCCGCGAGATGCACGCGCCCGACCTTGTCGGCGCCGTCGAGGTCCGCGAGCGTCCGCGCGACGCGCAGCACGCGGTGATAGCCGCGCGCCGAGAGCCGCATCGCCTCGGCGGCTTCGCGGATCAGCGTGAGGCCGGCGCCATCGGGCTTGGCGATCTCTTCCAGCACCGGCCCGGGCGCTTGCGCGTTGATGCGCACATCCGTTAATCCCATCGCGGCGTAGCGTGCCGCCTGCCGCTCACGTGCGCGCGCAACACGCGCCGCGACTTCCGCGCTGCCTTCGGCGGGCGCCGGCAGGATCAGGTCCGCGGCCGTGACGGCCGGCACCTCGATGTGCAGGTCGATGCGATCCGTCAGCGGTCCCGAGAGCCGCCCCTGATACTCCGCGGCGCAGCGCACATTCGGCCCGCGCCGGCACGTGAAGCCGATCTCGCTGGCGCGCCCGCAGCGGCATGGGTTCATCGCCGCGATCAGCATGAAGCGCGCCGGATAGCTGATGCGATAGTTCGCGCGCGCGATCGAGACCTCGCCGCTCTCCAGCGGCTGGCGCAGTGAGTCGAGCGCCTGCGGCTGGAATTCCGCGAACTCGTCGAGGAACAGCACGCCGTGATGCGCCATCGAGACTTCGCCCGGCTTGGCGCGCAGGCCACCGCCGACCAGCGCCGGCATGCTGGCCGAATGATGCGGCGCGCGGAACGGCCGCCGGTTCGTGAGCGCGCCTTCCGCGATCTCGCCGGCCACTGAGGCGATCATCGACACTTCGAGCAGCTCCGCCGGTGTGAGCGGCGGCAGGATCGAGGGCAGCCGCGCTGCCAGCATCGATTTCCCGGCGCCGGGCGGCCCGATCATCAGCATGTTGTGCCCGCCCGCCGCCGCAATCTCGAGCGCACGCTTGGCGCTCTCCTGGCCCTTGATGTCCTTGAGATCGAGGTTCGGCCCGTCCGCCTCGCGCATCTTCGGTTGCGGCCGCGAGAGCACTTGCGTGCCCTTGAAGTGATTGGCGAGCTGGATGAGCGACGAGGCCGCGATGATCTCCATGTCGGGGCTGGCCCAGGCGGCCTCGGGTCCGCAGGCAGCCGGACAGATCAAGCCTTCGCCGCGCGCGTTCGCGCCGATTGCGGCCGGCAGCACGCCCGCGACCGCCGCGAGCGAGCCGTCGAGGCCGAGCTCGCCCAGCACCGTGAAGCCGTCGAGTGCGTCGCGCGGAATGGCGCCGATCGCCGCCATCAGCCCGAGCGCGATCGGCAGGTCGTAGTGGCTGCCTTCCTTCGGCAGGTCCGCGGGCGCCAGGTTGACCGTGATGCGCCGCGCCGGGAGCGCCAGCCCCGAGGCGACCAGCGCGGCGCGCACCCGCTCGCGCGCCTCCGACACCGCCTTGTCGGGAAGCCCGACCACATAGAAAGCCGGCAGCCCGGGCGCGACCTGCACCTGCACGTCGACGGCCCGCGCCTCGATGCCCTCGAACGCGACCGTCGCGACCCGCTGCACCATGCCGAGCCCTCCCGCACGCAATGGTAGCGGAGGGTCCGGACGGCAGCAAGAACAATCAGGGAACAAGCAGATCGGCTGGTGTCGGGAAATTTTCTCCAATAAGCGCTTTGCGCAATGAGAGAAGCTAGGTCCGATGCAAGGTCCCGCCCATGACAGACTCACCCTCGCGGCGTGACCTCGCCGGGCCGCCGCCCGTCCGTGCGCCGGCCGGGCGGCTCAAGGGCCGCGTGTGTCTCGTCACGGGCGCCACGAGCGGCATCGGCCGCGCGACGGCCTTGTGCATGGCCTCGGAGGGCGCGTCGGCCGTGATCGTCACGGGGCGGCGGCGCGGGCTTGGCGAGACTCTCGCCAATGACATTCGGCGGACCGGCGCAGACAGCCTGTTCGTGGCCGCTGACGTGACGCGGGAAGCCGAGATCGCGGCAACGGTCGAGCAGGCGGTCGCGCGGTTCGGCCGGCTCGACGCCGTGTTCAACAATGCGGGCTTCCAGGAGCAGCGCGCGCCGCTCGTCGAGCAGACCGACGCGGTCTTCACTCAGGTGTTCGATACGAATGTCCGCGCGGTCTTCCACGCCCTGCGTCACCAGATTCCGGCGCTTCTGGCCTCCGGCGGCGGCGCGATCGTCAACAACACGAGTGTCAGCGGGATGCGCAATCCCAATCCGGGCCTGGCGCTCTACGGCGCGTCCAAGGCGGCGCTGATTTCCCTGACGCGCGCCGCCGCGATGGAATATGCGCCCTCGGGCATCCGCATCAACGCGGTCGCGCCCGGTCGGGTCGTGACCGACATGATGCTCGGCTCGGGTATCGCCGATATGCGGAGCGTCGCGGCTGGCCTGCCGCTCAGGCGAATGGGTCATCCGGAGGAAGTCGCGACCGCTGTCGTCTGGCTGATGTCCGATGAGGCGAGCTTCGTGGTCGGGCACGTTCTTGCGACCGATGGCGGCTTTCTGGCCGGATAACGCCAGCCAATTCCAGATTTTCTGCGACGTTCCAACGCCGCCTCACACGTTTCGCGCTGCGTTTCCCACCCCGGTTCACACCGCGGCTCACACGCGCCCTCGCCAAATCTCTCGGCGATCCGGACCCGTCCGGCCACGAACCGAGGATTTCGCAATGGCCACCGCCACCATGACCGTCGACGTGCCGAAAAAGGCGCCGCCTCCGCCGCGCAACGGCATCGATACGCCCGCCCTGTTCGCCACCATCGGCGCCGTCGCGGGCCAGCCGGCCCTCGCCAAGTTCCAATTCCGCTCCGAGACCCGCTGGCTCAAGGGCACGCACAGCCGCACCACCATGTCCAACTTCTCGGGCGCGGGCGGTGAGCATGCGCATGTCGCGGCCTACACGGCCGAGGGTGATCATCCGGCGGTGCTGTGCGGCGCCGACCAGGCGCCGACGCCGGTCGAGTGGGTCCTGCACGCGCTCGCGACCTGCATCACGGCCGGCATCGGCAACATCGCGGCCGCGCGCGGCGTGACCCTCAAGCGCGTCGAGTCGCGCGCCACCGGCGACATCGATCTGCGCGGCATCCTCGGGCTCTCCAAGGACGTGCGGAACGGCTACGAGCGCATCGGCATCACCTTCGAGATCGAAGGCGACGCGCCGCCCGAGAAGCTGCGCGAGATCGTCGAGCAGGCCCGCGCCCGCTCCGCCGTCTACGACATCCTCACCAACGGCGTGCCCGTGTCGGTCGAGACCGTCGCGAGCCGCTGACGCATGTTCCGGCGAAGTGGGCACCGGTTCGCCGATAGGAACATGCGCCACCAACGATCTGGAGCGCGTTCCGACGGAATGCGCTCCAGTCGTCGGCGCGCTCCGGATCCCCCATCACACGGAGCGCGCCGATGCGTGTCCATTCCATGACCCGTACCGATGTGATCGTCATTGGCGGCGGCCAGGCCGGTCTTGCCATGAGCCGCTGCCTGACCGCCCGCTCCATCGATCATGTGATTCTCGAGCGCGGCCGCGTGGCCGAGCGCTGGCGCAGCGGCGTGTGGGACTCGCTGCACTTGCTGACGCCGAACTGGATGTCGCGGCTGCCCGGCTGGACCTATCGCGGCCGCGACCCCGACGGCTTCATGAGTCGCGACCAGCTCGTGCGCCACCTCGAAGACTATGCGAGCTCGTTCAGCGCGCCCATCGAAGCCGAGACCACGGTGCGCGCGGTCACGCGTCACGGCGACCGCTATCAGGTCGCAACCGACCGCGGCACCTGGGAGGCGCCCGTCGTGGTGGTCGCCACAGGTCACTGCGAAGCGCCGCTGATCCCCGAGATCGCGCGGGAGCTTTCACCGCGCATCCAGCATCTCACGCCCGCGAGCTACAAGCGTGCCGAGGATCTGCCGCCCGGCGGCGTGCTGGTGATCGGCGCCTCGGCCTCCGGCGCGCAGCTCGCTGAGGAGATCCATGCGTCGGGCCGCCCGGTTACGCTCGCGGTCGGCGACCACACGCGCCTGCCGCGCCGCTATGGCGGCCGCGACATTCTCTGGTGGCTCGACCGCATCGGCGTGCTCGCCGAGCGCGCCGACACACTGCCGGATCTCGCGGCCGCGCTGCGCCAGCCTTCGCTGCAGCTCATCGGTGCTCACCGTCAGCTCGATCTCAATACGTTGCAGGCTTCCGGCATCCGGCTCGTCGGCCGCGCCGTGCAGATGTCCGGCACGCGCGTCGACTTTACGGACGATCTCGCCAAGACGATCTCGGTGTCCGAGCAGCGCATGACGCGCCTGCTCGCGCGCATCGACAAGGTGAAGGCGCTCAACGGTCTGCCGCGCGGCATGCCGCCCGCGCCGATCGCCGTGCCGACGGACGCGCCCACGCGCTTCGATCTCGCGGACGAAGGGATCGGCACGGTGCTCTGGGCCACTGGCTATCGGCGCAATCTGGCCTGGCTTCAGGTCCCGGTCCGCGATGCGCAGGGCGAGATCGTGCATACGGGCGGCGTAACGGCTGCGCCCGGACTCTATGTGCTCGGCTTCCGCCTGCTGCGCCGGCGCAATTCGAGCTTCATCGACGGCGTCGGCCGTGACGCCGAGGAGCTCGCCGGGCATGTCGCGGCGCGACTCTACGCCAAGCGGCATCTCGCGGCGTGATAAAAGGAAGCGCGACCGCTCACGCGGCCGCGCTCTCCGGCACCTGGTGGAAATCTTCGACGCCGATGTGCTGGGCGATCGCGCGATTCACGGTCTCCGCATGGCTGAACGGACCCATATGTCCGGCGCCCTGGACCGTAACGAACGCTTTCGCACGCATCACCGCGGCGAGCTTCTGCGCGATCAGCGCCGCCGGCTGCGGCGCGTGCTCGCCGCGCAGCATCAGGAGCGGGATGCGCAGCCCGCGATAGGCTTCCAGCGACACGCGCTCGCCGAACAGCGCCGCGAAGTCGAGGCTCGCCTTCGGCACATAGCGCACGATGTCGGCCTGCGCTTCGGGCTTCAGCGTTTCGAAGGCACCCGGATGATTCCAGTAGTCGACGAAGCGCCGCGCCGCATTGGCGGGCACGCCGGCGCCGACGTGCCGCGTCACATCCGCCGCAACGGCCGCGATCTCTGCGCGCGCGACGCGACCCTCGTCGCCCATCATGGCGAGCACCGCGAACAGGGTCGGCTCGTACAGCGAGAGGCTCGCGATGCGTCGCGGCCGCTCCAGCGCGACGCGCAGCGCCACGCCGCCGCCATAGGAATGGCCGACGAGATGCACCGGCCCTTCGCACGCGTCGATCGCCGCCACGGCAGCTGCGGCTTCGTGCGTCAGGCGGAACGCCTCGGGCCGCATCCAGTGCGGCGTGCTTCCGCAGCCGATCAGGTCGGGCGTGACTACGTTGAAACCGTCGCCCAGCGTTTGCCGCAGGCGATCCCATGCGCGCCCCGATGCGCCCGAGCAGTGCAACGCGACGACGCTCACCTTGCGCGCCGCGTGGAACGCGAGGACGCTCACGCCTGCGATCCCAGGAAGCGCGCCATGCGGCGCGAGTCGTCGATCTGCCGATCGACCACGATGCGCGCGACGGCCGGAATATCCGAGCGCGAGATGCCGATGTCGCGCAGGATCTCGTCGGGCAACTCCTGCAGCATCAGCCGGCAGATGCGCCGCTTGTACGCGCGCACTGCCTGATCGAGCAGCCCATAGGCCATGACCTTTGCGCTGGCCGCGAACTGAGTGACGGCGCCCGGCGCCGCAGTGTCCATCGAACTCATGTCTCTTCTCCTCTCGGCGGCGCTTCGCCGCGTGTCATGCAGAGGAGTTTTGCGGTGCGTCGTGGGCGTGAGCGTTTGACGTCGCGTTGATTCTTCGTTGCGCCGTTTGTAGCGGCCGAAATCGCTGTGAAAGCAGGCACATGGCGCCGGCGCTGTGTGGCTTGTTGCACCTGCGAAATAGTTCGGAAACACGCCGATACAAAATTTCAGTCCACGTAACCCCTTTCACACGCTCGCTTCTACGAGATGTCCCACGTCTGCGCCCCAGATCTCGCGTCATCGCGATCTCGCGACGGCGCATTGGAGCACGGACATGTCGGAACTTTCCCTCGCGAACCCCCCACTCGAGCTGCGCATGCGCCTCTCGGCCATGCGCAAGTGGATCGTGGTCGCGGCCGGCACGGTCGCGATGATGGCCGGCTTCGGCGTCACCACCACGGTGGCGCTGCTGGTCAAGCCGTTCGAGATCGAGTCCGGCTGGCTGCGCGCCGACATCGCATTCGCTTACACGCTGCTCAGCGCCGGCGCTGCGCTCGGCGGACTTGTCGCGGGACTTGCCAGTGACCGGCTCGACAGCCGGCCCATCACGGTGTTCGGCACGATCGCCATGGGCGCGGGCCTGGTCGCGATCGCATGGCAGAGCGACCTCTGGGCGATCCAGATCATCTATCTCGCGATCGGCGTGTTCGGCTTCGCCTGCGTGTATACGCCGGTGCTCGCCACCGTCGGCCTCTGGTTCGACAAGGGCCGCGGCCTCGCGATGGGGATCGTCACGGCCGGCGGTTCGCTCGGCCAGGGCGTGATGCCCGCCATCATGCAGCCTCTGATCGAGACCTATGGGTGGCGCATGGCCTTCGTCGCGGTCGGGCTCGGCCTCGTGCTGCTCATCGCGCCGCTCATGCTGCTCGTCGCCAAGCCCGAGCGCATCGCGGAGGCGCCGCGCGGATCTGCGCAAGCCGCGGGCTGGCCGATGCCGCCCGCGATCGGCATCGCGTGGCTCAGTCTCGCGGGCCTCTTCTGCTGCGCCAGCATGGCGGTGCCGCTCGTCCATCTCGTGGCGCTGCTGACCGACCGCGGGCTCTCCGGCGCGCAGACCGCGAGCCTGATCCTCGTCGTCATGCTCTCGGCTTCCTTGGGCCGCATCGCCTTCGGCCTGTTCGCCGACCGTTACGGCGTACTCACGGCCTATGCGCTCGCGGTGCTGGGCCAGACCCTCACGGTCTATTGGTTCGTTCCCCTTTCTTCGCTCGCCTGGCTCTGGGGCCTTGCCGCGCTGTTCGGCTTCGGCTTTGGCGGGGTGATGACCACCCTGCTGCTCTGCGCCCGGGCGGCGGCGCCCGCGCGGATGAGCGGTCTCGCGACCTCCCTGGTCACGCTCTTCGCCTGGGTCGGTATGGGCCTCGGCGGCTATGAGGGCGGCCATTGCTTCGATATCACCGGCACTTACGCCGTCTCATTCGCGGGCGCTGCGCTCGCCGGCGTGCTCAACCTGCTCGTGCTCGGAGGTCTCGTGCTCCATCTGCGGTCGTATCGTCTCGGCGCGCATCACGTGCGCGTGAGCCCGGCGGCTGCGGGATGAACCTGAACCTCCCCTCGAGTCACCAAGTTCGGACGCTCTCAGGGCGTCCGGGGACCCAGATCGCAATACGGCAGCCACGGGGCGTGACGTGCTGACCTTGAGAATGCTCGGCGAGTTCGAAGTGCTGCGTGACGGCGAGCGGGTCAACCTGCCGCCATCGAAGAAGACGCGCGCCCTCTTGGCCTATCTCGCGATTGTTGCGCGGCCACAGCGGCGCGAGCGCCTGTGCACTCAATTTTGGGAAATTCCCGACGATCCGCGCGCCGCGCTGCGCTGGAGTCTGAGCCGCCTGCGCGCGCTCGTCGACGAGCCCGAAGTCCGGCGCATCATCGCGACACGCGAGACCGTCACCTTCGCGCCGCGCGATGTCGAGATCGACGTCGTCACCTTGCGCCGCAAGACGGCGGAAGAATTCATCTCCCTCTCGGTCGCCGAGCTCGAGGAGATGGCGGGCGCCTTCCGCGGCGAGTTTCTCGAAGGCATGGACCTCGCTAACCTGCACGATTTCCAGGCCTGGCTGATCGCCGAACGTGAGGACGTGCGTCGCATGCAGGTGCGCATCCTCTCGAGTCTGGTCGGCCGTCTCACGGATCGCGCAGCCGCGCTGCCCTATGCGCGTGAGCTCGTGCAGATCGATCCCTTCAACGAGAGCGCCCGCGCGGGCCTGCTGCAGCTTCTCCTCGCGCTGGGTCGCCAGAGCGAGGCCGAACAGCATTTCGATGCGGCCGTGCGTCTGCTCAAGGAGCTCGGCAACGGCGCCGAGCTCGGCCTCGTGCGCAAGTGGCGCGAGATGCAGAGCCGGCCGAAGCCGATCGCGCCCGAGATCGCGCCGCCGACCGTGCCCAAGCCCGTGAGCCTGAGTCGCGCCGAGCCGCGCGCCGCACCGCTCATCGGCCGCGAGGCCGAATGGAATCAGTTGCGCGCCGTGCTCGACGAAGCCGTCACAGAGCAGCGCGCCACTGTCGTGCTGCTCACCGGCGAGCCCGGCATGGGCAAGAGCCGGTTGCTCGGCGATCTCGTGCGCGCCGCCCAGGAGCGCGGCATGCGCACCTTCGCGGGTCATGCCTATGAGACCGAGCGTAGCCACCCTTACGGCCCCTGGATGGAAGCGCTCGGCGACAACCACGCTGCGCTGCTGGCGCGCTCGCTCGATACCGCGGCCGATGTGACTCACGATCCCGCGGCGCGCGCTGCACGCGAGCACCTGTTCACCGCCATCACGCAGACGCTCTATGGCGCGGCCGCGCCGAAGGCGCCCGTGCTGGTCGCGCTCGACGACGTGCAGTGGTGCGACGAAGCCTCGGCCGAGCTGCTGCACTACGTCGTGCGCGTGAGCCGTCATGCGCCCGTCGTGCTGGCGCTGGCCGGCCGCGAAGGCGAGCTCACCGACAATCCCGCAATGCAGGGTGCCTTGCGCAGCCTGCGCCATCGCCGGCTGCTCACCGAGGTCGCGCTCGCGCCGCTGCCCGAATCCGACATGCAGCGCCTCGTGCGCTCGGTCGCGCCGGACCTCGACGCCACGCCGCTGGTCGCCAAGTCCGCGGGCAATCCCCTGTTCGCCCTCGAGCTCGCGCGCGATCGCGTTCCCGCCGACGAGCTGCCGCGCTCGCTCAAGGAGCTCACGCGCGACCGCATCGACCGCCTGCCGAGCGGCGCCGCCGATCTGCTGCGCTGGGCGAGTGTCGTCGGCCTCGCCTTCCCGGTCACGCGCCTGATGTCGCTGATGGGTCTCGATCTCGACGAGCTGACCGCGCGCCTCGAGGTGCTCGAGCGGCACGCCTTCCTGCGCGCGGTCGAGAGCGACACCCGGTCGGTCTCCTACGCCTTTGCGCACGACCTCATTCATCGCGCCATCTACACCGGCATCTCGGAGCCGCGCCGGCGCCTGATGCATCTCAAGGTCGCGCGCGTGCTGGAGGAGACCGGCGACGAGGCGCTCGCGTCCGAGATCTGCCATCACGCGGCCCGCGCCGGCGAAGCCGGCATGGCGGCGAGCGCCTGCGTGCGCGCCGGCCGCCGCTGCCTGCAGCTCTTCGCCAATGCCGAGGCCGAGGCCATGGCGCGCCGCGGCTTCCGCTACGCAGCCGAGCTGCCCGAGCCCGAGCAGGTCGAGCGCATGCTGGAGCTCACTCAGATCGAGCTGCTGGCGCGCCGTCCCGATGATCTCGCTGAAGCTTCGGCGCGCGTCGAGGCGCTGGCCGAGCGCGCCCTCGATCACGATCGCCCGGCGCATGCGCGTCTCGGCTTCTTCGTGCTCAGTCATTTGCGCTGGGAAGGCGGCCTCTGGTCCGACGCGCAGCGCGACAGTCTGCGCGCCGAGTTCCTCAGCCGCTCGGGCGACGATCGCCAGCGCGTGCTCGCCATGGCGGAAGCCGCGCGCTGTCTCGCGATGATCGAACGCGATCTCGGCCAGGCCGAGGCGCTGCTCTTGGAAGCCGGCGCCATGGCACGCCGCCTCGGCATCGAGTCCGATGCGGTCGCGGATGCGCAGGGCCTGTTGCGCGCCTATCAGGGCGACGTCGACGATGCCGAGGCGCTGTTCGGCCATGCCCGCACCCTGGCGCGCCGCAGCGGCGATCGCACCAACGAATTCCTGGCCTTCGAGCATCTCGTGATGCTGCACTTGCAGCGTGGCCAGTACGCCGCCGCCGAGCCGCTCTGCGCCGAGCTGATCGAGCTCGGCGACAAGCTGCGCGACGGCAGCGAGGCGCCCTTCGCGCGCACCCTGCATGCGCTCTGTCGCGTGGCGCGCAACGACGCGCAGGCGGAGCTCGATCTCGAATCCGCGCTCGGCGCGCTGCGCACGGCCGACGCGAAGCACCGGCTCGCCCTCGCGCTCACCTACGCGGCCGAGCTCGACCTCGACCGCCGCCGCCTCGATCGCGCCCAGCGG
>JAEYAU010000231.1 GCA_023404705.1 Pseudomonadota bacterium
TGGTTCTCGCGCATGCGCGTCGAATTCGCCAAGGCGCCCGGCCGGCTGATGATCCGCGACGGCGTCGTCTGGGGCCCGGCGATCGGCGCCACTCTTGACGGCACCCTCGACTATGCGAGCGACGCCGTGCGCATGAAGGGCACTTTCGTGCCGGCCTACGCGCTCAACAATTTGCTCGCACGTCTGCCGGTCGTCGGCATGATCCTCGGCGGCGGCCACAATGAAGGCGTGTTCGGCATCACCTACGAGGTCGTGGGCCAGCCGCGCGCGCCGATCCTGCGCGTCAACCCGGTGTCCGCGCTGACGCCCGGCATCTTCCGCAAGTTCATGGAATTCCGTCACACCGATGACGGCACCGGCAGCGTCGCGCCGGGCTCGCCGTCGCGCTGAGAAGCGATCAACATCGAAAGAACTCGCGGCGCTCGGATGAGCGCGGCGGTCGTCACGTGGTCTCGAAAGCATTGCGAGAGGCCACGCGGGCCTCTCGCATGGAGTCAGCCAATGCAGCAGCGCTTACTGCTGCTGTTGCTGTCCTCCTCCGGATTGGCTGCCGCTCCGGGTCGAGGTGCCGGAGCGCATGGTGGTGCCGCTCTGGCTCGAGCCCGTGGTCGCGCTCGGCGAGCTGCTGCGGCTCTGGGTCGTCGTCGTGGCCGAGCCCGTGGTGCTCGCGCCGCCGCGAATGGTCGTGCTGGTGCCGACGCGGCGGTTCACGCGCACGTTGGTGCCGGTCTCGACGGCCACGCTCGGGCGCCGCTTCTTGATGATGGTCGTGCGGCTCGACGGCTCGGACACGACATAGCGCTTCTTCTTCGACTTCTTGGCGTACTTCATCTTCTTTTTCTTCTTCAGCACCGTGACGCTCGACGGCTCGTCGTCGATCGCCGTGACGTGGCGGCTGCGCCGATGCGTGACCGTCACGTCGGACCCGCCGCGCACGCCGACGCCCACGCCGACGCGCGGCCCGCTACTTGTGCCGGTGGTCGTGCTGGAACGGGTCGTGGTGCTGGTCTGAGCCGACGGGGTCGATGACTGCCCGGTGGTCGAGCGGCTGCTCGTGCCTTGGCCGGATTCGGCTTTCTCCTGAGCCTGGGCAACCTGGAAGCTCTGCTTGTCGATCTGGGCCGCTGCCGCGGGCAGGGCCCATCCCGCCACCGCAGCGGTCGCGAGAGCCAGTGCGAAAGTCCTCATTTCGATCTCTCCTTTGGGCATCCCGACCCTGCACCCCCAACTCGACTCGCACGGGCTTTGTTTCCGGCAGGCGATAAGTTGAAGCGAGATGAACAGGTGTTCAGGATCGAGACTTCAGCAGCCGAATCGGAGTAACGGGGTGATATCGCAGCAAGCACCTTAGTATTGGCTCGCAACCGCCTTGCAACCTGCGAGAAGTGTTGCGGCGGGCGCGACGGGGCGCCCGGTATGGTCTCGAATCGTCTCAGATACAGCCTTTGTGGAACCTCCCGGTACTCTGGGTCATGCCTCCCACGGCGATCGGCGTCGCCGAGGCTGCCCGCACCGTAACGGTAGGTGATCGGGAGATTTACTGAATGCCTGGGGCGGCCCTCCCGCGAAGACGGCAGCTCACCGCGCTCTGGCGTCGACTATACGTCAGCCTTGCGAGTTCAGTGTCAGGGACGACTTTCGCACTTCTTTAACGGCGTCGCGCTACCGCTGGATGAGTGAAGCGTTGCACCGTGTCGGGCTGCCGCGGTGCCAGTCGAGCCGAGCCCGTGTCGAGCATCAGTCGCGTTCCCGGCAAGGCCGCGTTGAGCCTTGCCACCAAGACGCTGGTCGCTTTGTCGGCTGCAGTGCTGCCGGCGCTCGCGGTCGCGGTCGTGCTCGGCTATGTGCTGATCACATCGGTTGGCGAGGCCAAGCTCGAATTCGAGCGCGCCGACCTCGCCTCGCGCCGTCTCACCGAGATTCGCGTCCTGTTCGAGAAGGAGCATGGGCTCATCGCCCGGCTGCCGGCCGAGCTCGACCTGAAGATGGTGGACCGCTACGAGCGCCAGCTCGACATCGTCGACCGCAGCATCGCGATCGAGATCGCGGGTCTCGCGCGCGGCGGCGAGATCGTGTCACGCCACACGCTCGATGAGCTGCGCAACACGCGGCGCGGCATGCGCGAGACCACCGCACGGCTGCTCGAAGCGACGCGCAGCTTCGCGCAGACCACCGGGACCGAGCTGGTCCGCGACTGGGAGGACCGCGCGCAGGTTCTCCGGATCCTGCTCGACAGCGCCGGCGCGAATGCCCAGAGGGTGATCGCGCAGGCCCGCATGCGCCTGCAGGCGAGCTCGCAGCATGCGTGGCGGTTGACACCCTTGGCGCTGCTCGGCGCCTTGCTCTCGGTCGCGCTCGGCATCTGGCTGATCCGCCGCCAGTTCATTCGCCCCGTGACGGCGCTGACGGATCACGTGCTGCGCATCCGTGACACCGGCGATCTCGATCTGCGGCGCGACGAGTGGATGCTCGCGCGACACGACGAGATCGGCACCCTCTCTCGCTCCTTCGATCTGCTGATCGCCGAGCTCGCCGATGCGCGCCACCGCATGATCGCCTGGTCCGAGGCCGAGATCCGCACGCACTACGAGCGCCTCGACGCCGCGATCAACAGCATGCCGCTAGGGCTGTGCATGTTCGACCGAGAGCAGAAGCTGATCATCGCCAACCGGCGGTATGCCGAGCTCTATGGTCTCGATCCGGGCCTGCTGCAGGCCGGTGTGCCGCTGCGCGCCTTTCTGGAGCAGCGCGCCGCGCTTTGCACGGACGGTGATCCTGCGGACTACGTGAACAAGCGCCTCGCGGTGGCGTCCATGCGCGAGCCCTGGTACGTCACAAACACCTTGCGCGATGGCCGCATCGTCGCGATTTCGCATCTGCCCCTCGCCAATGGGGGCTCTATCGCGGTGCATCAGGACGTCACGGAGCAGCGCAAGGCCGAGGAGCGGGTTGCCTATCTGGCGCACCACGACACGCTCACCTCGCTGGCGAATCGCGCGCGCTTCCGCGAGGAGCTGAGCGATGCGCTGCAGGGCCTGGGCGAGGGCGACACCCTCGCGGTAATCTGCCTCGACCTCGACCAGTTCAAGGCCGTCAACGACACGCTCGGCCATCCGGTCGGCGACATGCTCCTGCGCGAGGTGGCCACGCGGATCCAGGCCTGCCTGCGTCCCGAGGACATCGCGGCGCGTCTCGGCGGCGACGAGTTCGCCGTGATCGTGATGGGCGGAGAGCCCGTGAGCGCGACGACGCTCGCGGCGCGCATCGTGCGCGAGCTCGGCGAGCCTTTCACGATCGAGGGTCACCATATCGTGGTCGGCGCCAGCGTCGGCATTGCGATCGCGCCGCATGACGGGCGCGAGCCCGATCACCTGATCAAGAACGCCGACCTCGCCCTCTATCGCGCCAAGGAGGACGGGCGCGGCACCTACCGCTTCTTCGAGGCCGGCATGGACGAGCGGATGCAGGCGCGCCGCGCGCTCGAGCTCGATTTGCGCCGGGCAGTGGCGGAGGGCGAGTTCGAGCTGTTCTACCAGCCGCTCGTGCGCCTCGCTTCGAACGAGATCAGCGGCTTCGAGGCGCTGCTGCGCTGGCGCCACGCCGAGCGCGGCCTCATCTCGCCGGCCGAGTTTGTGCCGCTCGCCGAGGAGATCGGCCTGATCGGCCATATCGGCGCCTGGGTGCTGCGTACCGCCTGCGCCGAGGCCTCGGAGTGGCCGCGCGACATGAAGGTCGCGGTGAACCTCTCGCCGGTGCAGTTCCGCAAGGAGACGGTGGTGCTCGACGTCATCGCGGCGCTTGGCGCGTCGGGCCTTTCCCCACGGCGGCTTGAGCTCGAGATCACAGAGAGCGTGCTCTTGCAGGAGACCGAGGCGACGCTCACCACGCTCAACCAGTTGCGCGGTCTCGGCGTGCGCATCTCCATGGACGATTTCGGCACGGGCTATTCGAGCCTCGCCTATCTGCGCAAGTTTCCGTTCGACAAGATCAAAATCGATCGCTCGTTCACCCGCGAGCTTCCCGCCAAGGCCGATGCGATCGCGATCATCCGCGCCGTGGCTGGCCTCGGCAACACGCTCGGCATCGTCACCACGGTGGAAGGCGTCGAGACCATCGAGCAACTCCAGACCGTGCGTCACGAGGGCTGCACCGAAGTGCAGGGCTATCTCATCAGCGAGCCGAGACCCGCGCACGAGCTTCCCGAGCTGATGCGGCGGCACGCGCTCGGTCGCTCGGTCGCCTGAGCCAATTGCCGCCACTGAGCCGAAGCGTCAGACCGGCTTCACCAGCACGTGCTTCTTCCTGCCGAGCGAGAGCTTGATCACGCCTTCGGGCGTGAGCTGCGCCAACGTGAGCATCAGCTTCTCGTCGGACACTGCCGCATCGTTGACACGAAGGCCGCCGCCCTTGATCTGCCGCCGTGCGTCGCCATTCGAGGAGCAGAGGCCGGCGGTGACGAAGGCATTGAGCACGCTCACGCCTTGCTCCAGCGTGGCGCGCGGCACCTCGATGCTCGGCAGGTTCTCGGCGATCGCGCCTTCCTCGAAGGTCCGGCGCGCAGTTTCCGCCGCGTCTTCCGCCGCCGCGCGGCCGTGGAGCAGGGCGGTCGCCTCGGTCGCGAGAACCTTCTTGGCCTCGTTCGCCTCCTGACCCTTGAGCGCGGCGAGGCGCTCGATCTCGTCGAGCGGCAGGATCGTGAACAGCTTGAGGAAGCGCGGCACGTCGGCGTCGTCGGTGTTGCGCCAGAACTGCCAGTAGTCGTAGGGGCTCACCATATCGGGGTTGAGCCACACTGCGCCCGCCGCCGTCTTGCCCATCTTGGCGCCCGAGGCGGTGGTGATCAGCGGTGTCGTAAGTGCGAAGAGCTGCGCGTTCATCAGCCGGCGGCCGAGGTCGATGCCGTTGACGATATTGCCCCACTGGTCCGAGCCGCCCATCTGCAGCACGCAGCCGGTGCGCTTGTGCAGCTCCACGAAGTCGTAGGCCTGGAGGATCATGTAGTTGAACTCCAGGAACGACAGCTCCTGCTGGCGGTCGAGGCGCAGCTTCACCGAGTCGAAGCTGAGCATGCGGTTGACCGAGAAGTGCCGGCCGACCTCGCGCAGGAAGTCCACATAGTTGAGATGGTTCAGCCAGTCCGCATTGTTCGCCATGATGGCGTCGGTCGGCCCGTCGCCGAACTTGAGAAACTTGCTGAAGACTTGGCGGATGCCCGCGAGATTGTCGTTGATGTCGGCGTCGCTCAAGAGCTTGCGCGCCTCGTCGCGCAGCGAAGGGTCGCCGATGCGCGAAGTGCCGCCGCCCATCAGCGCGATCGGCCGATGCCCGGTCTGCTGCATCCAGTACAGCATCATGATCTGCACCAGCGAGCCGACATGCAGCGAGCGCGCGGTGGCGTCGAAACCGATATAGCCCGTGATCGGCTGGCGCGCCGCGAGCGCGTCCAGATCCTCCGGCTCCGAGACCTGGTGGATGTAGCCGCGGCTCGACAGCACGCGCAGGAAATCGGACTTGAAGTTGCTCATCGATCCGGTCGCATTTGCGCCGCGGTCCGCGGCGATGGTGCCGTGGTGTAACAGGTTCCGTCCCGGAATCAACGGACGCCAAGCAGGGCGATTTCGGCAGCCAGAATGGCGGTTTACGTCGACGAAGCGATCTGGCCCTGGCAGGGCCTGAAATGGTGCCATCTGCTCGCCGATGATCTCGACGAGCTGCACCGTTTCGCGGCGCAACTCGGCATCGCGCGCACCTCTTATCAGGGGCCGCCGCGCACCAAGTCACCGCACTACGACATCACGGCTTTCGAGCGTCAGCGCGCGATCCGGCTCGGCGCCGTGACCTGCAGCCGCCAGGAGATCGTGGTGGTGCTGCGCCGCTTGCGCGACGAGGAAGCACGGCGCAACGGGCGCTGAAGCTTAGAGGCTCGCTTCGGAGATCGGCGTGACGCCGAGCGTGTCCTCGCCGCGATTGAAGGCGCGCGCCAGCCGGAAGCTGTGAGCGATCCGCACGGCGCGGTCCATGAACAGGTCCGCGACGTCCGCCGGGCAGGTCTGCCGCACCGTCGCGCGGAACAGCGTCAGCCAGCGGCGGAAATGCGCTTCGCCGAGTTCGTCGATGCGCAAATGCGGGGGCAGCGGCCGCCCGTCGTACCGCGAGGTCCTGAGCAGCGTCGAGGACCAGAAATCGCACATCTTGGCGAGATGCACTGGCCACGCCTCCGGCGCGATGACGCCGTTGAAGATCGGTCCGAGCAGATCATCGGAACGGATCGCGCCGTAGAAGCCGTGCACCACGTCGCGGATCATCTGTTCGTCGAGCGCATCCGGCACCGCCGCGCCGCTGATCGAAATGGTCTTCTGGGAAGGACGTTCAGTCATATCGGCTCGTCATTGTCCGGAGCGTTGCGGCTCATTCTGAGCCGCACATGGACATAGTGGGTCCGGCGACATTTCCAACCGCGGGATGTTCCTTAGGCGCAGCGCCTGACGCTGCGTGAGGCTAGCGCCCCTGGAACACGCCGGAGCGCCGCTCCTTGAAGGACCGGATGCCCTCGCGCGCATCCTCCGAGTTCAGCACGCGCGCCTTCATGGTGGGAATGAAGTCGATCGCGGCCGGCTCGCCCTCGCGCAGGTAGAGGAGCGCGGCCTCCTTCGTGACCTGCACGCCGAGCGGCGCGTTCTGCGTGATCAGCGTGGCGATCTCCATGGCGCGCTCGATCTGCCGGCCGAAGGGCACGACCTCCTGGACGAGCCCGATCTTGAGGGCGCGCGCCGCATCGAACTCGTCGCAGAGCATGAGGTGGTACATCGCATCGCCCCAGCCCATGCGCTGCAGGAAGCGGAAATGCGCGCCTCCGAAGGGCGCGATGCCCCGCTTTGCCTCCAGCTGCGAAAAGCGCGCGGTGTCCGCCGCGATCGCGATGTCGCCCGCGAGCAGCATCTCGACGCCGAGCGTATAGGTGTAGCCCTGCACGGCCGTGACCAGCGGCTTCGAGCAGCGCTTGCTGATGCCGAGCGGATCGACATTGCCGGCCGGCAGCGGCTGCGCGGTCGCTTCGGGCCCGAAGAACTTCGGCAGGTCGAGCCCCGCGGTGAAGTGCTCGCCCTCGGCACAGATCACGCCGGCCCAGAGCGCGTCGGAGCGGTCGAGCTCGGTGAGCGCGTCGGACAATTCGCGCATCATCTCGGGCGAGAAGGCGTTGCGCTTGGCAGCGTTGTCGATGGTGATCCGCAGGACGCGGCCTTCCACCGCGTGGCGCACGCGCCCGACTGGTTTCACGTCGCTCACTTGAGGCTCCCTTCATGCACGCAGCCCAGATCATTATCAGGTGAGTAGTCAGCTGCCCATCCGCGGCCCAACCGACTTTATCCTTGCCTGGCCGTCTCGCGGATCGTTTCATGGCCGTGCGAGTCCTCGCGCGCAATGACGAGGGCGAGGGGAGGAGCATGATGCGCAAGACCTTGATCGGCATTCTGACCGCGCTGACGGTGCTCGGCGCTACGCCGGTGGCGGCGCAGGACTATCCCACGCGTCCCGTGAAGATCCTCATCGCGTTCCCGGTCGGCGGCCTGCTCGACACGGTTTCGCGCGTGGTCGGCGAGAAGCTCGGCACGCAGCTCGGGCAGCAGTTCGTCATCGAGGCGCGTCCCGGCGCCGGCGGCACGCTCGCAACCCTGGCGGTCGCGAAGGCCGATCCCGACGGCTACACGCTGATGATGATCAACGACAATCACGCGCTCAATCCGAGCGTGTTCAAGAAGCTGCCCTACGACAGCGAAAAGGACTTCGCCCCGATCGGCTTCGTCGGCTACACGCCGCTGATTTTCGCATCCAATCCGGACGTGCCCGCGAAGGACCTGAAGAGCCTCGTCGCGCTCGCCAAGCAGAAGCCCGACGGCGTCACCTATGCCTCGGTCGGCGCCGGCAGCGCGAGCCATCTCGCGGGCGAGATGCTCGCCGCGCAGGCTGGTGTGAAGCTGCTGCACGTGCCGTATCGCGGCGGTGCGCCGGCGCTCAACGATCTGCTGGCCGGACACGTCAACACAATGTTCCTCAGTCCGGTCATCGGCCGCACGCACATGCAGGCCGGCAAGCTCAACGCCATCGGCCTCGCCGCGACGAAGCGGCTCGAGATTCTGCCCGACGTGCCGACCATGGCGGAGCTCGGCGTTCCGGTCGAAGCCTCCTACTGGTTCGGCCTGGTGGCGCCCGCCGCGACGCCGCCGGCGATCATCGCCAAGCTCGAGAAGGCGTTGACCGAGGTGCTGGAGATGCCCGACGTGAAGAAGCGCCTCACCGACATGGGCGCGGTCGTGACGCCGCTGAAGTCGAAGGAGTTCGGCGACTATATCCGCAGCGAGATCGTCAAATGGGGTGACATCGTCACCAAGGCGGGCGTGAAGCCGGAGTGAACGTCAGTCACGCACGAGATCCCGGATCACGCGCTCCATGCCCTTGGTGATGCGGGCGAGGCTCTCGGTATCGACCTTGTCGGGCGTATCGGTCGGCTCATGGTAGTGCGGGTAGCGGAACGGCGCCGTGTCGGTGACCATCAGCGCCTGGAAGCCGTACTGGCTGAACGACCAGTGATCCGACCAGCCGATGCCCGGCACGATCACGGGCGCGACGCCGCCGATCGACGGAAACTTCGTGTGCGCGCGGAATGAGCCGATGGTCTGCCGTACCAGCGGCCGCGAATTGGTGAGGCCGACGAAGGAGACGAAGTTGCCGCGGTCCGGGAACATCAGGCCGAAGGGCGGCGGATATTTCTGGCTGCCCGGCTGATCCGAGAAGCAGCCGATGGTTTCCAGCGAGAACATGGCCGTGACGCGCTCGCGCTTCTCCGAGAGCATCTGCGCATAGCGCAGGCTCCCCATATCCCGGGTCATGAAGTAGGGCGGCTCCTCGTTGACGAAGAGCACGAAGCGGATGCGCTTGTTGACCTTGCCCTTCAGGTCGGCGAGCAGGCGGGCGAGCTCCAGCACCGCGACGGTGCCGCTGCCGTTGTCATTGGCGCCGGGCGCGCCTTCCACGCTGTCGTAATGCGCGCCGACGACGATCACGTCCGGATCCGTGCCGCCTGACGGCTCGATCACGGCATCGATGTTGCGCACGTCCTTGCCGTCGACCCGATAGACCTGCCGGCCGACGTGATAACCGTAGCCTTCCAGCACGCCCTCGATGTAGCGCGCGGATTCCTCGAGCGCCTCGTAGTTCGCGACATTGTGCTCGCGTGACGCGATCGCCTCGAGATGACGCTTGAGCGTGCCGGAAAGTGCGCGCTCCTCCGCGGTGAGCGGCGGCAGGGGACCTTCGTGCGAGCTCCCCGGAACGGCGGTCGAATAGCGCAGCAGCAAATAGCCGCCGGCTGCGATCACCGGAATCGCGAGTGCCAGAATGATGAGTGTCGTCTGCATCCGGCCGCGGAGTTTACCCCGCGGCTGCGGCATGCGTCAGGCGGCGCTGGTGGCCGGGTCGGTCTTGAGACGCTTGTCGAGATAGCTGCTGACGGTCTGCATCAGCGGCTCGATCTCGCCGTCGAAGAAGTGGTTGGCGCGGGGGATCACCCTCTGGTCGATCACGATGCCCTTCTGGGTCTTCAGCTTCTCGACCAGGCCCGTGATGTCCTTGGCGGGCACCACCGCGTCCTTGTCGCCGTGCACGATCAGCCCCGACGAGGGGCAGGGGGCGAGGAACGAGAAATCGTAGAGGTTCGCGGGCGGGGCGACCGAGATGAAGCCCTCGATCTCCGGACGACGCATCAGCAGCTGCATGCCGATCCATGCGCCGAACGAGAAGCCCGCGATCCAGCAGCTGCGCGCCTCCGGATTGATCGACTGCGCCCAGTCCAGCGCCGCCGCGGCATCCGAGAGCTCCCCGGTGCCATGGTCGAAGGCGCCCTGGCTGCGGCCGACGCCGCGGAAGTTGAAGCGCAGCACCGAGAAGTTCCGGTGCACGAAGGCGTAGTAGAGCTGGTACACGATCGGGTGGTTCATCGTACCGCCGAACTGCGGGTGCGGATGCAGCACGATCGCGATCGGCGCGTTCTTCTGCCGGGCCGGGTGATAGCGGCCTTCGATCCGTCCGGCCGGACCAGCGAAAATCACTTCAGGCATGGGTTCCGATCCTGCTGGCCCTCTTGGCGACCCCTGCGGCCTATCATCGCGGATGGATGAACAGCGCGCTTGACGTGGGCAACGGGCGCACGGTAACTATTTAGAACCGTTCTAAATTTGGGGACGGCAGTGCCACAAGGCAACCGGCACGCGCGGAGCCAAGCGGGCGCGGCGGGTCTTTACTGCACGATTTGAGGGGCAAAAAGCAAGCGTTTCGGATAGAAAGTAGACTCGTCGGATCGACAATCTTCTGCGTTGGACTGGAATGACGGACCGCACCTACCTCGACTGGAATGCCACGGCGCCCCTGCGCCCGCTGGCGCGCGACGCCATGCTGGCGGCGCTCGAGGTCGTCGGCAATCCGTCGTCCGTGCATGCGGAGGGCCGCGAGGCGCGCCGTCTCGTGGCGGCGGCCCGGCAGCAGGTCGCGGCGCTGGTCGGAGCCGATCCGCGCAACGTCGTGTTCACCTCCGGCGGCAGTGAAGCGAATGCACTGGCGCTCGCGCCGGGCGCGTGCACGCGGCTGCTCGTGTCGGCGATCGAGCATCCTTCGGTGCTGGCCGGCGGTCGCTTCAGCGAGGTCGAGCAACTTCCCGTCGATCCGGATGGCGTCGTCGATCTCGCCGCGCTGGAGCAGCGGCTCGCGGCGCTTGGCAGCGAACGCGCGCTCGTCTCCATCATGGCTGCCAATAACGAGACTGGCGTGATCCAGCCGATCGCGGCAGCGGCCGAGATCGTGCATCGCTTCGGCGGCGTGCTGCATGTGGACGCCGTGCAGGCAGCGGGACGCATGACGCTTGAAATCGAGGCGCTCGACGCCGATCTCCTCACACTCTCGGCACACAAGATCGGCGGCCCAAAGGGCGTCGGCGCGCTCATCCGGCGTGACGAAGATCTGCCGATAGCGCCGCTGCTCACCGGCGGCGGGCAGGAGCTCAAGCTGCGCGCCGGAACCGAGAATGTTGCCGGCATCGCGGGCTTCGGCGCCGCGGCTGCGGCGGTGGAACTCGAAGCGGAGCGCGCGCACATGCTGGCGCTGCGCGAGCGGCTCGAGGACGGCATCCGCGCGATCACGGCCGACGCCATCATCTTCGGTGCCGCCGTCGAGCGGCTTCCCAATACCACGCTGGTTGCGGTTCCGAACGGCAAGGCCGAAACCCTGGTGATCGCCTGCGATCTCGCCGGTATCGCCGTCTCTTCGGGTTCCGCCTGCTCATCCGGCAAGGTGGCGCCGTCGCATGTGCTCGCCGCCATGGGCGTCGCAGCGGAACTGGCGCGCGGCGCGTTGCGCCTGAGCAGCGGGCCCGCGACCACGGAAAACGACATCGATCGCTTCCTCAACGTCTGGAGAAAGCTCAGCGAATCCTTATCTAAGGAGGGACAGGGCCTCGCGGCCTGAATCCCGAACAAACCGAAACGGAAGGTGATCTCCGCCCGGGGAGACGCGTCCATAACCGACACATCCAACCCGCGGTCCTTGAAACCGCAGTGGAGGGAATGAAATGCCGGCCGTGCAAGAGACCGTCGAGCAGGTCCGCCGTATCGACGTCGACCAGTACAAATACGGGTTCGAGACCCACATCGAAACCGAGAAGGCCCCGAAGGGCCTCAACGAGGACATCGTCCGCTTCATCTCGGAGAAGAAGGGCGAGCCCCAGTGGATGCTCGACTGGCGGCTCGACGCCTATAGGCGCTGGCTGACCATGCGCGAGCCGACCTGGGCGCGCGTCAATTACGGCCCGATCGACTACCAGGACCTCTACTACTATGCGGCGCCGAAGAAGTTCAAAGCGCCGAAGTCGCTGGACGAGGTCGATCCCGAGATCCTGAAGACCTACGAGAAGCTCGGCATCCCGCTGCGTGAGCGCGAGATCCTCGCCGGCGTCGTGCGCGAGCCGGACGGCGAGAGCGAGGGCAACAGCTATTCGCGCGTCGCCGTCGACGCCGTGTTCGACTCGGTCTCGGTCGCAACCACCTTCAAGGAAGAGCTGAAGAAGGCCGGCGTGATCTTCATGCCGATCTCCGAGGCGATCCGCGAACATCCGGACCTCGTGAAGAAGTATCTCGGCTCGGTCGTGCCGACCTCCGACAACTTCTTCGCCACGCTGAACTCGGCGGTGTTCTCCGACGGTTCGTTCGTGTACGTGCCGGAAGGCGTGCGTTGCCCGATGGAGCTCTCGACCTATTTCCGCATCAACGAGCGCAACACCGGCCAGTTCGAGCGCACGCTGATCATCGCCGACAAGGGCTCCTATGTGAGCTATCTCGAGGGCTGCACCGCGCCCTCGCGCGACGAGAACCAGCTGCACGCCGCCGTGGTCGAGCTGATCGCGCTCGACGACGCCGAGATCAAGTATTCGACCATCCAGAACTGGTATCCGGGCGACTCGGAAGGTCGCGGCGGCGTCTATAACTTCGTGACCAAGCGCGGCGATTGCCGCGGCGCGCGCTCGAAGATCATGTGGACGCAGCTCGAGACCGGCTCGGCCATCACCTGGAAGTATCCGAGCTGCATCCTGCGCGGCGACGAGTCCCGCGGCGAGTTCTACTCGATCGCGATCTCGAACGGCTATCAGCAGGTCGACTCCGGCACCAAGATGATCCACCTCGGCAAGAACACGACGAGCCGGATCATCTCCAAGGGCATCGCGGCCGGCAAGTCGCAGAACACCTATCGCGGCCAGGTCTCGGCGCATCGCAAGGCGAAGGGCGCGCGCAACTTCACCAACTGCGACTCGCTGTTGATCGGCAGCGAGTGCGGCGCGCACACCGTGCCCTATATCGAGGCGAAGAACGCCTCCGCGGTATTCGAGCACGAGGCGACCACCTCGAAGATCAACGAGGACATGCTGTTCTACTGCATGCAGCGCGGCCTCTCCGAAGAGGAGGCGGTCGCCCTCGTCGTGAACGGCTTCGTCAAGGACGTGCTGCAGCAGCTCCCGATGGAGTTCGCGGTGGAAGCCCAGAAGCTGATCTCGATCAGCCTGGAGGGCTCGGTCGGCTGAGTTTGGCCGGGGCGTCATCCCGGGCAAGCGGCGTCAGCCGCGCGACCCGGGATCCATAGCCCCGGTGGTGATTATGGATCCCGGCGCTTCGCGCCTGCGTCGCTTCGGCGGGATGACCACTGAGAGAATGTGAAGGGATTGACCGCAAATGCCGATGCTTGAAGTGAAGAACCTGCATGTGCAGGTCGAGGGCAAGAAGATCCTCAACGGCCTGAACCTGACCGTTGCGAAGGGACAGGTGCACGCCATCATGGGCCCGAACGGCTCGGGCAAGTCGACGCTCGCCTATGTGCTCTCCGGGAAGGAGGACTACGAGGTCCTCGAGGGCGAGATCCTGCTCGACGGCGAGAGCGTGCTCGAGATGGATGCCGACGAGCGCGCCGCCAAGGGCGTGTTCCTCGCTTTCCAGTATCCGATGGAGATCCCGGGCGTCGCCACCATGCAGTTCCTGCGCACCGCGATGAACGCGCAGCGCAAGCATCGTGGCGAGGCCGAGCTGACCACGCCGGAGTTCATGAAGCGCGTACGCGAGGGCGCCGCCAAGCTGAAGATCGACCAGGAGATGCTGCGCCGCGCCGTCAATGTTGGCTTCTCGGGCGGCGAGAAGAAGCGCAACGAGATATTGCAGATGGCGATGCTCGAGCCGCGCCTCTGCGTGCTCGACGAGACCGATTCCGGCCTCGACATTGACGCGCTGCGCATCGTCTCGGAAGGCGTGAACGCGCTGCGCTCGGCCGACCGCGCCATGATCGTGATCACGCACTATCAGCGCCTGCTCAACTACATCGTGCCGGACGTCGTGCATGTGATGTCGAAGGGCCGCGTGGTCGCGACCGGCGGCAAGGAGCTTGCGCTCGAGCTCGAGGCCAAGGGCTACGCCCAGTATCAGGACGAGGCGGCGTGATGGCAGCGGATCTCGCCATCGTCCGCTCGCCGGCCGAGGAGACGATCGTCTCGCGCTTTCCGGCCTTCAAGGCGCGGCAGGCCTGGGGCGGCGTATCGGTCGCGCGGCTGCGCGACCAGGCCTTCGACGCGCTCAAGGCGCGCGGCCTGCCGAACCGCCGTGTCGAGGAATGGAAGTACACGGACCTGCGCGCTTTCATGCGCGATGTGCCGGAGCCGTTCGATACGCTCTCGCCCGAGCATGTGGCGGCAGCCGCGAAGCTGCATTCCAGCGTGGATCTCGCCCAGGCGAGGCGCATCCTGTTCGTCAATGGCCAGAGCGTCTTCTCGGATCGTGTCGATCCCGCGAAGGACGGGTTCGAATATGGCAGCCTGAAGCAGGGCGGGGCGCTCGCACCGAGCCTTGCGGCCGCCGTGGATCGCGAGCGCTCCTACGCCGACAACGCGGCCGTGGCGCTGAACACCGCCTTCATGACCGACACGGTCCTGCTGCGCGTGCCTGCCGGCGTGAAGGTCGAGCGTCCGCTGCATCTCGAATTCCGCGAGCTCGGCGAGACGCCGTTCTCGACCTATCCGCGCGTACTTGTCGTGGTCGAGGCGGGCGCCGAGGTGACGCTGCTCGAGACCCATGACGGCCCGAACGGCGTCGCCTACCAGACCGCCGGCCTGATCGAGTTCGACATCGCGGATGAGGCGAAGGTCGAGCATGTCTGCGTCAACGCCCATGGCGACGCGGCGCTCAATCTCTGGACGTTCGGCGTGCGGCTCGGCCGCGCTGCGGAGTTCAACAGCCTCGTCGTGACGACGGGCGCCGCGGTGACACGTCAGCAGTTCTTCGTGACGCAGACGGGCGAAGACGTCGTCCTCAACCTGCGCGGCGCCACCATGCTGCGCGGCCGTCAGCACTGCGACTCCACCATGGTGGTGGACCACGCGTTACCGGGCGGCACCAGCCGCGAGACCTTCAAGACCGTGCTGGACGACGAGGCGCGCGGCGTGTTCCAGGGCAAGATCATCGTCCGCCCGCACGCCCAGAAGACCGATGGCAAGATGGCGTCGCACTCGCTGTTGCTCTCGGAGGACGCCGAGTCCGACAACAAGCCGGAGCTGGAGATCTTCGCCGACGACGTGCAGTGCGGCCACGGCGCGACCTCGGGCGACCTCGACGAGGACCTGCTGTTCTACCTGAAGGCGCGCGGCATCCCGACCGCCGAAGCCGAGGCGCTGCTGATCCAGGCGTTCCTGGGCGAGGCGATCGAGGGCGTCGCCCATGAGGGCTTGCGTGAGGCGCTGATCGCGCCGGTCACGGCCTGGCTCGCGGCACGGAGCAAATAATGCACCCGGCAGTGACCAACGGCAGCTACGACATTGCCCGCATTCGCGAGGATTTCCCGATCCTCGACATGAAGGTGTACGGCAAGCCGCTGGTCTATCTCGACAACGCGGCTTCGGCGCAGAAGCCGAAGCAGGTGCTCGACCGCCTGCAGCAGGCCTACACCTCCGAATACGCCAATGTGCACCGCGGCCTTCACTTCCTGGCCAATGCCGCGACCGAAGGCTACGAGGGCGCGCGCGAGAAGGTGAGGGCCTTCCTCAACGCCGAGCGCGCCGAGGAGATCATTTTCACCCGCAACGTGACCGAAGCGATCAACCTGGTCGCAAGCTCGTTCGCGGGCGAGCGCATCAAGCCGGGCGACGAAATCGTGCTCTCGATCATGGAGCACCACTCCAACATCGTGCCGTGGCATTTCCTGCGCGAGCGCCAGGGCGCGGTGATCAAGTGGGCGCCGGTCGACGAGGACGGCAACTTCCTCATCGACGAGTTCGAGAAGCTGCTGACTGACCGCACGCGCATGGTCGCGATCACCCAGATGTCGAATGCGCTTGGGACGATTGTCCCCATCAAGGAGGTGGTGCGGCTCGCCAAGGCGCGCGGCATCCCCGTGATGGTGGACGGCGCCCAGGCTGCCGTGCATCTCGACATCGATGTGCGCGACATCGGCTGCGACTTCTACGCCTTCACGGGCCACAAGCTCTACGGGCCGACCGGCATAGGCGTGCTCTGGGGCAAGTATGATCTGCTCGCCAACATGCGCCCGTTCAACGGCGGCGGCGAGATGATCCGCGAGGTCTTCGAGGATCGCATCACTTATGGCGAGCCGCCGCACCGCTTCGAGGCCGGCACGCCGCCCATCGTGCAGGCGATCGGCCTCGGCGCCGCCATCGACTACGTCAACTCGGTCGGCAAGGCGCGCATCCGCGCGCACGAGGACAAGCTGGTCAAATACGCCCATGAGCGCCTGCGCGAGATCAACTCGCTGCGCATCATCGGCACGGCGCGGGACAAGGGCGCGATCGTCTCCTTCGAGCTCAAGAACGCGCATCCGCACGACGTCGCGACCGTGATCGACCGCACCGGCGTCGCGGTGCGCGCCGGCACCCATTGCGCCATGCCGCTGCTCGCCCGCTACGGCGTGACCGCGACCTGCCGCGCCTCGTTTGCGATGTACAACACCACCTCGGAGGTCGACCGCCTTGCCGAGGCACTGATCAAGGCACAGGATCTGTTCGCATGACCGAGGACGTGAAGACCCCGACTGCCACGACCGAGCCGGCGGCCGCCGGCGGGGCCTCGATTCCGGCCGACGAGATCGCGCGCATGACCGACGAGATCGTCAACGCGCTCAAGACCGTCTACGACCCCGAGATCCCGGCCGACATCTACGAGCTCGGCCTGATCTACCGCGTCGACATCGCGGACGACCGCGCCGTGACCGTCGACATGACGCTGACGACGCCGAACTGCCCCTCCGCGCAGGAGCTGCCGATCATGGTCGAGAACGCGGTGGCGAGCGTCGCCGGCGTCGGGCCCGTCACCGTGAATGTCGTCTGGGACCCGCCGTGGGATCAGAGCCGCATGTCCGACGAGGCCCGCGTCGTCCTCAACATGTGGTGAGTTGCGGAGAGGTCCGGAACTCCCCAAATAGACAAGCAGGGCGACTCTGATATCCTGATTTCGCCAGTGTTTGTAACGGTTTGAAACTGCCTATTCGCGGGCGCGCATGATCCCAAAAAGTGGGAACCGGTTTTCGGAAAAGATCATGCGCCCTCAAGAGGGCGAGGAGAGATGATGGCAAGCCCCCGGCCGAGACCTCAGGTGATGCGCCTCTCCGAGGCCGCGGCCACGCGCATCAAGGCCATCATGGCCAATGCGGACAAGCCCTTCATCGGCGTGCGCGTCGGCGTGAAGAACGGCGGCTGCGCCGGCATGTCCTACACCATGGAATATGCCGAGGAGATCCGGCCGCTCGACGAGGTGGTCGAGGATAAGGGCGTGAAGCTGCTCATCGATCCCAAGGCCGTGCTGTTCCTGCTCGGCACCGAGATGGACTACAAGACCGACAAGCTCTCGGCGCAGTTCGTGTTCAACAACCCGAACCAGACCTCGGCCTGCGGCTGCGGCGAGTCCGTGCAGCTGACGCCCGCGAAGGACCCGGCTGAGGCGCACTAGTTCGTCGCATCGGCAACTCATCCGCAATCGCAGCCTTCATTCCGTCACC
>JAEYAU010000251.1 GCA_023404705.1 Pseudomonadota bacterium
CCGCAATCCGGGCGGCGCGGGGCGAGGCGCTGATCGCGGCGGATCCGGCAGCCGGCCATGCCGCGGACATCCTGCGCATGATCGGCACCGCGCCGAGCCCGAAGGAGGCGGCGGCGCTCGACACTTATCTCGTGACCACCATGGATCACGGGCTCAACGCCTCGACCTTCACGGCGCGCGTGGTCGCCTCGACGGCGGCGGGACTGCCGTCCGCGATCGTCGCGGCGCTGTCGGCGCTGAAGGGCCCGCTGCATGGCGGCGCGCCCGGGCCGGTGCTCGACATGCTGGATGCGATCGGCACGGCCGAGAATGCCGAAATCTGGCTCGACGCCGCGCTCGACCGCGGCGAGCGGCTGATGGGCTTCGGCCATCGCGTCTACCGGGTGCGCGATCCGCGCGCCGATATCCTCAAGGCTGCGGTGCGCCGGCTCGGCGGCACCGGCCGCATTCCGCTGGCCGAAGCCGTGGAGCGCGCCGCGCTCACCGTGCTGGCGCGGCGCAAGCGCGCGCGGCCGCTCGACGTCAATGTCGAGTTCTACACCGCGCTGCTGCTCGAGGCCCTCGGGGTTCCGCGCGACGGCTTTACGCCGCTGTTCGCCGCCGGCCGAGTCGCGGGGTGGGTCGCCCACGTCGCCGAGCAGGAGCGGGGCGGACGCATCATCCGGCCGAAGTCGCGCTATGTCGGCCCGATGCCGCTGGACGCCTGCGCGTAAGGGCAGGCGGGCGCGGATCGGAGTTTTCCCGGACCGCGCGCATCGCCGAGGAGCGTTGCCCGCGCCGATCCGATCGACTAAGAGAGGGCCGCGCTAGGAGTGTAGCTCAATGGCTAGAGCACCGGTCTCCAAAACCGGGGGTTGGGGGTTCGAGTCCCTCCACTCCTGCCAGCTTGGCGCCAACCCCCTGATTTGACAGCGGTAGAACGCTGTCCATTTGGAGCCGGATACTTTCGGTGTTCGCTCTCGCGACGCCGAGGGCTGCGCTTCGCGGCGACGTCCTGGAACCCTTAGGCCGCCAGACTGCAGGACGGTCGCGGGTCGCTTAGGAAGGCTATGCGCCGGACTACTTCAATGGCGTCGCATCGCAGCCCCAAGGACCGTCGAGGCGGACCCCTCCCTTTCCGATCGCCCCGCTCCAGCAGCTTTGGGTGGACCGGCAACAGGCACGCCAGCCATTTTTCTCACTGTCGGGATGCCAGTACAGACACTGGTAGTGTCCAAGCGCGCACGGACCACGCGGCTTACAAATCGGCGGTTCGTTCGGCGCCGTAACCCAGGTGTTGCCTACCAACCAGCATATCGCAGGATCGGGTATGCGGCGATCGACGGGTACACACAGCCGTCCTCGTCTCGTCTCCCAATCCGGATCGCACTCTCGCAGGCAGCCATAAGGGGAGACGTATTCCATCTCATCAGGACATCTCGGTTTCCTCGGCGGGAAATCGCAAATTCGTCCTTTCTTGATCATACCCGACGGGCATTGGCAGCGCGTGCCGACCTGAATCTGTATACCGGGACAAACACATCGACCTTGCGGGTTTCTGATGAGGTCGCCTGGACAATCGCCGACCGCCAAGGCGCTTGTAAGCCGCAAGTGGAGTCTTGCGTCGCTTGACGCAAAGAACGCAAGAACGAACGAGGCCACTACGAGTGCCACTTTGCGGAAGCACAACATACCGGCCCCTCCCGAAAAGACAGCGATGGCGAAAAGTCATTCGGTCAAGACAAGAAGCATAGCAGCCAGATAGACAAATAGTAGCGGCGAGTTTACGTGAGAACTGATTGCCGAAGCTGGCAACCCGCACGACCCGAGAGGCCGCGCATGGACATTCGTTCGAACCTGATCGAGCTCTGTGCGGCGTTCAACGCGCATGATCTCGATCGCATCATGGCCTTGTTCGCGGATGATTGCGTCCTGGAGATGCCGCGGGGGAGCAGCCCGTGGGGATCGCGTTTCGAGGGCCGGCAGAAGGTGCGGGATGCGCTGGCCACGCGCTTCCAGGGGCTGCCGGATGTGCACTATGGCGACGACGAGCACTTCGTGGATGCGGCGGCGAACACCGGCATGTCGAAGTGGACGCTCACGGGCACGACGCCAGAGGGAAAGCGGATCGAAGTGCGGGGCTGCGACTTCTATACGTTCCGCGACGGCAAGGTGGTCCGCAAGGACTCCTATTGGAAGATCGTGGAGTGAGGGGCGTGCCGCGTTGTACCGCCCGATCCGAGCTCAGTAGTGGCGGCGGCGGACCGGCCGGCGCGGCTCCTCGTAGAAGGAGTGGACGTTGCGGCGGCACATGCCGCCGGCCCCCGAGACGGTCGCCATGCATTGCTGCAGCGTGACGAAGCCGCAGTTGTAGGTCGTCCAGTCGTACCAGGCGCACCAGGGATAATCGCGCGGCTGCGCCTGGGCGGGCGCTCCGCCGACCATCTGGAAGGCTGCCACGAACAGGGCCGGGATGAGGATCTTGCGCATGTGAGCTCCTCGAAGACGGCGGATCAGTGCTCCTGGATCAACCGTGACGAGAGCATGGCGTTCCGCGGCGCGGCTCGCAAATCGATTCAGCGTCACGGTCGATCTGCTTGGTCCGGCGCGGATTTCGCCCTCCCACTGCGAAACGCGCCAGCTTCGGATAGGCCATTGCCGAAACTGGATTGCCGCCCCGGCGCTGCAGCCGCGACAATCGCGCGTTGCTGGGTTATGGGGGTCAGAATGCAGAACAATCCGAGCCGTCGCGAGGTCGTCCGATCGGTCGCGATCGCGATTGGAGGCCTGACGACCATGCTGGTTCTGCCGCAGGAGGGGACCGAGCCGATCGTCCAGGCCGTGGTCGCGCCCGCCTACGCCTTCTCGACCGGAGAATTTCCCCCGTCGCTCTGCTTCGACGGGTCCGCGTTGGTCAACTGCTGAGACCGAACCGTCATGCGGTCTCGTGCAGGCCCTCACATCCTCCGCTTGCAGGATCAGGCGCTCGCCCTGCACGTCCCGGGCTCGCTCGCCGCGGAGATCGAGATCCTGTTCGGCCCGTCGGCCGAAGGCGCCGCGCCGGCGAAGACCATCACGGTGCACGAGGCGGGGCGTGGCCGGTTCGCACTGGTCGGTGTTTCCGGCGAGCGCGTTGCGGGCCTCACGCGCGGCGCGACGCTGAACCGCTTGATGGAGGAGGCGCCGCTGGCGCTCACAGCCGATCTCACGACCGGGGTCGCGCTGCATGCCGGCGCGGTCGGCTGGAACGGCGGCGCGATCCTGATCTCGGGCGCCTCCGGCGTCGGCAAGTCGTCGCTCACGGCGTGGTTCGTAGACCGGGGCTTGCGATATTTGACCGAGGAGGTCGCGATCCTGGATGAGAAGGGCGCGATCGCGGGACTACCCCGCGCGCTCGTGATCAAGCCAGGCAGCGCTGAGGCGGTGGCCTCGCTGCCAAGCTTCGGGGCGGCGCGCCGGCTGCGCGCCGAGGCGAGCCTGATGCTCCGGCCTGCAGAGGATCGTGTCGAGCGTGGCGCGCTCCCGTGCCGGCTCATCGTCTTTCCGGATTTCGCGGCTGGAGCGAAGCTCGCCATCACGGCTGTGAACCCCGCGCAGGCGGCGCTGCGGCTGATGGGTCAGAACGCCAATGCGCGCAATCTGGCGGACGGCGGCTTTGCGGCGATCACGGCGCTGACACGGGAGGCGCCGGCGGTCGCGCTGCGCTACGGCGATTTCAGCCAGCTCGCCGGCGTCGTCGACGTGCTGGCGAAATTCGCGCTCGATGGCGCGCCTGCGGCCGAGCAGGCCCAGCGCATCCTGTCCGCCTTCGCGGGCGCCAGCACGCCGGCCGCAAAGGCCGTCAAGCGCATCGCGGCTCCGTCGCCGACCCCGCGCCGCACGCGCGCGGAGCTGACCATCGGGATGGCGACCTATGACGACTATGACGGGGTCTATTTCACGATCCAGAGCCTGCGGCTGCACCATCCCGAGATCCTCGACCGCGCCGAATTCGTCGTGATCGACAACAATCCGAGCGGACCTTGCGCGGCGCCGCTGAAGGCGCTCGAGGAAGCGATCCCGACTTATCGCTACGTGCCGGTGCAGTATCGCTCGGGCACGACCGTGAAGGATGTGATCTTCCACGAGGCGACGGGCGACTATGTGCTCGGCGTCGACAGCCACGTGCTGATCGCATCAGGTGCGGTGCAGCGCCTGCTCGACTATTTCGCGGAGCATCCCGGAACGCGGGACCTGCTGCACGGGCCGCTGCTGCACGACAGCCTCGCCCACATGGCGGTGCAGTATCATGCCGCATGGCGCGGAGGCACGTTCGGCTTCTGGCGCGGCTATCAGCCGGTGACGGATACAGAGACCGCGCCGTTCGAGATCGGCATGCAGGGCATGGGCCTGTTCGCCTGCCGGCGCGCCGCCTGGCCCGGTTTCAATCCGGCGTTCCGCGGCTGGGGCCTGGAGGAAGGCTATATCCACGAGAAGTTTCGCCGTGCCGGCGGCCGGGTGCTCTGTCTGCCGTTCCTGCGCTGGCTGCATCGCTTTCAGCGGCCGCTCGGCACGCCCTATCTCAGCCGGCTCGAGGACCGCATGCGCAATTATCTGATCGGCTATCGCGAGCTCGGCCTGCCGACGCGGGAGATGGAAGCGCATTACCGGGAGCTGATCGGCGACGAAGCCGCGAATGCAATCCTGCAGGATCTCAAGGACGAGCTCGCCGGATCCTAGGCCTCGACGGTCTGGCTCGCCGAGCCGGGTGGATCGAGGCGCAGCGCGCCCTCGCGCAGCAGGCGGTCGATGGCGTCCCAGACATCGGCCTCGATCGCGCTTGCGTCCTCGCGATAGGCCGCGGCGAGAGTCTCGGCGATCTCGCGCACGCTGCGCGCGCCGTCGCAAAGCTTCCAGACCACCGCCGCGGACTCGTTGAGATAGATCGTCTTCAGCGCGGCTGAGCGATAGAGGAGGAGGTCCTCGCCCATCTCCTCGAGACGATAGCCCTTGCGCCGGCGCGGAACGTGATCGGCGTTGTCCATCGGATTTTCATCGGCGCGCGTGCGCGCCGCGTATATCCGGATCTCGCAAGGAATGTGCTTCACCGGCTGCTCAGCCGGAGCAGGGGACGCAGCGGCATGCGACGCAGGCCGTGCAGCCAGCCGTTGCGCGCCATGGTCGAGGCGATCACAGTGCGGCCGAGCAGCAGCCGTGCGAGGCTCGCGTGACGCACCGGCCCGAGCGCCTGCGCGATCTCGAGGCAGCGCGGCTCGTCGAACAGCCGACCCGCGAGCTCGAGCCCGACGACCGCGGGGAAGCGAGCGTTCGTGCGCGTCACCAGCGCGGCGAAGCGCACTTCCTCGGCAGGATCGGTCAGCGCGCGGGCGCCCTGCAGGATGTCGACCACGTGTTGCAGCCGCTTGTAGCGGTGCCCCGCGCCGCCATGCACCAGCGCGATCAGCAGCAGCGCGGCGGGCTGGTCCGCACCGTGTGCGATGTCCGCGTAAGTGACCGAGAGGAGGGCGCGCAGACGCGAGCGATGGATCAGATTTGTCTGCACCTCGACCATCAGCGCGTCATTGTCCCGGTGCAGCCACTTCCATTCCTGCGGGTCGGACTCGTTGTCGACCGTGGCGAGCCAGTAGCCCTGCTGGGGCAACAGCGCCGCGATGGCCGGCACGGCTTCGGGGGCGGCGAGCAGGTCGAGATCCGTGAAGCCGCGCAGCTGCGGGTCCGGATAGAGGTGCTGCGCGAACAAGGGGCCCTTCATCACGGTGACGGGGAGGCCGCGCAGCGCCGCCATCAGCGCCTCGCACTGAGCGCGCAGCACCAGCGAGAAGCCGAGGCCGGTTCGGTGGCGTGCGCGGGCATCTGCCTTGACGGGCGCGAGCGCGGGATCCTGATCGAAAGGAAAGTGACGCAGCAGCGCCGGCAGCACGCCGTGCCGCTCGGCCTGCCGCACCATCTCGTGCGCGGCTTTAGGGCTGGGCAGGCGCGATGGCGGAACACAAGCGCCGAGCGGGTCGGCGCAATGGACGAGCCAGTCGCGGACTTGCCGGCTCATGAGAGGTGAGGCTCGGTCTGCACGGTGCGATCGAGCATCTGCGGCATTGCATCCGTCAAGCGCACCGTGCCGATCGCGGAATCTGCGTTGCACAAAACGGATTGTCGCCAGTGCTCCGCGACCGCGACAGTTGCCGCATACGCAGATCAAGGGGACAGGAATGAAGAATCGTAAGCCGAGCCGCCGAGACGTCATCAAGTCGGCCGCCATCATGGTCGGCGGCGCGACCTCGTTGGTGGTGCTGCCGCGCGAGTGGACGAAGCCCGTCATCGAGTCCGTGGTGGCGCCCGCGCAGGCCTTCTCCTACCCGCCGTGTTTCGTGAACCCGTCCCTGCCGCAATGCCAGACCGGCGGCGGCGGCGGAGGCGACGGCGGCTTCTGACCGAAGCCATCTCACGCAGCGTCACGCCAAGCGTCGCACCGCAGTGACGGGGACGTGAGGCAACTTCCGTGGCGCTCCTGTGTTCATCCGGCAGGGGCGCATGCAGGAGTGTGAGATGCGTAGCTCGTTACTGGGATGTGTCACGGCGGCGTCCGTTCTGGTGCTGGCGGCTGCGCCGAGCCTGGCGCAGAGAGGGCCTACCGGCGTCGGAGGCGGAGGTGGAGGCGGTGGCGGAGGGGCGCCGGCCGCAGCGGCGCCGAGTGTCGGCGGTGGGCCAACCGGCGGCGGCGTCGGTAGCGGCGGTATGCCGGGCGGCGGAGGATCTGTGTG
>JAEYAU010000279.1 GCA_023404705.1 Pseudomonadota bacterium
GGGCCCGTCCCGCCCGCCCCCCCCGCGCCTCTCGGCGCTCCACTGCGGTTCCCGGTCGCTGTGCCCCCGTTAGGGCGACCCATGACCGTCACGGCGTCGAAGCAGCGCTTCGCTCAACGATGGCGAAGCCGTCGTCGAGCCAGCAGGCTCCCTGCGCTCCAGTCATTGTGCCGGAGTGGCTTTCGCTTCGAACCGCCCCGGGTTCGGCTGACAAGCCGAACCGGAGGACCGCTCCCTGCTCGCATCGCGGCACCACCCGGGGATGCCCCTCATGAGCAGGAACCCGGCGAGTATGCACGGGTTTCCCATAAATGCAAGAGCATTTTCTGGAAACCAGAAATAAAATTTGGAAGCTGCGTCTATCGCCCCTCGTGCCCGAGCGCGCGCATCTCCTGCAGCCATTTCTCGCGATGCGCCGCGCTCGACTCGACGCTGCCGATCACCGACTCGCGAATGGGCTTGATGCCGGAGAAGCGCAGGATGTTGCGCTCGAGGCTCTTCAGGCTGTGCGAGAGGAAGAACAGGCGGTAGATCAGCGCCGGCATGCCCATTGTGACGACGACACGCGCCGACTTGCCGGCAAAGAGTCCGACCGGCCAGCCCTTCCCCTTCTCTTCCTTGAGCGCGAAGCCGGGACGAAACACCTGCTCGAAGAACGCCTTCAGCAGCGCCGGCATGGAGCCGAGCCAGAGCGGATAGAGGATCACGAGGTGCTCGGCCCAGGCGATCGCCTCCTGCGCGTTCCGTACGTCCGATGTGGCTGTGCCCTTGGCCCAGTCCTGCGCGTTGCGCAACACAGGCACGTCGAGGTCCGCGACCGTGATGCGCCGGACCTGGTGTCCGGCCGCCTCGGCGGCGTCCGCATAGGCGCCTGCGAGCGCATGGCAGAAACGCTCGCGCGCCGGATCGGGATGGCCGTCGATGACGACGATGCGTTTGCTCATGAGCACCGGGTCGCGCTTGTCCATTTGATCCTAGCGATGCAGCCGGCCAGAGCCTTGAGCCATATCAAGCGGACACAGACCTCATGCGTTGCACGCGCGAGATTCCTCGCCGCCCGTCAGTCCTCGGCATCACGACGCCCACGCGCGGGTCTTGTGGGGATGAGCGGGCTTCGATAACGATCGACAGCGCGGCCATGAGGCACGAGGGTGGCGATCTCATGTCGGAAGGATCAGCACAGGCCGTGGACGCGCGGCGCGGGAGTGCGGGCGAGGTGTTCACCACCTTCCTGCGGCTGGGCCTGACGAGCTTCGGCGGCCCCGTCGCGCATCTTGGCTACTTCCACGATGAATTCGTAACCAGGCGCAAGTGGCTCGACGAAAAGGCCTACGCGGATCTCGTCGCCTTGTGTCAGTTTCTGCCTGGCCCCGCGAGCAGCCAAGTCGGGATCGCGATCGGGCTGTCGCGCGCGGGCTATGCGGGCGCGCTTGCCGCGTGGACGGGGTTCACCCTTCCGTCTGCCATCGCTCTCGTGCTGTTCGCTCAAGGCGTGACCAGGCTCGGCGACGCGCTCGGGAGCGCGTGGTTGCACGGCCTCAAGGTGGCGGCCGTTGCCGTGGTGGCGCAGGCCGTGCTCGCGATGATGCGCTCGCTCGCGCCGGATCGCGAGCGCGCGACGCTCGCCGTGGCGGCGGCCGTCATCGTCCTCGCGATCCCTTCGGCCCTGGGTCAGGTCGGCGCCATCCTGCTCGGCGCGGTCGTGGGTCTCGTCCTGCTGCGTGCGCCGGCCCCGACCGATCACGCCGCCCTTCCACATCCGGTCAGCCGCGCGGCCGCCGTCACGGCACTCGTCGTATTCGCCGTGCTGCTTCTTGGCTTGCCGCTGTTGCATGCCGCCGTGCCAAGCCAGTCGATCGCGCTGGTGGATGCCTTCTATCGCGCAGGCTCGCTGGTGTTCGGCGGCGGCCATGTGGTGCTGCCGCTGCTGCAGGCCTCGGTCGTGCCGCCCGGATGGGTCACGAACGATGCGTTCCTCGCGGGCTACGGCGCCGCGCAGGCTGTTCCGGGACCACTGTTCACGTTCGCGGCCTATCTCGGCGCCGTCATGGGCCCGGAGCCGAATGGCTGGTCAGGAGCCGCGATCTGCCTTCTGGCGGTGTTCCTGCCGTCCTTCCTGCTCGTCATCGGCGCGCTGCCGTTCTGGGATGCGCTGCGGCGGGGCCCGGCCGCGCAGGCCGCGCTGCGTGGCGTCAATGCGGCCGTGGTCGGGCTTCTGCTCGCCGCGCTTTATCACCCGGTCTGGACCGCCGGCATCCTGTCGGCGCGGGACTTCGCCCTCGCTGTCGCGGCCTTCCTGTTGCTGTTCATGTGGAAGGTGACGCCCTGGCTCGTCGTTGTGCTGTGCGCCGTGAGCGCCGCTGTGTTCGGTCTCGTCTGATCGATCAGTTTCGCAGCTCGCTGAGATCCCGGTACAGCGCCAGCGCTTCCGGGTTGGCAAGCGCCTCGGTGTTCTTCACGGCGCGGCCGTGCACCACGTCGCGGACCGCGAGCTCGGTGATCTTGCCAGAGCGTGTGCGCGGGATGTCGTCGATCGCGATGATCTTCGCCGGGACGTGACGCGGGCTTGCGCCTTCGCGGATCTTGCGCGCGATGCGCAGCTTGAGGGCGTCGTCGAGCACTGCGCCCTCCTTCAGGCGCACGAACAGCACGATGCGCACATCGTTGTCCCAGTCCTGGCCGATGCAGAGCGCTTCGACCACCTCTGGGATCTGCTCCACCTGCGCGTAGATCTCGGCGGTGCCGATGCGCACGCCACCCGGATTGAGCGTCGCGTCGGAGCGGCCGTGAATGATCATGCCGCCGTGGCGCGTCCATTCGGCAAAGTCGCCGTGGCACCAGACATTCGGGAAGCGGTCGAAATAGGCCGCGTGATACTTGCGGCCGTCGGGATCGTTCCAGAACTTCACGGGCATGGACGGGAACGGCTTGACGCAGACGAGTTCGCCCTTCTCCTCGCGGATCGGCTTGCCCTCCTCGGACCAGACATCGACCGCCATGCCGAGACCCGGCGCCTGGATCTCCGACTTCCACACCGGGCTCGTCGGATCGCCGAGCACGAAGCACGAGACGATGTCGGTGCCGCCCGAGATCGACGCGAGATGCACGTCCTGCTTGATGGCGCGGTAGACGTATTCGAAGCTCTCGGGCGCGAGCGGCGAACCCGTCGAGGTGATGGCGCGCAGCGCCGAGAGATCATGCGTCTTGATCGGCGCGCCCCCGGCCTTGGAGAGCGCGTCGATGTATTTCGCGGAGGTGCCGAACAGGGTGATGCGCTCCTCCTGCGCGTAGTCCCACAGCACATTGTGCGAAGGCGCGAAGGGCGAGCCGTCATAGAGCACGAGCGTGCAGCCGGTCGCGAGGCCCGACGCGAGCCAGTTCCACATCATCCAGCCGCAGGTCGTGAAGTAGAACAGCCGGTCGCCTTCGCGCAGGTCGCACTGGAGGCGATGCTCCTTGAGGTGCTGCAGCAGCGTGCCGCCGGCGCCGTGCACGATGCATTTCGGCACGCCGGTGGTGCCGGACGAATAGAGAATATAGAGCGGATGATTGAACGGCAGCTGCTCGTAGGTGACGGGTTTCGCGGCGAACGGCGCGATGAAGGCGTCGAGCGTCACGGCGCGCGGCAGCGCCTTCGCGACCGCATCGGCTTCCTTGAGATAGGGCACGATCACCACGGTGGCGGCCGAGGGAAGCTGGTCGACGATCGGCTTAAGCTTGTCGACAATGCGCACCGGCTTGCCATTGTACCAATAGCCGTCCACCGCGATGAAAGCCTTGGGCTCGATCTGGCCGAAGCGGTCGAGCACGCCGCGCTCGCCGAAGTCCGGCGAGCAGGACGACCAGATCGCGCCGATCGACGCGACCGCGAGCATCGCCGCAATGGTCTCGGGCAGGTTCGGCAGCATGGCGGCGACGCGGTCGCCCGGGCCGATGCCGGCGGCCTTCAGCGCCTGTTGCAGCCGCGAGACGAGCGCATTGAGCTCGGCCCAGGAGAGCTGCCAGCGCGCCTTGTCCTCGCCGCGGAAGATCATGGCGGGCGCATCGTCGGACCGGCGCAGCAGATTCTGCGCGAAATTGAGCTTGGCGTCAGGGAAGAACTGCGCGCCCGGCATGCGATCGCCGTCCATGACCCGGTGCGCGCCCTTCTCGCCGATCACCTCGAAGATGTCCCAGGCGAGATCCCAGAACAAGTCCCGATGCGCGACCGACCAGGCGTGCAGATCCCGATAATTCCCGAGGGTCACGCCGTGCCGGCGACTCACCTCGCCCATGAAGGACATGACCTGACTCGCCGCCACGCGTTCGGGGCTCGGGCTCCACAGCGGCATTTCCGTGGCGGTCATGTGTCGTCTCCGTTTCTTCTGCGCGGCCGATCGGGAAATCCCCGCCAAGCCACTGAGGGAAAATCCATAGTGGTTCGGAGAAATGCTCACAAGCCGTCCCCAGCCACGAAAAGGTCACGGAGGGGGGACAAGGTTTGCTTAGGGGTCGACGGCGATTATAGTCAGCCGCCCATCACCCGGGTCATCATCGGAAACAATCTTCGTGACTGCGCCGGCCGGCTATTTGCGTCTGGGTCTCGTCTTTGCGGCCGCCCTGGTGGTCGGCATCGGGGCGCTGATCACGGTCTCCCTCCTCATCCCGGCGGATAGCGTGCGCACGGCCGTGACGGCCGAGATCCGCGCCGTGACCGGGCTCGAGCCGGTGATCCGCGGCGAAGCCTCCGTCTCGCTCTTCCCCTCGGCGACCGTCACCTTCACGGATGTGAGCCTCGGCGAGGAGCGCAGCGAGCGCCCCGCGCTTGCGGCCGAGCGGCTCACCGCCAATCTGCGCCTGCTGCCACTGCTGATCGGCCGCATCGAGACCGCCGACATCTCGCTCACGCGGCCGAGCGTCACCGTCGCGGTCGATAAGGACGGGCGCTCCAACTGGTCGGCGCTGATCGACACGCTCGCGCGCACGCTCGAGCCGGCCGCCAAGGCCGAGCACGTGATGTCGTTCTCCGAGATCCGGATGAGCGAGGGCGTGGTGATCATCCGCGACGAGGCGCGCGGCATCGCGGAGACGCTGTCGAGCGTCGAGCTTTCGCTCGCCTGGCCCTCGATCTCGCGCAGCTTCGGCGCCACCGGGCGATTCATATGGCGCGGACAGCCGGTCGACGGCAGCGTCAGCCTCGGCGATCTGCTCGCGGCGCTCAGCGGACAGCGTTCGGGGCTGAAGGTTCGGCTCGCGGGCGAGCCGTTCAAGCTCGCCTTCGACGGCCACTTCAGCAACCGGCCGACCCTCAAGGTCGAGGGCACGCTGGCGGCCGACGGCGCCTCGCTGCGCCAGGCCATGCAATGGGCCGGCTACGAGCCGCTGCCCGGCGGCGGCTTCGGCCGCTTCGCGCTCAAGGCGCATGCGGCCGCGGTCGGCGGCAGCTTCTCGCTCTCGGGCGTGAACATGGAGCTCGACGGCAACGTGGCCGAGGGCGTGCTCTCGCTCACGACGGCGGACCGCCCCACCATCAAGGGCACGCTCGCCTCCGAGACGCTCGACCTCACACCCTACATCTCCACGGTGCAGCTCATGCGCACCAACGAGCGCGTGTGGAATCGCGGGCAGATCTCGCTCGAAGGGCTGAGCAGCTTCGACCTCGACCTGCGCCTCTCGGCCGCGAATATCGTCGCGGCCAATGCCAAGCTCGGCCGCACCGGTGTCGCCGCCAACCTGCGCGACGGCAATCTCAACGTGACGGTGGGCGAAGCGCAGGCTTTCGGCGGCATCCTCAAGGGCTCGATCACGCTCGCGCAGGCGCGCGACGACGCCGGCGTGAAGTCGCAGCTGCAGTTCACCAATGTGGACCTCGAGACTTGTCTCGGCGACCTGTTCGGCATCCGCCGGCTCGAGGGGAAAGGCGACCTCGCCTTCGCGCTGGAAGCCGCGGGCGACAGCGTGTTCGAGCTCACGCGCACCATCACGGGCACCGCCAGCCTGACCGCGCGGCAAGGCGCGATCACGGGCATCAATGTCGAGCAGCTGCTCAAGCGGCTGGAGGCGAAGCCGTTGTCGGGCGCCGCCGAATTCCGCCGCGGCCGCACCACCTTCAGCAAGCTCAACGTGCTGCTGCGACTCGAGAACGGCACCGCCACGGTCGAAGAGGTGCGGCTCGAGGGCACGGGCGTGCGGCTCGCGCTCGGCGGCTCCGCCTCGATCCCGTCGCGCGATCTCGATCTCAAGGGCACCGCGAGCCTGGTGCCGGCCTCGACCGATGCGGGCCAGGGCTTCGAACTGCCCTTCGTGGTGCAGGGCCCGTGGGACGATCCCGTGATGCTGCCGGACGCGCAGAGCCTGATCCAGCGCTCGCAGTCCGCGCAGGAATTGATGCGCAATCCCGAGGCCGTGCGCTCCGCCATCGACAGGCTGCGGCGCGAAGGCATCACGATCCCGGGCCTGCAGCTCCCGACGTCCTCGCCACGCTCGCAGTAAGCGGTCAACTTCGTAGGGTGCGCTAAGCGCGCCCGAGGCGCTGCCGATTCACTCTGACGTTGATCGCGCGTGCGCACGCGGATCCGACGCTTCGCCAAACCGCAAGGCCCGGGCCGCTTAGCGCACCCTACAACGGCGCACCCAAGGCCGCGGCGCGCTCCTGGCGCGCGGCACTTCGCTTGGTCAGGAGCGAGGCGACGATCACACCGAGTGCGACAAACGCGATCAGGATCGTGCAGATCGCGTTGATCTCGGGCTTCACGCCGAGGCGCATCTCGGAATAGACGCGGATCGGCAGCGTGGTGGCGCCGGGCCCGGTCGTGAAGCTCGCGAGCACCACGTCGTCGAGCGAGAGCGCGAAGGCGAGCATCCAGGCCGAGGCGACCGCCGGCCAGATCAGCGGAAGCGTGACCGTGAGGAAGGTGCGCAGCGGCGGACTGCCGAGATCCATCGCGGCCTCCTCCAGGCTGCGATCGAAAGTGGCGAGACGCGAGCCGACCACGATCGCGGTGAAGCACATGGTGAGCGTGGTGTGCGCGATGGTCACGGTCCAGAAGCCGCGGTCGAGCTCGACGGCGACGAACAGCAACAGCAGCGAGAGGCCGGTGATCACCTCCGGCATCACGATCGGCGCATAGACCATGCCGGAGAACAGGACGCGGCCGCGGAAGCGGCCCGCGCGGGCGAGGCCGAGTGCCGCGAGCGTGCCAAGCACGGTCGCGGCCGTCGCGGAGAGCGCGGCGATGCGCAACGAGATGAAGGCGGCGTCCAGCATGGCGGAATCGTTGAGCAGCTCGCGATACCAGCGCAGCGACCAGCCGCTCCACACCGTTACCGAGCGCGAGGCGTTGAACGAGAAAATCACCAGGATGACGATCGGCAGATAGAGGAACGCGAGGCCGAGGGCCAGCGCCGCGACGTTGATGTTGGAAGGGCCCCTTCTCATCTGCCCTGCTCCACTTGCCGCGCCTCGTGCTGCTGATAGGCGACGATCGGCACCACCAGCAGCACCAGGAGCACGACCGCCACGGCCGAGGCGAGCGGCCAGTCGCGATTGGCGAAGAACTCGCTCCAGAGCGTCTGGCCGATCATGGTGGTGGAGGACGAGCCGAGCAGGTCCGGGATCACGAACTCGCCGACGATCGGAATGAAGCAGAGCAGCGCGCCCGCCACGATGCCGGGCAGCGAGAGCGGCACCGTGATCTGCCAGAAGCTCTTCCAGGGCGGGCTGCCGAGATCGGCGGCGGCTTCCAGCAGGCTCTCGTCCATGCGCTCCAGGCTCGCATAGAGGGGCAGCACCATGAACGGGAAGTAGGAATAGACGAGGCCGATATAGACCGCGGTGTCGCTCGCGAGCCAGGTGACGGGCTCGTCGACGAGGCCGATCGCGACCAGGAGCTGGTTGAGCAGGCCCTCGCGCTGCAGGATCGTCATCCAGGCATAGACGCGGATCAGCAGCGAGACCCAGAAGGGCAACACGATCAGGAGCAGCAGGATCGGCTGCCAGCGGCGCGGCGTGCGCGCCAGCGCATAGGCGACCGGATAGGCCGTGACGAGCAGGATGAGCGTGGAGAGCGCCGCGACCTGGAGGCTCTTGAGATAGGAGTAGAGATAGAGGTCGTCGCCGATCAGCGTCTTGTAATTGTCGATGGACAGTCCAGCGAGAAAGTCCTTCACGCCCTGCCAGCCGGCCGCGAGATCGAGCACCGGCTCGTAGGGCGGCTGCGCGATCGTGGTCGCCGAAAAGCTGATCTTGAGCACGATCAGGAACGGCACGAGGAAGAAAGCGATCAGCCATAGATAGGGCAGCAGCACCGCGAGGCGGCCGCCCGGCGTGCGCGTTGCGGCGTCGCGGCTCATTGGGTCAGCACCACGCCGGCATCGGACGGCCAGGAGAGCCAGACGCGGTCGTCCCAGCCGATCTCGCGCGCGAGATGCCGCGTGAGGTTCGGCACCGCGGCCTTCATCACGAAGCCGCTGTCGAGCCGCACCTTGTAGATCGAGCTGTTGCCGAGATAGCCGATGTCCACGACGGCGCCTGCAACCGCGTTGATCTCCTCGCCGGCGGGCCGCTCACGCGAGATCCGCACCTTCTCGGGACGCAGCGCGATCCACACCGGCGCGCCCGGCCGCGCGTCCACATGCTCGGCCGCGGTCAGGCGACCGCAGGCGAAGCTCTCGATGTCCGCGCCATCGGCGTCGGTCGCGGCGAGCTGGCCGTCGAGCAGGTTCACGTCGCCGACGAAGCTCGCGACATAACGCGAGTTCGGCCGCTCATAGATCTCGGCGGGCGGACCGACCTGCACGATCCTGCCGCGGTCCATGACGGCGATGCGATCCGTGAGTGCCATCGCCTCTTCCTGGTCGTGCGTGACTATCACGAAGGTGGTGCCGAGGCGCGCCTGCAGGTCGACCAGCTCGAAGCGCGTCTCCTCGCGCAGGCGGCGGTCGAGGGCGGCGAGCGGCTCGTCGAGCAGCAGCACCTTCGGGTGCTTGGCGAGCGCGCGGGCGAGCGCGACGCGCTGGCGCTGACCGCCCGAGAGCTGGTCCGGCTTGCGCTGGCCGAACTCCACGAGCTGCACGAGCGAGAGCATCTCGCGCACGCGCGTTGCGATCTCCGACTTCGGCAGGCCCTCCTGCTTGAGGCCGAACGCGACATTCTTCTCGACCGTGAGGTGCGGGAAGAGCGCGTAGTTCTGGAACATCATGTTCACGGGACGGCGATACGGCGGCACGCCCGCGAGATCCTCGCCGGCGAGCAGCACGCGGCCCTCGTCGGGGCTCTCGAAGCCCGCGAGCATGCGCAGCAGCGTGGACTTGCCGCAACCCGAGGGGCCGAGCAGCGCGAAGAACTCACCCTCGTGGATGTCGAGCGTGAGCGCGTCCACGGCCGTGAAGGCGCCGAACCGCTTGGTGACGGCCTCGAAGCGCACGAAGGGGCGCGCCCGTCCGTCCTTGCGCTCCGCAGCTCCCGCTTCGATGCTGGCCACGTGTCCTCGCCCCAGAATCCGTCCAAGCCGGGCGCACGCTACTCGCTGCGCCGCGACGGCTCAACCACTCTGGACAGCGGGCGATTGCCGGAAGGTCAGAGCGAGACCTTGCTGAAATCGGTCGGGCTGGGCGTCTCCGGGGCGGCAGCGGACGGCGCATTGCCGGGAACGATCTTCTGCACGGGCTCGTAGAAGAGCTTGCGCGGCTCGGGACCGTAATAGTCGCCGAGGCGCACCATCGGCCGCGGATGCGCCAGGATCGCAACCATGCGGTCGAGCAGCGCCTTGCCGGAGACCGGCTTCTTGAGGAACTCGTTGACGCCGAGGCGCGTCGCCTCGACCACGCGCCAGCGCTCGACATGACCGGTCAGCATGATGATCGGCACGTCCGGCACCGGGAAGACGCCGGGCGAGCGCACGATGCGCACCAGCTCGGCGCCGTTGAGCAGCGGCATTTCCCAGTCGAGGATCACGAGGTCCGGGGCGAACATGCGGATCGCCTCGAGGCCCGCGATGCCGTCGCCGGCTTCGTGGATCTGCTTCACGCCGAGATTGACGAGGAGATTGCGGATCACCTTCCGCATGTACTGGTTGTCGTCGATCACCAAGACGGCGACCGACTGCACCAGCTTCTCGACTCGTTTCGACAGTGTCGAATGCATGCCGCGCGCCCCCTGTGGGTCGGCCTTTTTCCCGCGGTCGCATTTGAGCACCGGCGCGTGTGCCGCTCGTAAAGACGTTGAATAGAATTGTCGGGGAAATTGCGGAGGCGGCTGTGCGTTTCCGATTAAGGTTAGCGGTTCGTCAATGTGCGGCGCACCGCGTCGTGCCAGCCGGCCCATTTGCGCGCGCGCGTCGCCTCGTCCATGCGCGGCTCGAAGCGGCGGTCGCGCTTCCAAGTGGTCGCGAAGCCCGCGAGGTCCGGGCAGATCCCGGCCTGGCGCCCGGCCAGATAGGCGGCGCCGAGCGCCGTCGTCTCCATGATGGTCGGCCGGTCGACGGGCGCCGCCAGGATGTCGGCCAGGAACTGCATGGTCCATTCGCTCGCCGTCATGCCGCCGTCGACGCGCAGCACGGTGTCGGTCGTCTGCGCGGCCGGCCAGTCGGCGCGCATGGCGTCGAGCAGGTCGCGCGTCTGATAGCCGACGGACTCGAGCGCCGCGCGCGCGATCTCGGCGACGCCCGACTTGCGCGTAAGGCCGAAGATGGCGCCGCGCGCCTGCGCGTCCCACCAGGGTGCGCCGAGGCCGACGAAGGCCGGCACCAGATAGACTTCCTCGGCCGGATCCGCGAGTGCGGCGAGCTCGCCCGAGCGCGGCGCCTCGCCGATCAGGCGCACGCTGTCGCGCAGCCACTGCACCGCGGCCCCCGCGATGAAGATCGCGCCTTCGAGCGCATAGGTGCGCTTGCCGTCGAGCTGATACGCGATCGTGGTGAGCAGGCGGTTCGCGGATTTCACCGGCGCATCGCCCGTGTTGAGCAGCGCGAAGCAGCCGGTCCCGTAAGTGGACTTCATCATGCCGGGCGTGAAGCAGCCCTGCCCCACGGTCGCGGCCTGCTGGTCGCCCGCGATGCCGCGCACCGCGATGGGACCTCCGAACAGCGCCGAGTCGCTGGTGCCGAACTCGGAGGCGCAGTCGCGCACCTCGGGCAGCAGCGCGGCCGGCACGCGCAGCAGGGCCATCATGTCGGCGTCCCAGGCGCCGCTGCGGATGTCCAGCAACAGCGTGCGCGCCGCATTAGTGGCGTCGGTGCGATGCACCTCGCCGCCGGTGAGACGCCACAGCAGGAACGTGTCGATGGTGCCGAAGGCGAGCCGGCCGGCTTCCGCGGCGGCGCGCGCGCCCGGCACGTTGTCGAGCAGCCAAGTGATCTTAGTGCCGGAGAAATAAGGATCGAGCAGCAGCCCGGTCGTCTCGGTCACGGCCGCCTCGTTCCCGGCGGCTTTCAGCGCGGCGCACTGCTCGGCGGTGCGGCGGTCCTGCCAGACGATCGCGTTGTGGATCGGCTTGCCGCTCGCGCGGTCCCAGATCACCACGGTTTCGCGCTGATTGGTGATGCCGATCGCTGCGATGTCCTTCGCCGTGAGGCCGGCCTTCGCCATGGCGCCCTGCACGGTCGCGACCACGCTGCGCCAGATCTCCTCCGGGTCGTGCTCGACCCAGCCGGGCGACGGGAAATGCTGGGTGAACTCCTGCTGCGCGGTCGCGACGGGCGCGAGCGCCGCGTCGAACACGATGGCGCGCGTGGAGGTCGTTCCCTGGTCGATGGCGATGAGGTGCGACGGCATTCCGGGCCCCGTATGTGACAGGGTCCGAAGTAATCACGCGTCTCGCCGCATGGGCAAGCGCTCACTCGGCCGCGACGGGCTGCTCCGCGTTCCGCTGCACGAAATGCGCCAGCGCGGCCTTCTCGTCGGGGCTCAGGCGCAGCCCGAGCTTGGTGCGCCGCCAGAGGATGTCGTCGGCGGTCTCGGCGAACTCGTGGCGCATGAGGTAGCGGACTTCGGCGGCCGTGAGCTCCGGGCCGAAGCGCTCGCCGAGATCGTCGAACGAATTGGCATTGCCGAGGATGCGGTCGAGCCGCGTGCCATAGGCTTCCGCCATACGGCGCGCATTGCCGGGCGTGAGGAAGGGCCAGCGGCCCCAGGCGCGCGTCACCAGCGCGTCGATGCCGTCCCAGGGCAGTTCGCCGCCGGGGAGCGGGATGCGCGCGGTCCAGGGCGGGCCGAGATTGAGGAGGCGCGCGACCTGGCCGAGCGCCGCTTCGGCGAGGCGACGATAGGTCGTGATCTTGCCGCCATAGACCGTGAGCAGCGCGGGCCGGCCGGGCGACGCATCGAGGGCCAGCAGATAGTCGCGCGTCAGATCCTTGGCGCGGCGCGAGCCGTCATCGATCAGCGGCCGCACGCCCGCGAAGGCGTGCACCACCGCGTCGGGCTCGACGGGCTCGCGGAAATAGACGCTGGCGGCGCGGCAGAGATAAGTCATCTCGGCGGCGCTCGCGACGGCCGCGGAGGGATCGCCCTCGAAATCGACGTCGGTGGTGCCGATCAGCGTGAAGTCGCGCTGATAGGGGATCGCGAAGACGATGCGCCCGTCCGCATTCTGGAAGATATAGGCTTTGTCGTGCTCGAACCGGCGCGGCACCACGATGTGGCTGCCCTTGACGAGCCGCACGCCGACGCCCGGCTTGTGACGAATGACATGGGTCGCGGTTTCGGCGACCCAGGGTCCGGTCGCATTGACGAGCCCGCGCGCCGTGACGATCTCGCGCTGGCCGTCGGCATTGAGGACCAGCCGCCAGTGACGGTCTTCGCGGTCGGTGCGCACGAGCCGCGTGCGCGAACGGATCGTGGCGCCACGCTCGGCGGCGTCCACCACGTTGAGAATGACGAGGCGGGAGTCGTCGACCCAGCAGTCGGAATATTCGAAGGCCGTGCGGAAGCCGCGCTTGAGCGGCTTGCCGACCGGGTGATGGCTGAGATCGATGCGCTCCGTGCCGGGCAGCAGCTCACGGCCGGCGAGCCGGTCGTAGAAGAAGAGGCCGAGCTGGAGCTGCCAGGCGGGACGCAGGTCCTGGTGATGCGGCAGCACGAAACGCAGCGGCCGGATGAGATGCGGCGCCATGCGCAGCAGCACCTCGCGCTCGGCGAGCGCGTCGCGCACGAGGCGGAAGGCACCGTGCTCGAGGTAGCGCAAGCCGCCATGGATCAGCTTGGTCGAGGCCGACGAGGTCGCGGAGGCGAAGTCGTTCTGCTCCACCAGCAGCACGCGCAGGCCCCGCCCGGCCGCGTCGCGCGCGATCCCGGCTCCGTTGATGCCGCCGCCGATGACGGCGAGATCATAATCCGCCATGATGCCCCTCTGCCCGGACGCACAATGAGCGCGTCGGGCGTCGCGCTCAAGTGGGCGATATGCTTATGTGGCGCAGCTGCCTCCCCGGTTCATTCTTACGGTAAAAATCGCGATGCCGGCACCGCGTCTCCTCGTCGTCGAAGGCAATACGGCCAAAACCCGAGACCGGCACAGGTCCATGGGTGGAACCGTGACGGGCGAAGGCTATGCGGAGCTGCTCGGCCGGCTGCTGCCGAGTGCCGTGGTGGACATCTGCTACCCGACGGACCCCGGCGCCAACCTCCCCAGCGGAAGCGGGCTCGAGGGCTATGACGGGATCGCGATCACGGGATCGGCGCTGAACATCTACGACGGCGGGCCTGCGATCGAGCCGCAGATCGAATTGACGCGCGCGGCGCTGAACTCCGGGACTCCGATCTTCGGCAGCTGCTGGGGGCTCCAGCTGCTGACCGTCGCGGCGGGCGGCAGCGTGCGCAAGAACCCGAAGGGCCGCGAGATCGGCTTCGCGCGGCGGATCGCCGTGACGCCGGCGGGACGCGGGCACGCCATGTTCCGCGGCAAGGGCGAGGTGTTCGACGCGCTCTGCGTGCATCTCGACGAGATCGAAACGCTGGCGCCCGGCACAACGGTGCTGGCGCGCAACGAGATGTCCGACGTGCAGGCCGCGGAGATCCGCGTCAACGGCACGGTCGCCTGGGGCGTGCAGTATCATCCGGAATATTCCTTCAAGGAGATGGCCGCGATCGTGCGCCGCTACGGCGTGCGCCTGATCGAGGACGGGCTGTTCACGACGCCGGAGGAGATCGAGGCTTTCGCGGTCGATCTCGAGACGCTGCAGCGCGATCGCGGCAACCGGCCGCTCGCCTGGCGCTACGGCGCCGATGCCGCAACGCTGGACGACACCCTGCGCACCGCCGAGATCGTCAATTGGCTCACGCACCAGGTGCTGCCGACGCGTGCACAACGGGGGCGCGGCTGATGGATTTTCGCGATCGCCATGTGGTGGTGACGGGCGGCACGGGCGCACTGGGCAGCGCGGTCGTCGGCGCCTTGCTGGACGCGGGCGCGGTCTGCCACATCCCGTTCCGCTCCGCCGACGGGGGCGCGCGCTTTCCGCATCGCGGCCACGACCGCGTGAAGATGCTGGCCGATGTCGATCTGACAGACGAGGCCGCGGTGGAGCGTCTCTATGCGGGCGTGCCGCAGCTCTGGGCCTCGATCAACATCGCGGGCGGTTTCGCGTGGCGGCCGATGGCGGAGACCAGCAAGGCCGACCTGATGAAGATGATCGAGACCAACCTGGTGAGCGCCTACCTGTGCAGCCGCGCCGCCGCCAAGGCCATGAGCCGCGGCGGCCGCATCGTCAACGTGACGGCGCGCTTCGGCCTCGAATGGCGGCTCGGCGCCAACATGACGGCCTATGTGGCAGCTAAGGCCGCGGTCGCGGCCTTCACGGTGGCGCTCTCCGAGGAGATCGCCAAGCAGGACATCCTCGTGAATGCCGTCGCGCCGTCGATCATGGATACGCCCGCGAACCGCAAGGACATGCCGAAGGCGGATTTTGGCGCCTGGCCCAAGGTCGAGGAAGTCGCGGCGACGATCCTGTTCCTGGCCTCGCCCGAGAACAAGGTGACGCGCGGCGCCGTCGTGCCGGTGTATGGGAAGAATTGATGGCGCGGCGCGATCGAGGCGCGGCGATCAGGCCGTTACCCAGTTCTCGACTTTGAGATCGGCGACCCGGGCGAACTCACGCTCATTGTTGGTCACGAGGATCGATCCAAGGCTCACAGCATGTGCCGCAATCCATAAGTCGTTATTGCCGATGATCGCGCCACGACGCTCGAGATCGGCACGGATGACGCCGTAGCTGGCAGCTGTTTCGGCCGAGAGTGGCTCAACGGCCGCGAGGGTGACGAGCTCATCCAAGAGTCCGAGCGCGCGCTCCCGTTGCGCGCTCTTTTCTGCTCCGTACCGCAGTTCGCCGAATGTCACCGCCGAGATGCAAGCATCGCCGGGCTCGAGCTGCTCGAAGCGACGGAGGATCGCGGTCGGCCGTTTCTGACGGATGTAGATGCAGATGTTCGTATCGAGCATGAAGCGGGCCATCACAGGCCCTTCCTGCGTTGCGGCGGCGTATCCTCTCTAGCGACGGCATCTTCCGGCAGTTCGCAAAGGAGTTCGAACACCCGCGCAAGGTTCCGCGGCTTCTCCCGCAGCACGACTTCATCGCCGCGCTTGAAGATCTCGACTTCGTCACCGGCAAAACGGAATTCTTTGGGCAGCCGAACCGCCTGGCTGTTGCCCGATTGAAAGACCTTGGCTCTGGCCATTGACCACCCTTCTGGTATATACGCCTATGTATATACGGTACAGATGGGCGACCGGTCAAGAAAATGTTGGCCCCGCGCGCCCTATCCCGCCTTCGCGACCTTGCCGTAGAGGTCCTTGTGCGTCTCGCGCAGGACGTTCTTCTGCACCTTGCCCATGGTGTTGCGCGGGAGGTCGTCGACGAAGATCACACGCTTGGGCAGCTTGAACTTGGCGAGGCGCTCGGTGAGCGCGTCGACGACGGCATTCTCGTTGAGGCTGGCGCCTTTGGCGCATACGACCACGGCCGTGACGCCCTCGCCGAAGTCCGGATGCGGACAGCCGATCACGGCGGACTCGACGACGCCCGGGAGCGCGTCGATCTCGGTCTCGACCTCCTTCGGGTAGACGTTGAAGCCGCCCGTGATGATCAGGTCCTTGGCGCGGCCGACGATATGGACGTAGCCGTCCTTGTCGATCTTGCTGACGTCGCCCGTGATGAAGAAGCCGTCGGGCCGGAACTCGGCCTTGGTCTTCTCGGGCAGGCGCCAGTAGCCCGAGAACACGTTCGGGCCCTTCACCTCCAGCACGCCGATCTCGTCGCGGGCGAGGATCTTGCCGGTCTCGGCGTCGGCGACGCGCACCTCGACGCCCGGCAGCGGGAAGCCGACCGTGCCGGCGCGGCGATCGCCGTCGTACGGGTTGGAGGTGTTCATGTTGGTCTCGGTCATGCCGTAGCGCTCGAGGATGGCCTGACCGGTCTTCTCGCGGAATTCGCGATGGGTCTCGGCGAGCAGCGGCGCGGAGCCCGAGATGAACAGGCGCATGTGCTTGGTCGCCGCGGGCGTGAGGCCCGGGTGCTGCAGCAGGCGCGTGTAGAAGGTCGGCACTCCCATCATGGCGGTCGCCTTCGGTAACAGCTGCATCACCGCATCCGCATCGAACTTGGGCAGGAAGATCATCGAGCCGCCGGCGAGCAGCAGCGTGTTGGTCGCCACGAACAGGCCGTGGGTGTGATAGATCGGCAGCGCGTGCAGCAGCACGTCCTTGTCGGTGAAGCGCCAGTAGTCGACCAGCGTGAGCGCATTAGAGGCGAGATTGCGCTGCGTGAGCATCGCGCCCTTGGAGCGGCCCGTCGTGCCCGAGGTGTAGAGGATCGCTGCGAGATCGTCCTCCTCGCGCGGCACGTCGGCGAAATCGAGCGGCGCGGTCGCGGCCGCGTCCATCAGCGAGCCCTTCCCCTTCGCATCGAGCGTATCGACCGACTTGACGCCGTACTTCGCGGCGATCTCCTCGAGCCCGTCGCGCTTGGAGGGATCACAGACCACGAGCGCCGGCTCGGCATCGCCGATGAAGTAGTCGAGCTCGGCGAGCGTGTAGGCGGTGTTGAGCGGCAGATAGACCGCGCCCGCGCGCAGGGTCGCGAGATAGAGCAGCAGATTCTCGGCGGACTTCTCGACCTGCACGGCGACACGGTCGCCGGGCTCGACGCCGCGCAGCACCAGCACATTGGCGATGCGGCCCGACAGATCGAGGAGGTCGCCATAGCTGATGCGCCGTCCGTCGGCCATTTCGAGGAAGGTCTTGTCCCGGGCAGGGACGCGGCTGCGGATCAACTCGAACAGGCTCATGGCAGGACCGATCGTGACGTTGGACTTTTAGGTGTTGACGAGCGCGAGGTCGCGCGTCGCCGCGCGGGCGAGCCGGCGGACGGCGTTCGAGGCCACGACGGTGCGGCTCTCGGCATAGGCCTCGTGGTTCTTCTCGATGTCATCGAGATCGTAGAGATAGTTGACCATGATGCCGTGCGACTGCTGCAGGCCGCGCGGCGAGAGGTCGGCGAGCCAGTCGATGCGCTCGAGGCGCGCGCCATTGCCGAGATGGAATCGCGCCACCGGATCGAGGGCGCCGCCGGTCTTGCTGCGCCCCGCCACCAGATAGGCCGCGACCGCGCGGGTGACGGGCTCGCGCAGGCGCTCGCAGACCGCCGTATCGGTCCACCAGTCCGGCGTGTCGAGCTCGGCGAGCGCGGTGAGATCCTCGGGCGAGAGGATCGAGGTCTCGTTCGTGCGCTCGCGCTTGAGCCAGGCCGCAAAGCCGGGCACCGGCGACAGCGTCACGAAGGTCGAGAGACGCGCGAACTCGCGGCTGATCTCCTCGACCACCTGCTTGATGAGGAAGTGCCCGAAGGAAACGCCGGCGAGACCGCGCTGGCAGTTCGAGATCGAGTAGAAGGTCGCGGTGGTGGCGCGCTCGGGGAGCAGCGGCTCGCGGTCGCCGGCGAGCACCGGCGCGATGGCGCCGGGGATCTGCTCGGTGAGCGCGACCTCGACGAAGATCAGGGGCTCGTCGATCAGCGCGGGATGGAAGAAGGCGTAGCAGCGCCGGTCCGACGGATCGATCCGGCGGCGCAGATCGTCCCAGTCGTGGATCTGGTGCACGGCCTCGTAGCGGATGATCTTCTCGAGGATGATCGCCGGCGTCGACCAGTCGATGCGGCGGAGCACCAGGAAGCCGCGGTTGAACCAGGACGAGAACAAGTGGACGAAATCCTGGTCCACGGGCGCGAGATCGTCACGGCGCGGCAGCACCTCGAGCAGGTCTTCGCGCATGGCGACCAGGGCAGCGGTGCCGCCGGGCGCGAGATTGAGGCGGCGGAACAATTCCTGGCGGCGCGGCTCGGCCGCGACGTGCAGCTCGGCGGCGGCCTCGGGCGTGGAGGTGCGGGTCCAGGCCGCGACCGCGGCGTCGATGCGCTCCCGGTCCGGGCCAAAGCGCTCGGCCAGCGCCTCGAAGAAGGCGATGCGGGGACCTATGGTCAACTCGCGGTAGCCTGTGAGGATTTCACGCGCGAGCGCCACGCCGGACGCCTCGCCGCGGCCGGACAGCAGCTCCTCGCAGAGCTCGACCAGGGTCTGGGAACGGGCCTCGGCGCTACCACGGGGGTCCCGGGCGCCGATCAGGGCCCGGCCGCGCTCGGTGATCGTCTGCAGCAGCTCGCCGAAAAATGAGGTGTTCATCTGGCTCGCATCGGGCGGTGATCAAGAGCCATGTAGCGATCCCGGGGCGAATACACAATCCGCCGCCTGGCACTGGACAAGGCCGGCGGATGCGGGCGACACCATGGCGTTACGGCTACAGCAGGGGAGAGTCGCATGAGTGGGCCGCTGGCCGGTCTCCGGGTCCTCGAACTGGCCCGCATCCTCGCGGGGCCCTGGGCCGGACAGATTTTGGCCGACCTGGGCGCGGACGTGATCAAGGTCGAGCGCCCGGGCGCCGGCGACGACACGCGCGGTTGGGGTCCGCCCTTCGTCGAGGCGGCCGCGGGCGGGCATCTGGGCGCGGCCTATTATCACTGTTGCAATCGCGGCAAGCGCTCGGTGGCGGTGGACTTCGAGAGCGAGGATGGCCGCCGCATCGTGAAAAAGCTGGCGCAACGCTCGGACGTCGTGATCGAGAACTTCAAGGTGGGCGGGCTCGCCAAGTTCGGGCTCGATCATGCAAGCCTCGCCAAGGACAATCCGCGCCTGATCACCTGCTCGATCACGGGCTTCGGCCAGTCGGGGCCATATGCGCTACGCGCCGGCTATGACCTGCTGATCCAGGGCATGGGTGGCATCATGGATCTCACGGGCTTTGCGGACGGCGAGCCGACGCGCATCGGCGTCGCTTTCGTGGACATCTTCACGGGCGTCTACTCGGCGGTGGCCGTGCTCGCCGCGATTGCCGAGCGGGAGAAGACCGGGCGCGGCAGCCATATCGACATGGCGCTGCTCGATACGCAGGTCGGCGTGCTCGCCAATCAGGCGCTGCTCTATCTGGTGTCCGGCATGGTGCCGCACCGCATGGGCAACGCGCATGCGACCGTCGTGCCCTATCAGGTGTTTCCGGTGGCGGACGGCCACATCATCATCGCGTGCGGCAATGACGGGCAGTTCGCCAAGCTGATGGGCGTGCTCGGCGCGCCCGGCATGGCGGACGATCCGACCTACAAGACCAACGAGGCGCGCGTGCGCAATCGCGACACGCTGATTCCGAAGATGATGGAACTGACGCCAGGCTTCACGCGCGCTGATTTGCTCGCAAAGCTCGAAGCGGTCGGTGTCCCGGGCGGGCCGATCAACGATCTCGCCGACGTGTTCGCGGATCCGCAGGTCGTGCATCGTGGCATGCGCGTCGACCTCGAAAGCGCCGCCGCGAAGGGCGGCTCGATCCCGGGCGTGCGCACGCCGATCATGATCAACGGCGTGCCGATGGCCGCGGAGCGCGTGCCGCCGCGACTCGGGGAGCACACGGACGAGGTGCTGCGGGAGATTGGGGAGTAGTGACGTAGCCGCGAACTCCCACCTCTCGTCCGCCACCCTGAGGTGCTCTCCCGGAGGGGCGAGCCTCGAAGGGCGACGGCCGCTGAGTCGCAGCATACTCGCTGCAGCGCCAGGGCCGTGCATCCTTCGAGGCTCGCGCTCGTCGCGAAGCGCCGAGCCCTCGCCCCGCAGGATGACGGGATAGAAGTGGGATTGCGCGGAAGCGCCCTACCCCTTCCCGAAGACCTCCGGATTGACGCAGTTCTCTTTGATCGGCGTGCCGTCGAGCACGCTCAGCATGTTGCGCGCGGTGGCGACGGCCATGCGGTCCACGGACTCGTGGGACACACCCGCAATATGCGGCGCGACGATGACGTTGCGGAGCGCCAGCAGCGGGTTCGCGGACGTGGCCGGCTCCTTCTCGAACACATCGATGCCGGCGCCCGCGAGCTTGCCGCCGGTGAGCGCGGCGTGCAGCGCCGTTTCGTCGATGATGCCGCCGCGCGCGGTGTTGATCAGGAAGGCGGTGGGCTTCATCCGCGCAAGCCGCGCTTCATTGAACATGTGCACGGTCTCGGGCGATTTGGGGCAGTGGATCGTGACCACGTCGGCTTGCGGCAACGCCGCGTCCAGATCGTTCACCGGCTCGCAGCCCGCCGCCTTGATGGTGTTCGCCGGCACATAGGGATCGTAGACCAGCACGCGCATCTCCATGGCGACGCAGCGCTTGGCGACGCGCGTGCCGATGCGGCCGAAGCCGATGATCAGCACGGTGCGTTCGAACAAGTCCACGGGCAGCGCGTCCCAGCGCTCCTGCCAGCGATCCTTGCGCACGATCTCGTCCTGGAAGAAGGCCTGCTTGGCGAGACCGTACATCAGGAAGATCGCGTGCTCGGCGACCGTGACCGAATTGGCGATACCGACGGTCATCAGCGGCACGCCGCGCGCGGTGAGCGCCGGGATATCGACTCGGTCGAAACCGACGCCGACGCGGGCGACGACGCGCAGCCGCGGCGCTACGGCGAGCTCGGGCGCGCCCACCGGCGTCTGCGCCAGCGCGACGCCGTCATAGTCCGGGATCAGCTTGTGGAAGTCCGGTGTGGTGATCAGCGGATCGTAGGGCGTCGTCTCGACGTCGTCGCGGCTCTTGAAGATCTCCCAGCCGACCTTGGCGAAGGTGTTCGGGATCAGCAGCTTCTTCTTGTTCACGGGCATCGCGGGGTCATCTCACTTGAGGAAATCTTCGCGCATCGGCGTGAAGACATCGACCAGCACGCCGGGCTCGACGCAGACGGCGCCGTGCAGCGCGTTGGCCGGGACGATGAAGCTGTCGCCGGCCTTCAGCCGCTCGGTGCGGCCGCTGATCGTGATGTCGAAGGCGCCGCTCTCGACCACGCTGCACTGGATGTGCGGATGGGTGTGCAGCGCGCCGACCGCGGCGGCCTCGAAGGCGATGCGCAGCAGCATGATCTTCTCGTCGTAGCAGAGCAGCTTGCGGCGGATGCCGTTGCCGAGATCTTCCCACGGCGCGTCGGGGTCCTTGCGAAACACATCGCTCTTACGTTCAACCTTCGCGTCCATTTCGGGGCCTCTATCTCGCCAGCCAGCCGCCATCGACCACAAGGATGGTGCCGTGACAATAGTCGGAGGCGCGCGAGGCAAGAAAAACCACGGCGCCGCCCATATCCTCGGGCTGGCCCCAGCGGCCGGCCGGGATGCGCGCCAGGATCGCTTGGCTGCGGTCCGGATCATCGCGGATGGCCTGAGTGTTGTTGGAGACGCAATAGCCGGGTGCGATGGCGTTCACATTGATGCCCTTGGCGGCCCACTCGTTGGCGAGCAGCCGCGTGATGCCGGCGAGGCCATGCTTGCTCGCCGTATAGGGCGGGATGCGGATGCCGCCCTGGAAGGCGAGCACCGAGGCGACGTTGACGATCTTGCCGCCGCCCCCGCGCGCGACCACGTGCCGTGCGAAAGCCTGGCTGAGGAAGAACACGGTCTTCAGGTTCGTGTTCATCACGTCGTCCCAGTCCTTCTCGGTGAAATCGAGCGGATCGGCGCGGCGGATAATGCCCGCATTGTTGATCAGGATGTCGACGCGGCCAGCCCAGGCCAGGGTCTCATCGATGATCCGCTGCACCGGCTCGGTGCTGACGAGGTCGGCTTGGATCGCGCGCGAGCGTCCGCTCGCCGCCGCGATCCGGCTCTCGGTCTCGTCCATGGACGAGCGGCCGACGCAGGCGACCTGTGCGCCGGCCTCGGCGAGGGCCACCGCGATCCCCTGCCCGAGCCCCGTATTGGCGCCCGTCACGATGGCGGTCTTGCCAGTCAAGTCGAATGGATTTGGCATCGCGTCGCTCCCCTGACGAGGTCTTTTGTTTGGCGCATGTTCTTGCCGGCGAACCGGCGCCCACTTCGCCGGAACATGCGCTACATCATCCGATTGCATTCGTGCGCGCAACCGGGTCACATGCAGGCCCCCCATGATCCGGAGCTTTTCATCCTTGACCTTCCAGTCCGGCCATCCCGACGTCGACCGCTATCTGGCGGAAGGGTACGAGCGCGTGCGCGGCATGTCCTCGCGCTTCGCGGCGATCATTTGCGGGCACGTCATCCGGCGCCAGAGCGAGCTCGGGATCGCGGGCCATGTGGCCGAGATCGGCACCTTCGAGGGACGCTTCTTCATCGCGATGGCGCTCGCCCTCGCGCCCGGCGAGCGCGCGCTCGGCATCGATCTGTTCGACTGGCCCAACAGTGGCGTGCTCGACCTGTTCCACGGCCACTGCGCCCGCAACGGGCTCGCGCGCGAGCGCTACCTCGCGGTGAAGGCGAATAGTCGTGAGCTTTCGCCGGAGAAGATCCGCGAGATGCTGGGCGGGCCGGTACGCTTCTTTCATATCGACGGCGAGCACGAAAGGGCGAGCCTCACGGCCGATCTCGACCTCGCGCATGCCGTGATGCACCCGCAGGGCATCATCTGCCTCGACGACATGCTGCATCCGGGCTATCCGCTGCTGGTCGTGGCGGTGCACGACTGGCTGCAGCGGCACCCCGAGATGCGCGTGCTCTGCGTGATCGACCGGGAAGACATCGTGGCGGCGGCCAAGTTCATGATCTGCCACGAGGATGCGGTGGCGCTCTACGAGCAGGACCTGATGACGAGCTTCAAGGCGCAACACTTCGTGCTCGGCTCGGAGTTCGAGCGCTACTTCTGCGTGGTGCTGACGCCGCAGCCGCGGCTCGCTGAGGTGGACTGATGGCCGATACGCTGGTGGTGCTGTGCACGCTCGGCCTGCGCGCCGCGCTCGCGACGCTCGGACCGGAGTTCGAGAGGCAGAGCGGCTGCCGACTCGATCTCCGTTTCGAGTCATCGAATGCGCTCATGCAGCGCATCGCTGCGGGCGAGCGCGCCGATCTCGCGATCCTCGTGGATACCGCGCTGCAGACGCTCGCCCGCGAGGGTAAGACCGACGCTCGGGTGGACCTCGTGCTGTCACGGGTCGGCATCGCGGTCCGGGCCGGGGCGACGAAGCCCGACATCGGCACAGTGGATGCCTTTGTCGATACGTTATGTGCCGCCCAGTCGGTCGCCTACACGCGCACGGGCGCGAGCGGCATTCACTTCGCCCGCGTGCTGGAACGGCTCGGGATCTCGAACGAGATCAACGCCAAGGCGCGCGTGCAGGACGGTTTCACGGGCGAGCTCGCGGCACGCGGCGAAGCGGAGCTTGCCGTGCAGCAACTCAGCGAGCTCGCGGCCGTGGACGGCATCGACATCGTCGGGCCGATCCCGGAGGAGCTGCAGCAGGTCACAACCTTCTCGGCCGCAATCTTCAGCCACGCCGAGCAGCCGGCGGCCGCCCAGGCGCTGATCACCTTCCTGGCCTCCGCGGCCGCTGCACCCGCGCTGCGGGCGAGCGGCCTGGAGCCGGTGAACGCCTGAGTGTCAGACGAACAGGAAGTCGCTGCTGTCCAGTGACGCAAGCGTCACGTTCTGGAGCAGCATGCTGTCGTCGGTGTCGAACTTGACCAGCACGTCCGTTCCGATCTGGAAGAGCATGAGATCGTCGAACGAGTCGAGCCCCGCGAAGCCCGAGACCTGAATCGCGTCCTCGGTGCCGCCGGCCACAAAGTCGGTGACCTTGTCGCCCTTGACCTCTCCATTGATGGCGAGGAACAGGTCATCGCCGGCGCCGCCCGTCAACGTGTCGGTGCTGGCGCCGCCGTTCAGCGTGTCGTCCCCGTTGCCGCCGAGGAGCGTGTCCTGGCCTACGCCGCCGTCGAGCACGTCGTCGTCGTCACCACCATCGAGCGTGTCGTTGCCGAGGCCGCCGGTGAGCTGGTCGAGACCGGCGCCTCCGGTCAGCTGGTCGTGCCCTTCGCCGCCGATCAAGAGGTCGTTGCCGCCGCGGCCGTCCAGCACGTCGTTACCGGCCATGCCGTCGAGCTCATTGGCGTCGCCGTCGCCCGACAGCGTGTCGGCGAACTTCGAACCCGCGACATTCTCGATATTGATGAGATTGTCGCCAGTCGCGTCGCCGCCCGTGGCAATGTGGTTCTGGAGATCGACCGTGACGCCGGCGGAGGACGTGCTGTACAGCGCATAGTCGGCGCTCGCATCGGCGCCGCCGAAAACATCGCCCTGGATGATGTCGGCACCCGCGCCGCCTTCGATGAAGTCGATGCCCGCGGCACCGATCAAGATGTCGTCGCCGGCCTGGCCCGCGAGGATGTCGCTGCCGGCGCCAGCCTGGATGAAGTCGTTGCCGGCGCCGCCGAGCAGCGTGTCGTCGAGGACGCTGCCGATGATCGTGTCATTGAACGCCGAGCCGATCACGCCCTCGATGGAGTTCAGCGTGTCGGTGCCGACCGAGGGACCGCCGAGCGTCAACGCCGTACCGATGTTGACATTCACGGCCTCGGTCGCGGCCGCATAGGTCACTGTGTCGAAACCGGTGCCGCCGTTCAGGCTGTCGTTTCCGGCGCCGCCATCGAGGAGATCGCTGCCGGTGCCGCCATTGATAGTGTCGTTGCCGGTGCCGCCGAGGAGGCGGTCGTTACCTCCGAGGCCGGAGATCGTGTCGTTTCCGCCGCGGCCATCGATGCCGTTGTCGGTCGCGTCGCCGGTGAGAATGTTCGGGTCGTCATCGCCGATGATCGTGATCGGCGTGCTCGACAGGACGGTGTAAAAATCGAGAAGAGGTCGCAGGTCCTTCATCGGGGCCTCCCCTGATGCCGCCGTGACGCCCTCCAGACCCTTCATCTAGGGTTGCAACAAACCACGGCGAGCGGATGGCATTTGTCAGGCCGACTTCGCGCGCGCGATCACTTTGTGAATCATCGAGTCGAGAAGCGTGTGCCTTGTATGAGTTGCACGACGTCACGGTCGCGCTTCATGCGCGCGCAAGAGTGAGCGCCGCCGCGGCGAACCGCGGCGGCGTGCCAACCCTGGTGCAGAGACGGCGTTAGACGAACAGGAAGTCGCTGGCCGTGAGAGAAGCCACGGTGGTGTCTTGGAGCAGCAGGCTGTCGTCGGCATCGAGCTGCACCAGCACGTCGGCGCCGACCTGGACGAGATTGAGATCCGCGAAGGCGTTCAGGCCGGCGAAGCCCGAGAGCTGGACCGCGTCCTCGGTGCCGCCGGCCGTGAAGTCGGTGATGACATCGCCCTGGGCGTCGCCATTGGCGATGACGAAGAGGTCGTCACCCGTTCCGCCCGTGAGCGTGTCGGTGCTGAGACCACCGGTCAGCGTGTCGTCGCCGGTCCCGCCGAGCAGCGTGTCCTGACCGAGGCCTCCCGCGAGCGTGTCGTCGTCGGCACCGCCGTCCAGCAGGTCGTTGCCCTCGTCGCCCGAAAGCTCATCGTCTCCGGCGCCGCCGATGAGCTCATCGTCGCCAGCGCCGCCGATGAGCACGTCATTGCCGCCGCGACCGTCGAGCACATCATCGCCGCGAAGGCCGTCGAGCTCGTTGGCGCCGGCGTCGCCCGACAGGGTGTCGTCGTGCCAGGAGCCGACCACGTTGTCGATATTGATGAGGATATCGCCAGTCGCGTCGCCGCCGGTGGCGATGTTGTTCTGCAGATCGATCGTCACCCCTGCCGAGGAGAGGCTGTAGCCCGCGGTGTCATTGCCGGCAGGCCCGCCACCGCCGAAAAGACCACCCTGGATCACGTCAGCGCCCGCGCCGCCTTCCAGGAGGTCATCGCCACGGCCACCGATCAAAGTGTCGTCGCCCTCGCCACCGAGGATGATGTCGGCGCCATTGCCGGCCTGGACGAAGTCGTTGCCGCCGGCCGCCGCGATCACGTCGCCGCGGCTGGAGCCGATGATCGTGTCGTCGAAGCCGGAGCCGATTACGCCTTCGATCGACGAGAGCCTGTCGGTTCCGACCGAGGCGTCGCCAGTCACGATGCTGGTCTGAAGATTGATGTGAACACTGGCGCCGCCGCTGAGATAGGACGCCGTGTCGAAGCCGCCGCCGCCGACGATGTGGTCGTTGCCGGTGAGGCCGTTGAACAGGTCATTGCCCTCGCCGCCGATGAGCATGTCGTCGCCGGCGCCGCCGACCAGCAGGTCGTTATCGCCCCTGCCAAGGACGAAGTCGTTGCCGCCGCCCGCGTCAATGCCATTGGGATTCTGGTCGCCGACCAGCCGGTTCGCGTCGTCATCGCCGAAGATCGTGATCGGGGTCTCGGAGGCTTGGATGAAGGTTGCGACCAGCTCATGCAGGTCTTTCAGATCTACAGGTTTTGCCATTGGGATCTCCCATGTGTCCGCCATCACTCGTGAGATCACCGCCCCGACGACGGCCGCGGCGGTGTAGCGCGCAGGATCTGGAGCGAAGCGAGGCTCAGACGAACAGGAAGTCGCTGTCCGTCAGCGACGCCACAGTGGTGTTCTTGAGCAGGAGGCTGTCGTCGGTATCGAACTTGACCAGCACGTCGGTCCCGACCTGGAACAGCGTGAGGTCCGCGAAGTCGTCGAGGCCCGCAAAGCCGGAGATTTGAATCACGTCCTCGCTGCCGCCGGCGACGAAGTCGAGTATCGAGTCGCCCTTCACCTCGCCATTGGCGAAGACGAAGGTGTCGTTGCCAGCGCCGCCCGTGAGCGTATCGGTGCTGAGCCCGCCGTCGAGCGTGTCATCGCCGTTGCCGCCGAGGAGCGTGTCCCGGCCGATGCCGCCGTTGAGCGTGTCGTTGTCGTCGCCGCCGTCGAGCGTGTCGTCGCCGGCGTCGCCGAAGAGCTGGTCCGCACCGGTGCCGCCGCTGAGCTGATCGTTGCCGGCGCCGCCGATCAACAGGTCGTTGCCGCCGCGGCCATCGAGCACGTCGTTGCCCGCGAGCCCGTCGAGCTCGTTGACGCCGCCGTCACCCGAGAGCGTGTCGGCAAAACGCGAGCCGACGACGTTCTCGATGTTGATCAGGTTGTCGCCGGTCGCATCGCCGCCCGTGAAGATGCGGTTCTGCAGGTCGATCGTCACGCCGGACGCGGAGAGGCTGTAGAGCGCGTAGTCGCCGACCGCATTCGCTCCGCCGAACACGTCGCCCTGGATCACGTCGGCGCCGGCACCGCCCTCGAGGAAGTCGGCGCCCGCTGCGCCGATCAGGGTGTCGTTGCCCTCGCCGCCCCAGACCACGTCGTTGCCGATGCCGGCCTGGATGAAGTCATCGCCGCCGCCGCCGATGAGCACGTCACTGTTGGCGCCGCCGATGAGCGTATCGTTGAAGGACGAGCCGATCACGCCTTCGACGGAGACCAGAGTGTCGGTTCCGACCGAGACGCCGCCGATCACGACATTGGTGTCGAGATTGACGTGAACGCCCTCGCCGGCGCTGAAATAAGACGCCGTATCGAAGTCGGCGCCGCCGTCGATCGTGTCGTTGCCCTGCCCGCCGACCAGGAGATCGCGGCCGAAGCCGCCATTGATCGTATCGTTGCCGGTGCCGCCGAGCAGCAAATCGTCGCCGGCCGCGCCAAAGATCGTGTCGTTCCCGCCACCGCCATCGATGCCGTTATCGGTACCGTCACCATTGAGAGTATTTGCGGCCGCGTCGCCGAAGATTGTGACCGCCGTATTGGACGCGCGAATGTAGAAATCGACCAGCTCACGCAAGTCTTTCATCAGGATCTCCAAATTGCCGCCGTGAGATCCCCAGGCCCGCGCGGATTGGCGCACCCGACCACGGCAGGTGGATGACGCCTTTCGGGCAGAGTTTGTCGTGTGACCGGTGAATTGCGTCACACATGGGGCGATTGTGGGTCGCCCGTCAAAAGCAACAAACGCGCGATTGCGAAATACGAATGCGCACGCGCGATGCGCGCAATTATCAGGCCGTCGCCACTGGTACGGCGCTAGGTGCCATGGCGGGCAATGCGTCGGAAGCGCGCGGGAGTTCCAACTCGGCGCGTTGCACGGCATCGACGAGAGCGTTGCCGTCCTCATCGGCTTGCGCGGCTAGACGAAGGGCCGCGAGAGTCGTTGCGGCGTCGGTGCGGCCGATGAGACGCGGAACGAGACGCATCAGCGTGTCGAACTTCGCCGAGCCGTGCTCGTGCGTGTCGCCGTAGCCCTTGACGAGGCCGCGCGCGGCCGCGAGCTCGAGGGCGAGCGCGGGATCCTGCGCCGCGACCTTGGTCATGGTGTCGAGCCATGCCGCGAGGCTCACCTGCTCGCGGCGGAAACGCAGCGAGCCGCGGCGCAGCGGCTTGAGCGCCGCGACGACGCGCAGCAGCAGGAAGCCGCGCAGCGTGGTCGTGCCGACGACGCGGCCCTTGCGCGTGAGCCGGTCGACGAAGCGGCGCGCCCAGCGCGTGCGGATCAGCCAGCGGCCGAGCGACGCCGGCAAGGTATCGGCGATCTCCTGGGTGCGCGGGTGCATGAACTCGGCGATCTCGAGCAGCTGGTTCTCGCCGAGACCGACCTCCTGGCGCACGCGCGCAAAGCGGCTCGGCCGGATCTTGAGCTCGGCGACGCGGATCGTGTCCTCATAGGCCATGCCGAGAGCGAGCTGGCGCGCGACCTCGGCGAGGAGTCGGCCGTCGCGATCGGCCAGCAGTGGCCGCAGACGGTCGAGATACTCGCGCGCGTATGCGGCGTCCTGATAATCGATGAGCCGCGCGACACCGGCCGCGATGATCTCGCGGGTCGCGCTCGGCAGCGCCATGCTCTCGACCAGGGCGCGCAAGGACGGATCGTCGATCGCATTTTCGGACGCTGGAACCGGCGCAGGCGGTGGAACGCCGTCGACCACGCCCGTGAAGCCGGCATTGAAGGCCGCCACGCTGGCCGCAACACCGACGCCGCCGCGGCGGATCGCGGCCTCGAAGGCGCCACGTGGGAACGGCAGCACGGCCGCGCCCGCGAGCGCGCCGAACAGCACTGCGCTGATCAGGCTGCCGGTCGCTTCAGCGAGGCCCGCCATGTCGAAGCCGATGAAGCGCTTCGCGGCAGCGCGGCAGGCCTCGTCGAGCCCCGCCATGTCGACGCGGCCGTCCGCCAGCGCAATCTTCTCAGTCATCGCGTAGACGCGGTGCGTGGAGGCGATCAGTGTCGTGCGATCCGGCGTGACGAAGCCGCGCTGCACGGCGCGGCCAGCCTCCATGAACTCGGAGGCGATCACCACGTCCACGTCGCCCGGGAACGGCATCAAGGCCAGCACCGGCTCGCGGCCGGCGGCGCGCGCCGCCGATTGGGGGAACAGCTCGAGATAATAAATGGTGGCGCCGGTGCGCTGAGCGACACCGGGCACCGAGGTCGCCTGCGCGAGATAGCCGGAGTGCTCGGCGAGATCGACGATCCAGTCCGCGAGGACACCGCCGCCTTCGCCGCCCATGGCGAGGATCGCGATCGAGATCGGCCGCACGCGTCCGGCGTTCGCGTTCATGCCGCGGCTCCGCCGATTGTGCTTGGTCGCATTTTCTGCGCCGAACCGGTTCCCACTTCGGCGGAAAATGCTCCTGCCTCGCGCGGCTGCAGCCAGCCGATCACTGTCTCGCGCAGCCGGGCCTTGAAGCGGTCCCACGCGGTCGGGTTCTCGATGATGCGGGCGCGATAGAAGGAGGGGCAGAGCACGGCTGCATGCGCGACCTCACCACAGAGGCCGCAGCCGACGCAGGAGTTGATCACCCGCGTCACGGGCTCGCGCCGCAGCGGATCCGGATTGGGCGCGATGGTGAGCGAGGGACAGCCCGAGAGGCGGATGCAGGAATGGTCGCCCGTGCAGGTGTCCGGATCGACGCCGAAGCGTTCGCGCGCGACGCGCTCGCCGCCCTTGATCTTCGCGCGCAGGAGCGGACGTACGCGCCGCTGCTTGTTGAGCATGCATTCGGACTGGGCGACGATCACCTTGGGCCCGCCCTCGCGGGTGGTGAGCGCCTCTCGCAGGGTGTCGCGCATGCCGGCGACATCATAGGTGTGCGTGAGCGTCTTCACCCAGGTCACACCGACACCGCGCACCGCGTTCTCGATCGGATTCTTGGTTGAGCGGCGCGGCGTCTCGGCCGTGGAGGAGAGCAGATCCTGTCCGCCGGTCGCGGCCGAGTAGCCGTTGTCGACCACGACGATCACGTTGTCGCTCTTGTTGAAGACCGCATTGCCGATGCTGCTGGCGAGCCCGTTGTGCCAGAAGCCGCCGTCGCCCATCACGGCGATCGCGCGCTTCGCGGCCGGCGCGTTCAGCGCGGCCGCGCCGGCGGCGCCGAGACCGTAGCCCATGGTGGTGTTGCCGATGTTGAACGGCGGCAGGATCGAGAACAGGTGGCAGCCGATATCGCAGCTCACGTGGTGCGGCCCGAGCTCGCGCTCGACCAGCTTCATGGCCGTGAAGATCGGCCGTTCGGGACAGCCGGTGCAGAAGGACGGCGGACGTGCATGCACGGCCTTGGCGACAGCCGCCTGCGCGGTTGCGGCACGGGCTTCGGTGTCCGGGCTCACGGCCGGTCCGGGCGCGAGATCGAGCAAGTCGGGACGATACTGCGCGACGAACTTGCGCAGGCCGTCGCGCACCACGCCGCCCGTATACTCGCCCGCCATGGGCAGCATGCTCTTGCCTTCGACGCGGGTCTGCAGATCGGCGCGACGCAGAATGGTGTTCACGGCCTGCTCGATGAATTCGGGCTGGCCCTCCTCCACGATCAGGATCGCTTTCTTGTCCAAGCAGAAGCGGATGAACTCGGCGTCGACCAGCGGGTAGGTGACGTTGAGCACATAGAGCGGAATGCGGCTGTCGCCGAAGCAGTCGGCGAGGCCCATCAGCTCGAGAGCGCGCAGTACGTTGTTGTAGAGTCCGCCCTGCATCACGATGCCGATCTCGGCGGCATCGGGGGCGAACATCTCGTTGAGGCGATGCTCCTGGATGAAGCGCACAGCCGCGGGCCAGCGCTGCTCGATCTTCTCCTTCTCGTGCAGATAGCTTGCGGGCGGCAGCACGATGCGGCTGACGTCTCGGTTCGGCCGCTCGAGCGCGTCCTTCAGGCCGAAGGCGGGACGCATGTTGTCCTTGGCCGTGAAGCTGCCGTGCACGTGGCAGGCGCGGATGCGCAGCTCCAGCATCACGGGTGTGCGCGAGGCCTCGGAGAGCTCGAAGCCCTTCTCGACCGCCTGCACGATGGAGGGCAGGTTCGGGCGCGGGTCGAGTAGCCACATCTGCGACTTCATCGCGAAGGCGTGGCTGCGCTCCTGCATGATCGAAGAGCCCTCGCCATAGTCCTCGCCGACGATGATCAGCGCGCCGCCGGTGACGCCACCTGACGCAAGGTTCGCCAGCGCGTCGGAGGCGACGTTCGTGCCCACCGTCGCCTTGAAGGTGGCGGCGCCGCGGATCGGATAGTTCACCGAGGCCGCAAGCGTGGCGGCGGCGGCCGCCTCGTTGGCGCTCGACTCGAAGCGCACGCCGAGCTCCTCGAGGATGTCGCCCGCGTCGTTGAGCACATCGACTAGATGGGAGATCGGCGCGCCCTGGTATCCGGACACATAGGCGACGCCCGCCTGCAGCAGCGCCTTGGTGACCGCGAGGATCCCCTCGCCGCGGAATTGCTCGCCGTTGCCGAGACGGAGCTTCTCGACCTCCTGCTTGAATGACCGCTCGGCCATCTCTCTCTTTCTCCCGGCCCAGAAGCGCGCAGTGCAGCATCGTGAAACCGACACCCTAACGCACGCGATCGGAACCCGCTTGTTATCGGTCAATTCTCGACGATAATCATAGGCCAATCCGCAGCAAGGCGGGATACGTTTCAGAGGGGATGGACATGCGTCATTCGCCTATCATCGCGGCTTTTGCGCTCGGGCTTGCCGCCATGCCGGCAGCCGCCCAGGAGGTGACGCTGCGCGGGGTCTCGGCTTTCGCGGAGGGGACCCAGTTCTCGAAGAACTTTGAGCGGTTCATCGAGCGGGTGAACGAGACCGGCAAGGGGGTCGTCAAGATCAATTATATCGGCGGGCCGCGCGCCGTGCCGCCGTTCGAGGTCGGCAACGCGGTGCGCACGCGCGTGGTCGACATCGCCAATGTGACGGGCGCCTTCTACACCAACCTGATGCCCGAGGCGGACGGCTTCAAGCTGCTCGACAAACCGATGAGCGAGCAGCGCAAGAACGGCACAGCCGATTTCATCGAGCAGCTGCACAATCAGAAGCTCAATTCGCACTTTCTGGCGCGGCAGTTCTACAATGTGCCGTTCCATATCTATCTGACGAAGAAGATCGAGAAGGCCGACTTCACGGGTCTCAAGATCCGCGTGACGCCGGTCTATCGCGACATCGTGCAGGCGCTCGGCGGCACGCCGATCACCACGGCGCCGGGAGAGGTCTATACCGCGCTCGAGCGCGGCGTCGTGGACGGTTATGGCTGGCCGGTCTCCGGCATCTTCGATCTCGGCTGGGACAAGATCACCAAATTCCGCATGGACCCGGGCTTCTACAGCGTGGACGTGAATATCCTGGTCAATCTCGACGCCTGGAAAGGGCTCACCGACGCGCAGCGCAAGGTGCTCACCGACGCGGCGGCCTGGGTCGAGGGGCTTGATGCCGAGAACGTCGCGGCCAACAAGGCCGAGGTGGAGCGGCAGACGAAGGCCGGCATCCAGCCGATCACGCTCTCGGCCGACGACGCCAAGAAGTTTCTCGAGCAGGCGCGCGAAGTCGCTTGGAAGTCGGTGATCTCGCGCGCGCCGGAGAACGGCGCGAAGCTGCGTCAGCTCGCCGGCAACTGATCTCGCGCCGACGTCACTCGAAGGGGCCGCCGTGACACGCCTGTCCGCCGCCTACGGGCGGTTCCTCGACGCGCTCGCGGTGGCGGCGGCGCTGATCCTCTTCGGCATGGTGGCGCTGGTCACGGCCGACATTCTGCTGCGCAACACGACGCGGATCGGCTTCGCCTGGGCGAATGAGATCTCGGAATATGCACTCTATCTGATGACGCTGCTGGTCGCGCCGTGGCTGCTGCGGCGCGGCCAGCATGTGCGGCTCGACCTGGTGCTGGTGAACGTGCCGGCGCGCGCGGCGCTCGCGCTCGAGCTGATCGGCGACCTGATCGGGCTCGCCATCTGCCTCATCCTGCTGCGCTACGGCGTCGGCATGACGCTCGAAAGCTGGCGCCTCGGCTCGATCACGATCAAGAACCTGGTGTTCCCCGAGTGGTGGCTGCTGGCACCGCTGCCGGTCGCGTTCCTCCTGCTCGCGGTCGAGTTCGTGTTCCGCATGCGCCGGCTCGGTGCGGGCGAGCGCCGCCAAGACGCCACCTCGGTCGGGTGACGATATGGGCTGGGTCGAAGCAAGCCTGATCCTGTTCGGCGGCCTCGTCGTCATCATGGGCTTCGGCCTGCCGGTCGCCTTCGCGTTCCTGGCGCTCAACGTGATTGGCGCGCTGCTCTTCCTCGGCGGCGAGCCGGGGCTCGCGCAGCTCGCGCGCAATGCCGTGCAGTCGATCACCAGCTTCTCGCTCACGCCGATCCCGTTCTTCGTGCTGATGGGCGAAGTGCTGTTCCACACCGGCGTCGCCATGAAGGCGATCGATGCATTCGCGGTGCTGATCCGCCGCGTGCCGGGCCGGCTCGCCGTGATCGCGATCGTGGCCGGCACCGTGTTCTCGGCGATCTCTGGCTCGACCATCGCGACCACCGCCCTGCTCGGCAGCCTGATGCTGCCGACCATGCTGCAGCGCGGCTACGATCCGCGCATGGCCATGGGGCCGATCATGGGCATCGGCGGCGTCGACATGCTGATCCCGCCCTCGGCACTGACCGTGCTGCTCGGCAGCCTCGCAGGCATCTCGATCTCGGGATTGCTGATCGCCGGCATCGTGCCAGGACTGATGCTGAGCGTGCTGTTCGTCGGCTATATCGTGACGCGCACCATGATCGATCCGACGCTGGCGCCGGCCGAAGCGCTCGAGGTCGGCCCGGGCGGCTGGGCGCGGTGGCGGCCGTTCCTCATTCATGTGCTGCCGTTGCTGACCATCTTCGGCGTCGTGGTCGCCTCCATGTCGGCCGGCTGGGCGACGCCCACGGAAGCGGCCGCGCTCGGCGCGGCCGGCACGATCATTGCGGCCGCCGCCTATCGCGGGCTCACGCTCCGCAACCTGATGCAGGCGCTGATCGGCACCGTCGCGATCTCGGGGACGATCCTGTTCATCATCGTGGGCGCGACCACATTCTCCCAGGTGCTCAGCTTCTCGGGCGCCACCAATGGCATCGTCGCGCTGGTCTCCGGCCAGGGGTTATCAGCCACCGTGGTGGTGATCGGCATGATGCTGATCCTCCTGTTCCTCGGCTGCTTCGTGGACCAGGTCAGCATGATGCTGGTGACCCTGCCCTTCTTCATGCCGTTGGTGCAGCGGCTCGGCATCGACCCGATCTGGTTCGGCGTTCTTTTCCTGATCTGCATGCAGCTCGGCCTGCTCACGCCGCCCTTCGGGCTCCTGCTCTACACCATGAAGGGTGTCGCGCCGCCCAACATCACGATGCAGCAGGTCTATGCGGCGGCCCTGCCTTACGTATGGTTCGGCCTGCTGGTGCTGGCGCTGGTGTTCCTTTTTCCCCCGCTCGCGACGTGGCTGCCGGCCATGATCACCAGCTGACGGAACTCTGCTCACTTGCTGCGCGGCGTGGCGACGGGGGCTCTTGCCTCCGCGTGCGGGCCGGTTTCAGATGGCGGCCAGACAGGGGAGCACCACATGAAGGGACTGAGGCCCATCCTGGCGGCAGCCGCCGCGGCGGCGATGTCGGTCGCCTCGATCGCGGGCGTGCAGGCGCAGGAGCTGAAGATCGGGCTGTCGGCCGAGCCCTCGGCCATGGATCCGCATTTCCACAATCTGACGCCCAATCACGCACTGACCAAGCATGTCTGGGATCGGCTGCTCGATCAGGACGAGAACCAGCGCGTGATCCCGATGCTGGCGACCTCCTGGCGCACGCTCGACCCGAACACATGGGAGTTCAAGCTGCGGCCGGGCGTCAAGTTCACGGACGGCTCGGAGTTCACCGCGAACGACGTGATCTACTCCTATTGCCGCGCGCCGCGCGTCGAGAACTCGCCATCGTCGATGGCGCTCAATGTGCGCGCGATCAGCCGGATGAGCGCGCCCGATCCGCTCACGCTGATCATCGGCACCGACCAGCCGCATCCGTTGCTGCCGAGCGAGATCTCCACGGTTGCGATCCTCTCGGCCAAGGCGAACGGCGCCGGCAATGTCGAGTTCGGCCGCCAGGAGTGCAAGAACGTCGGCGCCTATCCGAAGACCGAAGCCTTCAACTCCGGGCAGGCTGCGATCGGCACCGGCCCTTACAAGCTGGTGCGCTTCACCAAGGGCGACCGCACCATCCTGGAGCGCAACGACGCCTATTGGGGCGAGAAGCCGGCTTGGGCGCGCCTCGTGCTGCGGCCGATCACCAGCGCAGGACCGCGCGTCGCGGCGCTGCTCTCGGGCGACGTCGACATGATCGAGAACGTGCCGATCCAGGACATCGCACGCATCAAGGGCAATGCGAACTTCAAGGTCGTGCAGGGCCTCTCCAACCGTGTCATCTACCTGCACTTCAACTATATCGACGACACGCCGCCGGGCGTGGCCGACAACAACGGCAAGAACCCGTTCCGCGACAAGCGCGTGCGCGAGGCGATCTCCAAGGCGATCGATCGTGACGCGATCGTGGCGCGCATCATGGGCGGCGTCGCCATGGGCGCCTCCGAGTTCCTGCCGCCGACCATGTTCGGTGCCAACAAGGATGCGAAGGCCGCGAAGGCGGATCCCGAGGGCGCGAAGAAGCTGCTCGCGGAAGCGGGCTTCCCGAACGGCTTCACGCTGGTGCTCTCGACGCCCAACGACCGCTATGTGAACGATGGGCAGGTCGCGCAGGCGGTGGCGCAGATGCTCACCCGCATCGGCCTCAAGGTGTCGCTCGATGCCATGACGTCGAGCCAGTTCTTCGCCAAACGCAATCGGCGCGAGTTCGGCTTCTGGCTCGCGGGCTGGGGCGCGGACACGGGTGAGATGTCCTCGCCGCTCAAGTCGCTGGTCGCCACGCCCAACAAGGACAAGGGCATGGGCCCGACCAATCCGGGCGGCTACTCCAATCCGCAAATGGATGCCGCGCTCGAGAAGGCGCTCGCGACCGTGGACGACGAGCAGCGGGCCTCGCTGCTCGCCGAGGCGAGCCGCATCGTCATGAGCGATTACGGCGCGCTGCCGCTGCACTTCGAGATGACCACGTGGGCGTTCCGCAAGGGCCTCGACTACGTGCCGCGCACCGACCAGTACACGCAAGGGACACTGGTGAAGAAGGTGGATTGAGGCGGCTCGGCGAAGCCGCGGGGTGCCCTCCCCCCGGCTTGCGGGGGAGGGTTAGGGAGGGGGCCTTGCGGCATATTCCGAGCAAGCGGCGCCCCCTCTCCAACTCTCCCCCGCAAGCGGGGGAGAGAGCGCGCTGAGTTCGTTGCGACGCTGTTGAGTGAGAGGACCACACCTCAATGCTCGCCTTCCTGTTGCGCCGGATCGGGCAGAGCGCGTTCGTGATGATCGCGATGGCGCTGCTCGTCTTCGTCGGCGTCTATGCGCTCGGCAATCCGATCGACATCCTGATCAATCCGGAGGCCGATCAACTCGAGCGCGAGCAGGCGGTGGTGCGGCTCGGCCTCGACAAGCCGCTGTGGCAGCAGTTCTGGATCTTCGTCACCTCGGCGGCGACCGGCGACCTCGGCAAGTCCTTCGTGCACGGCGTGCCCGCCATCGACCTGATCGTCAGCCGCATGCCCGCGACCATGGAGCTCGCCATGGTGGCGCTGCTGCTGTCGATCGGGCTCGGCATTCCGCTCGGCCTGATCGCCGGCGTGGCGCCGCGCTCGTTCCTCGGCCGCACCATCATGACGGGCTCGATCTTCGGCTTCTCGCTGCCGAACTTCTGGCTCGGGCTGATGCTGATCCTGCTGTTTGCGGTGGAGCTGAAGGTGCTGCCCGCGGGCGGGCGCGGTGAGACCGTGACCGTGCTCGGCATCGAGTGGTCGTTCCTCACGGTGGACGGGCTCAAGCACCTGATCCTGCCGGCGCTCACGCTCGCGATCTACAAGGCTTCGCTGGTGGTGCGGCTCGCCTATGCAGGCACGCGCGAGGCGCTATTGCAGGATTTCGTCAAGTTCGCGCGCGCCAAGGGGTTGAAGCCGCGGCGCATCATCGGCGTGCATGTGCTCAAAGCGATCCTCATCCCGGTCGTGACTGTGATCGGCCTTGAGCTCGGCTCGATGATCGCCTTCGCGGTGGTCACCGAGACCGTGTTCGCCTGGCCCGGCATGGGCAAGCTGCTGATCGAGTCGATCTATCGCCTCGACCGGCCCGTGATCGTCGCCTACCTGATCGTGGTGGTGGCGCTCTTCGTCGTAATCAACCTCGTGGTCGACATCCTCTATACGCTGCTCGATCCGCGCGTGCGCCTGACGGAGCGGCCCGCATGAGCGTCGTCCCGCTCGAAGTTCAGGTCACCGAGCCGAAGGAGTCGCGCTTCGGCCGCGGCTGGCGCGAATTCGCCGAGAGCCGCACCGCGGTCGCCGCGCTGCTGGTCGTGATCCTCCTGATCGGCATCGCGATCGCGGCGCCCTGGATCACGCCGCAGAATCCCTACGACCTCACCCAGCTCTCGATCCTCGACAACATGCTGGCGCCGATGAGCCAGAGCATGGACGGCAAGACCTACTGGCTCGGCACCGACGACCAGGGTCGCGACATGCTCTCGGCCATCCTGTTCGGCCTGCGGCTCAGCCTGTTCGTCGGCGTGACCGCCACCGTGATTGCGCTCGCGGTCGGCACCACGCTCGGCATCATGGCGGCCTTCTTCGGCGGGCGCATCGACACCGCGATCATGCGACTCGTCGACCTGCAGCTCTCCTTCCCGGCGATCCTGATCGCGCTGATCCTGCTCGCCCTGCTCGGCAAGGGCGTCGACAAGGTGGTCATCGCGCTGGTCTCGGTGCAGTGGGCCTATTACGCACGCACGATCCGCGGCAGCGCGCTCGCAGAGCGACGGCGCGAATACATCGAGGCGGCCGAATGCCTGGCCTTGCCGCGCCGGCGCATCATCTTCCGCCATCTGCTCCCGAACGCCTTCCCGCCACTGATCGTGGTCGCGACCGTACAGGTCGCGCACGCGATCGCGCTCGAGGCCACCCTCTCGTTCCTCGGCGTCGGCGTGCCGATCACCGAGCCCTCGCTGGGGCTGCTGATCGCCAATGGCTACGGCTACATGCTCTCGGGCAAATACTGGATCGCCTTCTATCCGGGCGTCGCCCTGCTCGCCGCCATCGTCGCGATCAACCTGGTCGGCGACCGGCTGCGCGACGTGATGAACCCGCGGCTCAAGAGGTGACGTCTTGAGCGTGCTGACCGTCAAAGACCTGCGCACTCACTTCTTCACCCGCGACGGCGTCGTGAAGGCGGTGGATGGCGTGAGTCTCACGGTGCGCGAGGGCGAGGTGCTGGGTCTGGTCGGCGAATCCGGCTCGGGCAAGAGCGTGACCGGCTTCTCGATCCTCGGCCTCGTCGATGCGCCCGGGGGCGTCGGCGGGGGGGGGGTCCGGGGTTGGG
>JAEYAU010000283.1 GCA_023404705.1 Pseudomonadota bacterium
CCGCAACGCCGCCCCTCGCCGCGCCGCGCGCAAGGCCCGCCACTGATGCGCGCACCCGACACCCCCGGCGAAGCCGCCTATCAGCGCATTCGCGACGACATCCTGCGCGGCCGACTCCCGCCCGGGCGCAAGCTCAAGCTCGAGCGCCTGCGCGCCGACTACGGCACCAGCGTCAGCACGCTGCGCGAGATCCTGAGCCGCCTCTCCTCCGAGAAGCTGGTCGTCGCCGAAGGCCAGCGCGGCTTCGAGGTCGCGCCGATCTCGGCCAAGAACCTGAAGGAGATCGCGGCGCTGCGGCAGCTGCTCGAAGGCCACGCGCTGGAGCAGTCCTTCGCGCAGGGCGATGTCGAGTGGGAAGGTCGCGTGGTCGCGGCGCACCACAAGCTCAGCCTGATGGAAGAGCGCATGGAAGCCGGCGACCGGACCGCGACCGAGCAGTGGAAGCAATACGACTGGCAGTTCCACCAGGCGCTGATCTCGGCCTGCGGCTCGCGCCTCCTGATGGAGACGCACGCCGCCGTGTTCGACAAGTATCTGCGCTACCAGATGCTCGCGCTCGGCTTCCGCAGCCAGATCGGCGCCAAGGAGCACCGGCAGCTGCTCGACTGCGCCCTGCGCCGTGACGCCGCCAAGGCCTGCGCCGTGCTCAACGTGCACGTCCACGGCGGCGTCGAACATGCGCTCGCCGCCGGCGCGCTGAAGTAACTCCTCAATCGAAGCGTTGCGTAGGGTGTGCTCGGCGGCCCGGGCATTGCGGTTTTACAACGCACGTCATCCGCCGAGCGCACGCGTGCGCTCAGCGCGATCCAGTCACTGCCCTATCGGAAACACCTCCTGCGCGCTGAGCACACCCTACCTGCCCGTGCGCTCTGCGCACCCGTCGCCCTGACGAAGCAGAAATCATCTGAGATTTTTGATTTCGTATTGCGGTCCTCGCCTGATCCGGCATTATGCATCCATCCCGTGTCGCTCCGAGACACGCTGCCGAGGGAGGACTGAAGATGCTGAATCGGGCAACGACCCGCCGTGCCGCGCTCGCCATGGGCGCTTCCGCCGTCGCGCTCGCCGCCACCGGCGCATCCGCGCAGGCGAAGCAGAAGCTGCGCTTCAGCGCCGCCTTCAACGATCAGGACCCGCGCGCCGACGCCTACAAGGCGCTCGCCAGCGCGCTCAAGGACAAGTTCGACTTCGAGCCCTTCTGGGGCAACACGCTGTTCAAGCAGGGCACCGAGCTGGTCGCGCTCCAGCGCGGCAATCTCGAGATGTGCAATCTCGCGCCGGCCGACATCTCTAAGCAGATCCCGGCCTGGTCGCTGATGACCTCGGCCTATCTGTTCCGCGACTCCGACCACCTGAAGAAGACCTTCAAGAGCGACGTCGGCCGCGAGTTCATCAAGATGGCGCGCGACCAGCTCGGCATCCAGGTGGTGACGCCGGTCTATTTCGGCGCGCGCCACGTCAACCTGCGCAGCGACAAGGAGATCAAGACCCCGGCCGATCTCTCCGGCGTCAAGCTGCGCATGCCGCCCGGCGAGTTCTGGCAGTTCCTCGGCGAGTCGATCGGCGCCAATCCGACGCCCGTCGCCTATGCGGAGGTCTACACGGCCCTGCAGGCCGGCGCGATCGACGGCCAGGACAATCCGCTGCTCGCGAGCCGCGTGATGAAGTTCTACGAGGTGACGCAGCAGTTCGTGCTCACCGGCCACGTCATCGGCTACGACGTCATGGTGGTGACCACCAAGGTGTGGGACGCCATGTCGGCGGACGACCAGAAGAAATTCCAGGCCGAGGCCGAGAAGGCGATCGACGACTACACCGTGAAGTTCAACGCACGCGAGCAGGAAGCGCTCGACTTCTTCAAGAAGGAAGGCAAGAAGGTCTATACGCCCGACGTGAACGCCTTCCGCAGCTACGCGCAGAAGAAGTACGTCGAGAAATACGGCAAGGACTGGCCGAAGGGCGCTCTCGAGCGCATCAACGCGATCTGAGCCTTGTCTCGATGAGATCGCCCCACACTCCGTTCGTGCCCGCGCAAGCGGGCACCCAGGGCCACACGCTCGCAGCTCTGGGTCCCCGCTTTCGCGGGGACGAACGGGTGTTGATGCAAGCTCGCTGCAATCTCCTCTAGGCGCATCCCATGCCCCCTGCCCGCCTGCTCGCGCTCGGACGCTGGCTGCGCCGACGCGCCGAGAACGTCGCGGCCTTCATGCTGCTCGCGATGTTCGTCTGCTTCATGCTGCAGATCCTGTTCCGCTACGTGCTGAACTACCCGGTCGGCTGGACCGAGGAAGTCAGCGTGCTGATGTGGATCTGGGGCGTGCTGTGGGGCGCCGTCTTCGTCCTCGACGAGAAGGACGAGGTGCGCTTCGACATCATCTACAGCGCGGTGAGCGATCGCACGCGGCGCGGCTTCATGGTGATCACCGGGCTCGCGCTCGTGGTCTTCTATTCGATCTCGCTGCCCGGCGCCTGGAGCTACGTCACCTTCATGAAGGTCGAGCGCTCCGCCTATCTCGGTATCCGCTTCGACTGGCTCTACTCGATCTTCATCCTGTTCACGGTCGGCGCCATCCTGCGCTACGCCTGGCTCACCTGGCGCGCGATCCGCGGACACACCACCGAGGCCGACCGCGGGAGCGGCTCAGCGCTATGATGAGCCCCTTCGCGATCACGCTCTGGACCATCCTTTTACTGGGCCTGTTCGGCCTGCCGATCGGCCACGCCATGATCGTCGGCTCGATCCTCTATCTGCTGCTCGCCGGCCTCGATCTCGGCACCGCCGCCGAGCAGCTGCTCAACGGCATGTTCAACAGCTACGTGCTGCTCGCCGTGCCGCTGTTCCTGTTCGCGGCCGAGCTGATGAACATCTCCAACATGACCGACCGGCTGCTGCGCTTCTGCGACATGCTGGTCGGCCGTTTCCGCGGCGGCCTCGGTCACATCAACATCGTGCAGAGCATCATCTTCGCGGGCATGTCGGGCTCCGCCATCGCCGACGTCGCGGGCACCGGGCGCATCTCGATCGACATGATGACCCGCAACAACCGCTACACCGTGAGCTACGCGGCCGCCATCACGGCGGCCTCGGCGGTGATCGGGCCGATCATCCCGCCCTCGATCCCGATGGTGCTCTACGCACTCGTGTCGGACGCGTCGATCGGCTACCTCTTCCTCGGCGGCGTGATTCCGGGCCTGCTGATGGCCGCGGCGCAGATGGCCATCAACTCCTACATGGCCCACCGACACGACTTCCCGGTGGAGCCGCCGATCCCGCTGCGGCAGTGGCCCGCCATCACGATGGAAGCCCTGCCCGCGCTTCTGATGCCCGTGATCCTGCTCGGCGGCATCTATGGCGGCGTGATGACGCCGACCGAGGCCGCGGCCGTCGCGGCCTTCTACGCCTTCCTGGTCGGCGCCGCCTTCTACCGCAACGTCTCGCTCCGCGCGACCTATGGCGCGGTGCTCGCGAGCGCCCGCTCCACCGCCACCATCGGCATGCTGATCGCCGGCGCGCTCGTCTTCAACTACGTCGTGACGGTCGAGAACATCCCGCAGACCGTGCAGCGTCTGCTCGCCGGCTACGATCTCTCGGCCTGGGCCTTCCTGTTCTGGGTGAACGTGATCCTGTTGGTGCTCGGCTGCCTGCTCGAAGGCAGCACGATCATTCTCGTGGTGCTGCCGATCTTCATCCCGACCGCCAAGGCGCTCGGCATCGACCTCGTGCATTTCGGCGTCGTCACGGTGTTCAACATCATGATCGGCCTCGTCACGCCGCCCTACGGGCTCCTGCTGTTCGTGGTCTCGGCGATCTCGGGCGCGCCGCTGCGCAGCGTGATCCGCGACACCATGCCGTTCGTCTTCGCGATGGTGGTCGCGCTCGCGATCATCACTTTCGTTCCCGACACCGTCCTCTGGCTGCCCCGCCTTCTCGGCTACAAAGGCTGAACGATGACCAAGCTGATCTACGTTCTCAACGGACCGAACCTCAACCGCCTCGGCACGCGCGAGCCCCAGATCTACGGCCGCACGACCCTGGCCGAGGTCGAGGCCATGTGCCGTGATGCCGTACCGGGCCAGGCCATCGAGTTCCGCCAGTCCAATCGCGAATACGAGATCATCGACTGGATCCACGAGGCGATCGACACGAAAGCGGCCGGCATCATCATCAATCCGGCGGCCTTCACCTTCACGTCCATGGCCATCATGGATGCGCTCAAGATGTTTCCCGGCCCGATCATCGAGCTGCACATCTCCAACATCCACAAGCGCGAGCCGATCTACCACAAGTCCTACGTCTCGCCGGTCGCGACCGCGGTGATCGCCGGCCTCGGCGTCAAGGGCTATGCCACCGCGGTCCGCGCCATCCAGGATCTCGCCGCGCCATGACCGCGCTCGCGCCGTTGCCCGCACTGACCGGCCAGAGCCCGTCGCTCCTGCTCGGCCTGATCGGCACCGGCATCCAGGCCTCGCGCACGCCGCGCATGCACGAGATGGAGGCGGCCGCGCAAGGGTTGCGCTGCATCTATCGGCTGATCGATCTCGACGTGCTCGGCGTCGGCCTCGAGGCGTTGCCCGATCTCGTCACGGCCGCGCAGCGTTTCGGCTTCGCGGGGCTCAACATCACGCATCCCTGCAAGCAGGCCGTCATCCCGCTGCTCGACGAGCTCTCGTCCGACGCGCGCGCGCTCGGCGCCGTCAACACGGTCGTGTTCCGGACGGGCAAGCGCATCGGCCACAACACCGACTGGTCCGGCTTCGCCGAAAGCTTCCGCCGCGACTTGCATGACGCGCGCCGCGAGCGCGTGGTGCAGTTCGGCGCCGGCGGCGCCGGCGCGGCTGTCGCGCATGCGCTGCTCACCCTCGGCGTCGCCGAGCTCACGCTCATCGATACCGACGCGAGCCGCGCTCAACGTCTCGCTGATGCCCTCTGCACCCGCTTCGGCGACCGCTGCGCGGTCACGCGCCGCGACGTGCCGGCCGCCATCGCGGCCGCGGACGGCGTTGTCAACACGACGCCGCTCGGCACCGCCGCGCATCCCGGCATGGCATTTCCGCCCGAGCTGCTGCGGGGCGACCTGTGGGTCGCCGACATCGTCTACTTCCCGCTCGAGACCGAGCTGCTGCGCGAGGCGCGCGGGCGCGGCTGCCGCACCATGGCGGGCAGCGGCATGGCCCTGTTCCAGGCCGTCGATGCATTCCGCCTGTTCACCGGCCGCGAGCCGGATGCGACGCGCATGCGGCGTGCTTTCGAGAGCGCGTAGGGTGTTTTCGCGTCGGGCTTGACCCACACTCCGTTCGTGCCCGCGCAAGCGGGCATCCAGGGGCCACCCACCGTGCCCTTCTGGGTCCCCGCTTTCGCGGGGACGAACGGAGAATGTCACGAAGACCGCGCCCGCCCCGCCATTAGCGCGAGCCCCACATAGGCGAAGATCGCGATCAGCTCCATCATCACCACGAAGGCGCTGCCGCCGAACACCTGCGGGAAGAAAACCTCCACGGCCGCCATCGAGATCGCGGCCGTGAGCCACACCACGCCGCCCCATGCGGCTGCAAGCCACAGCCCGACCGCTGCGACCAGGTCGATCACCGCGAAGAACACGGTCGCGGCCTGCCACGGGATCGGCCCCGACTCGAAGGCCGAGCCCGTGCCGTCGCCTATGCCGAGCACCAGCGCCCAGTGGTAGAGGCCCTTGAGCATCGAGACGACCGCCATCGCGCGCAGGAACAGGATCAGCCGCCGCGTCCACGGATCGAGCTCCTGCGTCTGATCGACGGCCTGTAGCGCCCGGATCGGGTCCGTCATGGCAGGTTTAACTCCTCGGGCCCAAGCGAAGCAAAATGCCGCTCGACCTCGGCTTCCGAGATATCCTCCAGGCGCCCGGGACGCCAGACCGGCGCATTGTCCTTGTCCACGATCACGGCGCGCACGCCCTCGTAGAAATCCTCGCCGTGCACGATGCGCGAGACGATGCGGAACTCGGCCCTCATGCAGGCCTCGAAGTCCCATTCGCGCCCGCGCCGCACCTGCGCCAGCGCGATCTTCAGGCTGCGCGGACATTTCGCGCGCAACGTGGTGGCTGTCGCGCGCGCCCAGTCGCTCCCCTCCGCATCGAGCGCGCCCAGGATCGCCTCCACGCTCTCCCCCGCGAAGACCCGGTCGATGACGGCACGCTGCGCCATGATCGGTCCTTCGGCGCGCGGCTCCGCAAAAGCCGCGAGCGTCGCATCCACCGAGACATTGCCGCACAGCGCCTCCGCGAGATCGCCGAAGCGGTCCGAGCGCACGTGATGCGTGGCAACGCCCGCGGCGACGCCGTCCGTCGTGCGAAAGCGCTCGCCCGTGAGCCCGCAATAGGTGCCGATCTCGCCCGGCATGCGAGGCAGGAACCAGGTCGCGCCCACGTCCGGGAAGAAGCCGATGCCGACCTCCGGCATCGCGAACAAGAACTTGTCGCCCGCCACGCGATGCGAGCCGTGCACCGAGACGCCGACGCCGCCGCCCATCACGATGCCGTCGATCAGCGACACATAGGGCTTCGGATAGCGCTTGATCGCCGCATTGAGTTGATACTCCTCGCGCCAGAACACCAGCGCCTCTTTCTGGCGTCCCGCGCGTCCCAGATCGTAGAGGTGCCGCAGGTCGCCGCCCGCCGAGAATGCGCGCTCCCCCGCCGCCGTCACGATGACGCGCGTCACCGCCGCGTCGTGCGCCCACGCCTCGAGCTGCGCGTGAAGCGCGCGCACCATCCCATGCGTCACCGCATTGAGCGCCTTCGGCCGGTTGAGCGTGACGATGCCGGCCGCCCCGCGCCGGTCGAAGATGATGTCGTCTGCGGACGTCATGGGATCCTGTCGCGTCGTTCAGGCGAGTAGCATCGTTGCGGTCCCCCGCGTCAAGGCCGCGCCGCGAGCTCGCGGACCGCGGAGCAGTTGATCAGCGGCTCGCCGCAAGCGGGTTCTTCCACTTGAGGCCGGGGAAACGCGCAAAGTCGCGATCGGTCGTGCAGACCGTGGCACCGTGTTCGATCGCAATCGCGGCGATCGCTGCGTCCATCACCAAAGGACCCGAGCTCTGGCTCGCGTGGACGAGGTTGCGCAGGATCTCCCAATGTCGCTCGCCCGGCTCCAGGATGCCGGCCACGGGCTGCGCGAGCCAGGAAGAGATCGCCGCTTCGGCCTCGAGCGTCGACAGTGGACGGTCGAATACCCGCGGACTGGTCGCAATTCTGAGGAAGGCCCACAGCGTGAGCCAAGGAAAGCGAACGAGGTCAGGCCCGGAGAGTGCCGTTTCCAGCCAGGCGCGGCTCTGCTCGTGTTGCGCGGCGCGCGGATGATAGGCGTAGAGCAACAGGTTCGCGTCGACGAGGATCACCGGAACGCCGAGCCTTCGATTTGCTCGAGCAGCTCTGCGACATTGTCGAGCGAAAGCCCTGGCTTGAGATCGCCGAGATCCCGGGTCTCGACCCGAAACGGCTGCCGCCGGCCGGTGACGCGCTGACTCGCCAGCCCACGACGCAGCGTCTCATTGACGACATCCCGAAAGGGGCGGCCGGCCCGTCGCGCCTCGGCGGTCAGTTTGGCGGCGACGTCGTCGTCAAGGGTCAATGTCGTTCTCATGCCGTGATGCTAAGTGACAGACATCATGATGTCAATGAATGGTCACTCCGATCGGGCCCAGCCGCGGACCTAAACCGGCGCCCCTCGCTTGCATCTCACATGCCCATCCACCCGCTGCTCCGCACCACCCGCCTCCGCCGCCTCCGCACCGGCTCCCTTCCCGCCTCGCATTCCGCCCACCGCCGCATCATCATCCCGTACCGCGTGGCGCTCAGCCGATCGTCGCGCTGCTTCACGATCACGCCGTTCTTGCGGTGATAGAGCCTGAACTCGTCGAACCAATCGGTGAGGCCCGCGAACACCTTCAGCCGCCCGGTGCGCATGCGCGCCAGCATCTCGATCACGCCGGCTTCGACGCCGGTGCCGCCGTCCTCGTGCGTCGCGTGCTCGGGCAGCAGGTTCAGGCCCTGCTCGCGATAGAGCGCGGCGAGCTGCTGGCCCGAGCCCTTGTCGTGCTGCAGGCCGTCATGCGGCCAGGCGCAGGGGATCCAAGTCCCCCAATCGCGTAGCGCCGCCGCGTGCTCGATCGGCGTCGCCTGGCTCATGCCGAAGCTCTGCGTGACATAGATCACGTCGGCGTCGCGGTCGTGCGCGAGGCTCACGGCCGCGAAGGGATGCTCCCAGCCGAAATCGAGCCCGATGATGCGCGCGAACGTCGCCGGGATCTCGAAAGGCGCCACCGTGATGCTCTCCTCGCTCACCGGGAACACGCGCCCCGAGCCGAGCGCCGGCCGCCCCTTGGTGCGCGCCTCGCGCTCGTGCTCCGGATAGGCCGCGATGATCGCGGCGCGCTGCGCCTCCGAGAAATGCAACGCGTCATCGATGGTCATGCGCGTCACACTGCGTGTGTCGTCGCCGAGGAAGCCGTGCACCACCTCCGAGACGCCCAGCAGTGGCGTGAAGGTGAGCCACACCAGCCCTTCGGTCGCATTGGTCCGCGTCAGCCCCTCCATGTAGATGTCGTGCGGCGGCTCCTCGTCGAACCACACGGCGTCGAGCGTCTCACCCTGCCACTTCTGCCGCCCCTGGTCGTAGCTCTTGAAGCCGAGCGTCGAGTGACCGCCGCTTGCATGCTTCACGACCACGCTGTCGAGCGCATCCGCCTTGCCGGTGCGCCGTGCGCGATCGACGATGGCGGCGCCCGGGATCATGCCGCTGCCCCACTGGCTCTCGTCCTTCGGCTCGCCGATCAGGATCCGCTGCACCGTGTCGCGTGTGACCTCCACGGTCTCGGATCCCGCCCACGCGCGGATCGGCCGCGCGAAGCGTCGCCCGCGCCACCATGCCGGATAGCGGCCCGTGAGATGGATCGCGAGCTCCGCGCCGCCCGCCAGCGTCTTGCCGACCTGGTTGGCGGCCATCAGCAGCCGCTCGCGAAACTCGGCGCCCCGTGCATGGAAGAGCTCCTGGCGCGGGTACGGGATGTAAGCCGCGAGCCGCGCCTGCTGGTTGGCGGGACGATCACTGATGAAGACATCGCCATCGGGCCAGAGCGACGGCCTCGCTCTATCTGGTGGAAGGATCATCATGGCGTCATCTCGATCATCGGCTTCAGGAGAGTTTGGAGGCAGTTCGAGCCAGGGTCAATACCGATTTCTGTATTTCAGAAAATAAATGTTCAGAAAATCAGAAATTGCTCTTGCGCTCCTTGGGCGACGGGCGCATACTCCACGCATCCCGGCTCGCAAGGGGCGCCGACCGGTGGCGCGTTTGGCGGAGCCGGGGAGCGGCCCTGCGGGTCTGGTTGCCAAGCCAGGCACTCGGGCGGACTCGGGAACCAACGACCGGCGGCACTACGACCGACCTGCCAGTTAGCTTGGCTAGGGAGTCCGGCGCGAATGCCGAGCTCCGGAAGAGCGGCCCGACCGAAAAATGTCGCGGTGGAGCGCCGAGAGGCGCAAGGGTCGCCGCTGCGACCCTGGGCGGCGCACGCCTGCGCAGCCCCGGCCGGAGAAAGTCCGGTCATCAGGGTCCGCCGTTGCGGGCCCGCGCCATCTCGGCGCTCCACCTCCCCTGAGGGGAGGAAAGAATCTGCAAAGCCCGGACGCGACAGGCGCCGCGGGGTCAAAGCCATATGTGAAAGAACGCCATGGTTCAGTTGATCGTACGACGCGGGACACGCACCCGTCGCGAGATTGTTGATCCCGCCGCCGAGCGCGACATCAAGCAGCGCATGTGCTCCGCATTCGAATGCTGGATCGATTGCAGCAATGCGGCGTGCCGCCGAGCTCAAGAATGCGTCGGTGACTCCCTCGCCTGCTTCGATCGCTATTGGGACAGCCGGCCCGACGTTCATGCGTGGGTGGTGGCCGCCAGCCGTGCCCGCAAGAGCGGCCTGTCCGTCTCGAAAGCGATGCGCGCCGCGGACAAGCAGGCACCTGCTGGCGCAGGCGCCGCCGCCGACTTGCCCTGGATTCGCGATTATCTCGAAAGCTTCGACAAGGTCGCGCCGTCTCAAAAGCGGACTTCGTAGAGTGTGCTCGGCGGCCCGGGCCTTGCGAAAGCACGATGAGCACCGTCCGCCGAGCGCACGCGTGCTGAGCCGCGGCACGCGTGCGCACGCGCGATCGGCTCATTGCCCCATCGCGACGCCTCGGCGCGCGTGCACACCCTACGAAGATCGAGCCCTAATTCCCCAAGAGGTCCCGGCTCACGATCAGCCGCATGACCTCGTTGGTGCCTTCGAGGATCTGGTGCACGCGCACGTCACGCAGCACGCGCTCGATCGGGTGGTCGCGCAGATAGCCGTAGCCGCCGTGGAGCTGCAGGCAGCCGTTGACGGCCTCGAAGCCGGCGTCGGTCGCGAAGCGCTTGGCCATGGCGGCGAGGCGCGTGCCGCCGGGCTCGCGGTGCGCCACCGCGCTCGCGGCGCGCCACACCATCAGGCGGGCGGCCTCGAGCTCGGTCGCGTAATCCGCGATGCGGAAGCGCAGCGCCTGGAAGTCGGCGAGGCGCGAGCCGAACTGCTTGCGCTCGCGCATGTAGTCGAGCGTGCGGTCGAGGCAGAACTGTGCGCCGCCGAGCGAGCAGGCCGCGATGTTGAGGCGTCCGCCGTCGAGCCCCGCCATAGCGATCTTGAATCCTTCGCCCTCGCCGCCGATGCGGTTCGCAACCGGCACGCGGCAGTCCTCGAAGATCACCATGGCGGTCGGCTGCGACTTCCAGCCGAGCTTTTTCTCCTGCGCGCCGAAGGAAAGTCCTGGCGTGCCCTTCTCGACCACGATGCAGCTGATGCCCTTCGGCCCCGCGCCGCCGGTGCGCACCATGCAGACATAGAGGTCGGAAACGCCGCCGCCCGAGATGAAGGCCTTGGCGCCGTTGAGCACGTAATGGTCGCCGTCGCGCGTCGCCTTGGTCGCGAGGCTCGCCGCGTCCGAGCCCGCGCCCGGCTCGGTCAGGCAGTAGCTCGCGAAATGCTCCATGGTGCAGAGCTTCGGCAGGAAGCGGCGGCGCTGCGCGTCGTCGCCATAGGCGTCGATCATCCACGCCGCCATGTTGTGGATCGAGATATAGGCGGCCGTCGAGGTGCAGCCCTGCGCCAGCTCCTCGAAGATGATCGCGGCGTCGAGGCGCGTGAGCGCCGAGCCGCCCACATCGTCCTTCACATAAATGCCGCCGAACCCGAGCGCCGCCGCCGCGCGCAAGGTCTCCACCGGGAAGGTCTCGTTCTCGTCCCACTCCCGGGCGTGCGGCATCATCGCCTCGCGCGCGAAATTGCGCGCCACATCCCGAAACGCCCGCTGCTCCTCGGACAACTCGAAGTCCATGCTGAATCCGTTTGCGTCCTCTGGCCGACTTGCCGCGGCACGAATCGATTGTACGCTGATGCCCGTGGATCGGGCCAAGGGCAAGTCTCAAGGCCGAAAGCCCGGTCCCTCACTGGGGGAAAGCCATATGCGCATCAGACATGCACTCGCGGCCCTCGCGGTCGCGGCAGTCTTCGCGTCCTCGCCGGCGAGCGCCGGCCCGAATGCGAACATCCACTACGGCCATTCGCCGGCGCTGCTGCAGGCGGCGGTCATCATGACAATGCTTTCGGCGAGCAGCCTGGTGTTCAACTCCATCATCATCTCGCAGACGCAGAACCGCCAGATGACGCTGCAGGAAGCGTATTGGTGCGCCAGCCTGCCCTTCATCTGCGTCGTCGCGCATCAGCAGGTCACCAAAGCCGCTTTGCAGCGCAAACGCCGCCGCTAGCGAGCGCTTCGCCGAACCAGCGATCTGAGCCCGCCGTGCCACCCGCACGGCGGGCCTTAGGCCGTGCCGTGCCGGGGGTGACCGGCCGGCGCCCGGGTGCTAGGTGTGGGGCCGCACTTCACAGCGATCCGGAGCCCACCCATGGCCATCAAATACGGCCGCCCGATCGAGAGCCGGCTTGCCCCCGTGGCGCCGACCCGAACCGAAACACAACTCGATCTCGCGACCCGCCCGCGCCGCAACCGCCGCGCCGAATGGGCGCGCCGCATGGTGCGCGAGAACGTGGTCACCACGGACGACCTGATCTGGCCGCTGTTCGTCGCCGACGGTTCACGCAGCCGCGTGCCGGTCGCCTCCATGCCGGGCGTGGAGCGGCTCTCGGTGGACGAGGCGGTGCGCGATGCCGAGCGCGCCGCGAAGCTCGACATCCCCTGCCTCGCCCTCTTCCCCTATACGGACCCGAAGCTGCGCGACGAGGACGGCTCGGAAGCGCTCAATCCCGAGAACCTCGTCTGCCGCGCGGTGCGCGCGATCAAGAAGGAGTTTCCGCAGATCGGCGTGCTCTGCGACGTGGCGCTCGATCCCTATACGAGCCACGGCCACGACGGGCTGCTGCGCGGCAACCAGATCCTCAACGACGAGACCGTCGAGGTGCTGGTGCGCCAGACGTTGGTGCAGGTGGAAGCCGGCTGCGACATCATCGCGCCCTCCGACATGATGGATGGCCGCGTCGGCGCGATCCGCGCGGCGCTCGACGATGCGGGCCGCACCGAGGTGCAGATCATGGCCTATGCAGCGAAATATGCCTCCGCCTTCTACGGCCCGTTCCGCGACGCGGTCGGATCCGCCAAGACACTCACGGGCGACAAGCGCACCTATCAGATGGACCCGGCGAACACCGACGAGGCGCTGCGCGAGGTGGAGCTCGACATCGCCGAAGGCGCCGACATGGTGATGGTGAAGCCCGGCATGCCCTATCTGGACATCGTCCGCCGCGTGAAGGACGAGTTCTTGATGCCGACCTTCGTCTACCAGGTGTCCGGCGAGTACGCGATGATCATGGCGGCCGTGCAGAACGGCTGGCTCGACGGCGACCGCGCCATCATGGAGAGCCTCGTCGCCTTCAAGCGCGCCGGCGCCGACGGCGTGCTGACCTACTTCGCGGCGAGCGTCGCGGAGCGGCTGAAGCGCGGGGCGTAGGTTTACTCCGCCGTCATCCCGGCCGAGCGAAGCGAGGGCCGGGATCCATAACCCCTGTCTCTCCGCATCTCGACCACCGGGGATATGGATCCCGGCTCGCGCTCGTTGACGCTCGCTTGGCCGGGATGACGCCGAGAGTGCCTCACCCAAAAAGAAAGGTGCCCCCCCGCAGCGGGGCCCCCACCAAGGAGAGACGTCGGTTACTTCGTCGAACCGCCGGAGCTGCTGCCGCTGGAGCCGCCGGAGGCGCCGCCGCCAGTGCTCGGACGGCTCTGCGGCGTCGTCTGCTTGCCGCTCTCGCTGTCCTTGGACTGCCGGTCATTGTCCTTCGACTGACCGGTCGTGCCCTTCTGCTGGGACGGCGACTGGCTGGTCGACTGGTTCTTCTGGCCGGTCGGCGCCTGCGTGGTGGAGCCGCTCGGCTGCGAGCTGCTCGGCTGCTGAGTGCCGCCGGACTGCGTCGAGGTGCCCGACTGAGTCGAGGTACCGGACTGGCCGGCGCCCGAGGTGGTGGAGGACGAGCCGGTCTGGCCGCCCGTGGTCGTCGTGGTCGACGAGCTGGACTGGGCGAAGCTGGACGGCAGGCCCAGCTCGGTCACAGTACGGGTCTCGAGCACGCCCGTCGTTTCCACGCCGATGCGGCGCTGGAACGTGATCACAGCCTGACGGGTGCGGTCGTCCCAGATGCCGGTCGGCTCACCGGTGAGCAGACCGCGGCGGATCAGCACGACCTGAACCTCGCGGATCTGGTCGCGGCTGAGGTGCACCTCGGTCGTGCTGCTGCCGCCCGAGCGGGCGTGCGAGCGCGAGCCGCCGCCGACCGGAACGACCGAGACGATCTTCCGGCTCCGCGGCTCGACGATGATGATCTCATCCTCGACCACGAAGTAGCGATGACCGCGCCATTCGGGGTGGATCGAGATCAGCGTCTGCGGCACCTCGACGAAATGCACGTGCGAGGGAACCGCGGTGCCGACGCTGATCGAGAAGTCGACGCGGTCGACGCGCGGCACGTTCCGGCCCGTCAGCACGGTCTGCTGGATCTGGGTGCGCTGCTGCTCGGTGAGCTGCACGCTGCCCTGGCTGCCGGTCGTGGTCGTGCTGGACTGGGTCGACGTGGTGCTGCCCGACGGGCTCTGCGTCGACTGGGTCGTGCTGCCGGACGGCTGCGACTGGCTCGGCTGAGCCGACTGACCCTGCTGGGTCGATCCGCTGCCGGTGCCGGTCGGCGACTGGCCAGAGGTCTGGTTCTTCTGGTCCTTCTGGGCCTCGCCGCGCTTCTGGCTCTTCTCCTGCTCCTTCTGCGCGCCCTTGGTGGCCTTGCTCGGCTCGGAGTCGCGCTGTGCCTGGCCCTTGCTCGGCTCGGCGCCGGTCGGGCCGCGCTGCGCGTCCTTCTTTTCGCTCTTGGTCGGCTCAGACGAGCGTTGCGCCTGGCCCTTCATGTCATCCTTGGACGACTCGGCGCCGGTCGGGCCACGTTGCGCCTGACCCTTCGTCTCACCTTTGCTCGGCTCGGACGAACGCTGCGCCTGTCCCTCGGTGCTCTTGCGATCACCTTGCTCGGACTTGCCGCGCATTTCCTGCGCGTCGCCGCGGCCACCGCCGCGGTCCTGCGACATGCCGGTCGGGCTCTGGCCGCCCGATTGAGGCGACTGCTGCTGCGCCGTAGCCAGCGCCACGCTGGCCAGCAACACAGCCGTGCTCAACATCAACTTGCTCCTCATGGAAGTTCCTTCCTGCTCTGGAGACACACGAGTCCGATGCGCGCTCGATGACTCAGGGGAAAGAAAGAGCAGTGGGCTGTTTGGTTCCGCACAGAGTGCAATTTGGTTCCGCCCACAGCGCAATTCGCGCAAACGTGGTGAAGCAGCAGAGAAAAACGGATGTGGGACTCGTATTGAGCACGCCGCGGTTGATCGAACCGAGGCGAGGCTCGAGCAGACCAATTGGGGTCGGTAACTACCTACGTACCGAACGCGGATCACGGAAGCGAACGGCCGCCATGACCACCACCGCAGAGACGCCGACGCAATCCTCGCCCTGGCTGACCGCCTGGATCGCCCCACGCGAGACCATCCGCCGGATCATCGCCACGAATCCGCGGCGTCAAATTCTCTTGCTGGCGGCCCTGCTTGGCATCGCGAACCTGCTCAGCATGTTGATTGATGCCGGTCCGGGCTTCGTCTCGGTCACGTGGTCGCAGCTCGCGCTTGCTGTTGTCCCCGGCATCCTCGCCGGCCTTCTCCTTTTCTATGTGTGGGGCTTCGTCCTACGCCTGAGCAGCCGGCTGTTCGGCGGCCGCGCCTCCCAGGCCGAGATCCGCGCGGCCGTCGCCTGGAGCACGCTGCCGCACCTCATCACGATCGCGGCGCTCGTCGGCGCCTCGATCCTTTGGATGCTCGAACCCGGATTCGTCGCGCCACGCGACCTGACGCTGATCCTTCAGGCGATCCTGCTCGTGCCGGCAGTCTGGTCGTGGGTCCTCCTGGTCGGCATGCTCGCGGCCGCCAATGGCTTCGGCATTCTGCGCGGCGTGCTCAGCACCGTGGTCGGCGCAATCGGCATCCTGTTCGTTGCAGTGCTCATCCGCATTCTCGCATTCCAGCCGTTCAGCATTCCGAGCGGATCGATGACGCCGACGCTGCAGATCGGCGACTACTTCTTCGCCTCGAAATACAGCTACGGCTACAGCCGCTACGCGCTGCCGTTCGGACCGGACCTGTTTGCGGGGCGTATCCTCGCCGCGGCGCCCGAGCGTGGCGACGTCGTCGTGTTCCAGCTCCCGCGCGACGACCGCACCACCTACGTCAGCCGCGTGGTCGGCCTGCCGGGCGACAAGATCCAGATGATCAATGGCCTGCTGCACATCAACGGCACGCCCGTGACGCGCGAGGCCCTGCCGGACTTCGGCCACGACGAGGACGGCCGGGCGAAGCAGATCAAGCGCTGGCGCGAGACCCTGCCGAACGGCGTGAGCCACGAGACGCTCGATCAGCAGGAGAACGGCTATTACGACAACACGCCCGTCCACACGGTGCCGCCCGGTCACTATTTCATGATGAGCGACAACCGCGACAACGCCACCGACAGCCGCGTCATGAACCAGGTCGGCTTCATCCCGTTCGAGAACCTGGTCGGTCGCGCCCAGATCACCTTCCTCTCGGTGAGCCGCGGCGAGGACGGCAACGCGCTGCGCCTCGGGCGGATCGGAAGGCTCGTGCGCTGAGGAGGACGGTGGCTTTACACAACTTTACAAACCGGACATTCGAGAGAAACGGCGCCCTCCTACGTAGGAGACGACGGGTTAGGCCCGCGTCGCTCAACGAAGGAGCAGCCCCATGAGCACCGACACCCAAACGTCCCCTTCCGCCCCGCAGCCCGCGCCCAAGCGCAGCCGTCTGCGCGGCTTCCTCTACGCCTCGGCCCTGCTGGTCGGCGGCGGCCTGATCGGCGCCGTGGTGGCCTCCCCCTCCACCGTGCTCGGCTGGCACGATCACTACGGCTGGCAGCGCGGCGACGACTCCCGCGACTGGGGCCCCCGGGGCTGGCGCGATCGCGATGACTCGCGCGGCATGCGCGACCGCGACCATGGCCCGCGTGGCTGGGGTGGCGATCACGGACACGGCCCGATGCAGCACGGGTTCTTCCCGGGCCGCATCGAGCGCATGCTCGACCGCGTGCTCGACCGGGTCGACGCCAGCACGGAGCAGCGGCAGAAGATCACCCGCATCGCCGAGCGCGCCGCGGACGACATCTTCGCGTTCCGCGACAAGCACATGGAGAGCCGCAAGCAGCTGAGCGAGGTGCTCACGGCGCAGACCATCGACCGCGGCAAGCTCGAGGCCTTGCGCACCGAGCACCTGCAGCTCGCCGACGGCGCGTCCAAGCGCATCACCGAGGCCCTCGCCGAGGCCGCCGAGGTGCTCAACCCGGCCCAGCGCGCCGAGCTCGCCCGCCAGCTCGAGCGCTGGCAGCGCTGGCGGCGCGGCTAGCGCATGATCCCTCGGGCAGACAACGGGATATAGTGTTTGGATGTCCGCCCGAATCCTCATCATCGACGACGATGCAAGGCTCGCCGGGATGGTCGCCGACTATCTCGGCGACGCCGGCTTTCGCGTCACCACCAGCGGCACTGCGCGCGAGGGCGAGCAGCGTCTCAAGCGCGAGGCCTTCGACGCGCTGGTGCTCGATCTCATGCTGCCGGACGGCGACGGGCTCGAGGTCTGCCGTCGCATCCGCCAGGGCTCGGACGTGCCGATCCTGATGCTGACCGCGCGCGGCGACGCCATGGACCGGGTGGTCGGCCTCGAGATCGGCGCCGACGACTATCTGCCGAAGCCGTTCGAGCCGCGCGAGCTGCTGGCACGCCTGCGCGCGATCCTGCGCCGCAAGTCCGGCCCGCCGCGCGACGTGATGCGCTTCGGCCGGCTCGAGATCGACCGCGGCGCCCGCCGCGTGGCGATCGAAGGCGAGCCGCGCCCCCTCACCTCCTACCAGTTCGCGCTGCTCGAGGCCCTCGCCCAGCACGCCGGCCGCGTGATGTCGCGCGATGCGCTGATGGACCTCACCAAGGGCGAGCCGCTCGAAGCCTTCGACCGCTCCGTCGACGTGCACATCTCGCGCATCCGCGCCGCCATCGAGGACGATCCGAAGAAGCCGCAGCGCATCATCACGGTGCGCGGCACCGGCTATGTCTTCGCCAAGGAGCAGAGCTGATGTGTGGCGCATGTAGCCCGGATGAGCGAAGCGAAATCCGGGAGCAGCCGTGCCCGGGGTGGCGGGGGGGGGGGGGGGGGGGCGGGGGGGGTTGGT
>JAEYAU010000284.1 GCA_023404705.1 Pseudomonadota bacterium
GAGGGGAGGTGGCCCGTCACCTTGGAATCCTTCTTACTCAACGGCACCTCTATGGCGCGACCCTTCGCAGTGCGGTATAAAGTTGCAAGTCGTCTTCGGAGGCATTCGCATTGCGTTTCCCCGGCGCCGGCATATTTTGGTGATAGCTACGAAGATTGCAGCCGAAATGAGCGAGATGACCCAGACCCGATCCATGTTTGGCGTTCCGGTGCCCGCCGAAGGGCGGGACGAGCCGGCGCTGCCCGTGGCCCAGCTGCGGGACATCAGCGCCGCCCGTCGCACGGGGTGTCCGTTCCATGACGTGCGCGAGATGCTGAAGGACGTCGGCCTGCGGCCCACCCGCCAGCGGCTGGCGCTCGGCTGGCTGCTGTTTGCCAAGGGCGACCGGCACGTGACGGCGGAAATCCTGCACGAGGAAGCCATCAAGGCGCGCTTCCCGGTCTCGCTGGCCACCGTCTACAACACGCTGCACCAGTTCACCGAGGTCGGCCTGCTGCGCCAGGTCGCGGTGGACGGCTCGAAGACCTATTTTGATACCAACGTTTCGGACCACCACCACTTCTTCGTCGAAGGCGAGAACGCGCTGGTGGACATCCCGAACGCCGACGTCATCGTCGACAAGCTGCCGATCGCGCCGCAAGGCTACGAGGTCGCCCGCGTCGACGTGGTGGTGCGGCTGAAGAAGCGCGACTGAGGTTCGGGTTCGCGGCTGCGCCGCGAGCCGGATCCGCCGACAACGTCCCCTACTCCACCTTCTCGTCCGGATAGACGCCCCAGAGGCGCTGCTGCTCGATCCAGCCGTCGAAGCCCTTGCCCGTGACGCGGCACCAGCGGCCGTCACAACGCTTCACGGTGGCGAGCACGCCGGCCTGGAGCTGGGCGACGAGCGCGGCCTTCGGATTGGCCTCGTCGCGGAGCGGGACGAGGGCCTCCTTGTCGCGATCCTGAGGCGCCACGATCGCGGTGCGGCGGCCCGAGAGCAGCGAGTGATAGACCCAGCCCTCGGCGCCTTCCCAGTCGCGGATGCGGCGCCAGGTCTCGAACTCGGCCGTGACCTCCACGGGCAGGGCATTGCGGTTATAGACCCAAGTGACGTCGTGGTCCTTGGTCGGACCACCCCGCACATTGACGCGATCGGTCTTGAGGCTGACGAAACGCGGGATCGGCAGGCCGCTCACGGAGCCGGTCGGCTGGTCCGTGGCGGCTGCGGGCTCACTGAGGATCGTCAAGGCCGTCGCGAGGCTCAGACCTGTCTTTCGCCACCACGCCACTGTCATCAGGTTTCTCTGACGTCTTCTCTTGCTTTCTGCACACAGTCCGGGCGAACGACGGCGGGACAGCGCCCGCGGCGGCGCGCTTGCCCCGCTTTGTCTCGGCACGGCCATCTGATAGAGAGGGGCCCTGCCTCGCCCGAGCCCCCAAGGGACGAAATGAGTTTCGGCTGACGGGGTTAAAGAGGCCTGAACGGGTCGTCGTTTCGTGCCGGTGTTGCGGGGCGGTCACGCCGCCGGAACCGCGTTAGGTCGAGAAGGGGGATATGCCGAAAGGTCGCAAACCGCTGGTCGTGGTGACCCGCAAGCTGCCGGACAGCGTGGAAACGCGCATGCGCGAGCTGTTCGACACCCGGCTCAACATCACGGACAAGCCGATGAGCCACGCCGAGCTCGCCGAGGCCGTGAAGATCGCCGACGTGCTGGTGCCGACCGTCACGGACCGGATCGACGCCGCGGTGCTGAGCCAGACCGGCGAGAAGCTCAAGCTGATCGCGAATTTCGGCAATGGCGTCGACAATATCGACGTCGCGACCGCGCTACAGCGCGGCATCACGGTCACCAACACGCCGGGCGTGCTGACCGAGGACACGGCCGACATGACTATGGCGCTGGTGCTCGCGGTGCCGCGGCGGCTCGCCGAGGGCGCCGACGTGCTCACGGCGGAGAGCGAGTGGAAGGGCTGGAGCCCGACCTGGATGCTCGGCCACCGCATCTGGGGCAAGCGGCTCGGCATCATCGGCATGGGCCGCATCGGCCAGGCGGTGGCGCGCCGCGCGCGCGCCTTCGGCCTGCAGATCCACTATCACAACCGCCGACGCGTCGCGCCGCATATCGAGGAAGAGCTCGAGGCCACCTATTGGGAGAGCCTCGACCAGATGCTGGCGCGCATGGACATCATCTCGGTGAACTGCCCGCACACGCCCGCGACCTATCATCTCCTCTCGGCGCGCCGGCTCAAGCTGGTGCGGCCCGAGGCCTATATCGTCAACACGGCGCGCGGCGAGGTGATCGACGAGAACGCACTCACACGCATGATCGAGTCCGGCCACCTCGCGGGCGCGGGCCTCGACGTGTTCGAGCACGAGCCGGCCGTGAACCCGAAGCTCGTCAAGCTTGCCCGCGCGGGCAAGGTGGTGCTGCTGCCGCACATGGGCTCGGCCACCGTGGAAGGCCGCATCGACATGGGCGAGAAGGTGATCATCAATATCCGCACCTTCATGGACGGGCACCGGCCGCCGGACCGCGTGCTGCCCTCGATGCTGTAACCCTCTGGCGCAAGAGCACCCATGAAGCCTCTGTCCCTGCTCGCCCTCGCGGTTCTGTCGATCGTCGGTTCCCTCGGCACGGCGCATGCGCAAGCCATCACGGTCGACGAGTTCCGGCGCGAGCTGGTCGGCGTGCCACTGTGCGGCACGGTCGCGGTCGGACCTTATGCGGGCAAGATGCTCTGCACCGTGCACATGCCGGACGGCACCGCGATTCTGGCGGGCGCCGGCCTGCTGGTGCGCGGCGTCTGGGAGGCCTCGGACGGGAAGATCTGCCGGCGCAATGCCCATGATCCGGTGGATCGCCAGCGCTGCGTGAGCTACGAGCGCGTGAGCCCGCATGTCTACCGCAACAGCGACGGCATCGAGTTCTGCCTCGGCCCCTGCTCGACCGAGAAGCCCGAGACCGCCACGGGGCCCGGCGCGCCGCCGCCGCAATAACTTTACGGCAGGCCGGCTTGTCGTATCATCGCGGCCGGGATTCGGCTGCGCATGGTCATCAGTGCGCATCAACCGGGAGAGATCGATGCGAGCAGCTCTTGCGGGCGTCGCCATGCTTGTGGTGCTCAGCCCTGCCGCCGCGCAGAGCACCAAGCTCACGCCCAAGGACATCCAGGCGAACTTCTTCACGGGCACGCCCTTCGTCGCGTCCACGACGGCGGGCCTCAAGTTCAAGATGACCTACACGCCGGACGGCAAGGCGTTGCGCGAGTCGACCGGCAAGGGCGGCCCGGCCGCGGAAGGCACCTGGAAGCTCTCGAAGGACGGCTTCTGCACCGCATGGTCCGGCGGCAAGCCGAGCTGCTACGTGCTGGTGAACACCGAGCCGAACCGCTACGCGGTCGTGCGCGGCGCGACCACGGTTGCGGTGTGGAGCAAGCAGACGCCGTAGCGGCTCACGCGTGCCCGGACAGATCCCGGATCGTCACGTTGCGGCCTGAGAGCGGGTTCTCGGGATCCCAGGCGTAATTGATCGTCTCGAAGCGGAGCGCGCGGGCGTCGATCATCAGCAGGCGGCCGACGAGGCTCTCGCCGAAGCCGACGATCTCGCGGATCACCTCGAGCGCCATCATGGAGCCGAGCATACCGGCGAGCGCACCCACGATGCCGGCCTCGGCGCAAGTCGGGATCGTGCCGGCAGGCGGCGGCTCCGGAAACAAGCAGCGATAGGTCGGGTTGGGCTGACCTTGCGCATTCTTCTCGTGCGCGCGGATGGTGGTGAGCGTGCCGTCAAACGTCCCGAGCGTTCCCGTGATCAGCGGCTTGCCCGCCAGAAAGCAGGCGTCGGAGACCAGATAGCGCGTCGAGAAATTGTCGGAGCCGTCGGCGACGATGTCGTAGCGCGCGATGACCTCGAGCGCGTTGGCGGCCGTGAGGCGCTGCGCATGCGTCTCAACCGCGACGTTCGGATTGAGCCGCGCGATCGCGGCGGCCGCGCTTGCGGTCTTCGGCATGCCCAAGTCGGGCGTCGCGTGAATGACTTGCCGCTGCAAGTTGGAGAGCGAAACCACGTCGTCGTCGATGACGCCGAGGGTGCCGACGCCGGCGGCCGCGAGATAGAGCAGCAGCGGCGCGCCGAGCCCGCCGGCGCCGATCACCAGCACGCGCGCGCGCTTGAGTGCGGCCTGACCTGGGCCGCCAACCTCGCGCAGCACGATGTGCCGCGCATAGCGCTCGAGCTCGTCGGACGTGAGCATCGAATTCCTCGCTGGCGCGTTGTCACGCGGGTGCCGCCTGTGCGCGGCACCGAGACCTACATCATCGAACCCTTGGAGCACAAATGCCGAGCGAGAAGCAGAAGATGCTGGCGGGCGAGCTCTATCGTCCGGGCGACGCCGAGATCCAGGCCGATCAGGCCGCCAACAAGGCCTGGCTCGTGCGCTACAACGCGGCCCTCGGCCAGTCGGCGGCCGAACGGCGCGCCCTGCTGCGCGAGCGCTTCGCCGCCGTAGGCGATGACGCCGTGATCCGGCCGCCGTTCTTCTGCGACTTCGGCTACAACATCCGGGTCGGCACCGGCGTATTCCTCAACTTCAACTGCGTGATCCTGGACGTCACCGAGGTGAGCATCGGCGATCTCACGCAGATCGGGCCCGCGGTGCAGATCTATGCGGCGGATCATCCGCGCGACCCTGAGACGCGGCACGCCGGACTCGAGTTCGGCCGGCCGGTGCGCATCGGCCGCAACGTGTGGATCGGCGGCGGCGCGATCATCCTGCCGGGCGTGACGATCGCGGACGATGCGGTGATCGGCGCCGGCAGCGTGGTGACGCGCGACGTCGCGCGCGGCGCAACCGTAATGGGCGCGCCAGCGCGGGCCGTCAAGTCCGCATAGGCCGGCAACTTCCCGCTCCCTGTCCGATCCGTTAGTCTTGCGGCGTTGACGGATGGGGAGATTTCGATGCGAAGGCTCGGCATCGTCGGGATCGCGGCCGCGCTCGCGTGGCCGGCGTTCGCACAGGCGCCCGCACAGGTGCCGCAACCCAAGTCCGTGAAGACCGTGCCCGTGAAGCCGGCGCCGACGAATCCCATCGCGGCCTCGTACGCGGCTTTGCCGCCGGCCGACCGCGTGCGCATCCAGCAGGACCTGATCTGGACCGGCGACTACAACAGCGTCGCGAACGGCGACTTCGGCGAGCGCGCGATCGCGGCCGTCAAGAAATTCCAGGAGCGCAACGGCACCAAGCAGACCGGCGTGCTCAATCCGCAGGAGCGCGGGGTGCTCGCGACCGCCGCCAAGACCAAGCAGGACGCGGTCGGCTGGCGCGGTGCCGACGACGGCCGCACCGGCGCGCGACTCGGCATTCCGGCAAAGCTCGTGCCGGAGAGCGGCGAGGGCAAGAGCGGCACGTTCTGGAAGTCGGGACGCGGCGAGGTGCAGATCGAGACCTTCCGCATGAAGGGCGCGGACGCGAAGCTCGTGTTCGAGCAGATGAAGAAGGAGCCGAGCGAACGCAAGACCGACTACAGCATCCTGCGCGGCGACTTCTTCGTGCTCTCCGGCCTGCAGGGCCTCAAGAAGTTCTATGCGCGCGCGCATTTCCGCGATGACGAGATCCGCGGCGTCACCATCATGTACGACCAGGCCATGGAAGGCCTGATGGATCCGGTCGTGATCGCGATGTCGAGCGCCTATGCGGCGTTCCCGAGCGGCGTCACGGCGGTGCCCGTGAAGCGGCGCGTCGAATATGCGACCGGCATCGTGGTGAGCCCCGAGGGTCACATCATCACGGACAGCGAGGCGACCGAAGGCTGCTTCGCGATCACGGTCTCCGGCCATGGCGGCGCGGAGCGGCTGACGATCGACAAGGCGAGAGGCCTCGCGCTGCTGCGGCTCTACGGCACCAAGCCGTTCCGGCCGCTCGGGCTCGCCAGTGTGAGCGGGAATGCGGCGGACGCCATGCTGGTCGGCATCGCCGATCCGCAATACCAGGACGGCGGCCACGCGGTCTCGACCACGCACGCGCGCTTCGCAGGCTTCGCCAACGGCACGCGCGCGATCGAGCCGGCACCGGTCGCGGGCTTCGCGGGCGCTGCGGCCGTGGACGCACAC
>JAEYAU010000004.1 GCA_023404705.1 Pseudomonadota bacterium
GGTTCGCCGAGGCCGGCGCGCGCGTGATCGCGACGGGCCGCCGGCACGAGCGGCTGGAGGCGCTGCAGAAGGAGATCGGCGACAAGTGTCACATCGTCCCGTTCGACGTGCGCGATCGCGCTGCCGTCGATGCGGCCGTGGCGGGTCTGCCCGCGCCCTTCAACAAGGTGAACGTCGTGATCGCCAATGCGGGCCTCGCGCTCGGCCTCGAACCCGCGCATCAGGCCAAGATGGACGACTGGGAGACCATGGTCGCGACCAACATCAATGGTCTCCTTTACACGGTGCGCGCGCTGCTGCCCGGCATGGTCGAGCGCCAGGAGGGCCATGTCATCCTGATCGGCTCGGTCGCGGGCGACTATCCGTATCCGGGCGGCAATGTCTACGGCGCGAGCAAGGCCTTCGTGAAGCAGTTCGCGCTCAATCTGCGCGCCGACCTGCTCGGCGCGAATGTGCGCGTGAGCAATATCGAACCCGGCATGGCCGCGACCGAGTTCTCGCTGGTGCGCTTCAAGGGCGACGCCGAGAAGGCGAACGCGCCCTATCGCGGGCACAAGCCGATGTCAGCCGAGGACATTGCCGAGATGATCTTCTGGACCTGCACCCTGCCGCGCCACCTCAACATCAACCGCATGCAGATGATGCCGGTGACCCAGTCCTTCGGACCGTTCGTGTTCAAGCGGGACTAAGGTGTCTAATTATCCAATCTGTGGCTGCTGAGTGGTATTGCTGCAACAGCCGCGGGAAGTTCTTGCGGGTCACGCCGGCAGCGGATGACCCGGCATGAGCTTGTAGGGATGCTCCCAGCCCGGCAGTGCCGCGATGCGATCGAGCCACGGCCCGAGATTCTTGAAGTCGGCGCGCATGTCGAAGCCGTACTCGTCGGCCGGATAGTAGAGATAGCCGACCATCGAGATGTCGGCGGTGGTCGGCTTGTCGCCGAGCAGGAACGGCCGCGACGCGAGCCTCTTGTCGACGATCGCGAGATTGGTCAGCGCGCGGTTCTTCAGGAAGTCCATCACGGCCGGGTTGCCCTGCGGTTTGGCGAAGGTGCGCAGGAAGCGATAGGGGCCGAGCGAGCCGTTGACCTTCTGATTGTCGAAGATGATCCAGCGCAGCGCCTCGGTCTCCTGCTCCTCGCCCTGCGGCTGATACTTGCCGAAGCGCTTGGCGAGATGGCTGATGATCACGCCCGACTGCGTGAGCAGCTGGCTGCCGTGCTTGAGCACCGGCGCCTCGCCCATCTCGTTGATCTTTTCGCGATACTCCGGCGTCCGCGTCTCGCCCTTGAAGAAGTCGACGAACACCGGCTCCCAGTCGGCGCCGACCAGATTGAGCATCAGCGCCGCGCGATACGCGTTGCCGGACTGAGCGAAGCAGTAGAGCTGGTATTCGGCCATTCGGTCCCCCTGTGAGTGCGATGCTTGGATGCCGGCGTGAGCCTCACCGCGCCAGCGTGAGCGCCATGCCGCCGTTCGCCTGCCCCTCGAAGCGGCCGGGCGAGACCATGGCGAGCTGGCCGAGCGCCTTGCCGGTGTGATCCCGGATGATCAGCGAGCCCTGCTCGAAGGTCCATTTTCGGCTGGTGTAGAAATTCCCCGGGCAGCCGCCTTCGGGCGCCATCGTCCCTTCGCTCTGGCCCGCGCCGATCGTCACGTTGCAGGTGCCGCCGGCCGGCGAGGAGAGCTGCCAGCGGCCGCCCATGTCGGGTGCGGCGGGAGCAGGCGCCGCGGCCTGCGGCTTCGCGCCGAGACCGCCGACGCCTTCGCAACCCGCGAGCGCGAGCGTGAGCGCGACGAGCGCGATCCGTGCCCGCATGCGCCGGCTCACTTCATCGTCGGAATGACGAACTCCGCGCCTTCCTTGGTGCCCGAGGGCCAGCGCGCCGTCACGGTCTTGGTCTTGGTGTAGAAGCGGATCGAGTCCGGCCCGTGCTGGTTGAGGTCGCCGAAGCCCGAGCGCTTCCAGCCGCCGAAGGTGTGATAGGCGAGCGGCACCGGGATCGCGAAATTCACGCCCACCATGCCGACATTCACGCGGCTGGTGAAATCCCGCGCCGTGTCGCCGTCGCGCGTGAAGATCGCGACGCCGTTGCCGTACTCATGCTCGGAGGGAAGCCGCACGGCCTCCTCGTAGTCCTTCGCGCGCACCACGGAGAGGACCGGCCCGAAGATCTCCTCCTTGTAGATGCGCATATGCGGCTTCACGTCGTCGAACAGGCAGCCGCCCATGAAGTTGCCGTTCTCGTAGCCCTGCAGCTTGAAGTTCCGGCCATCGACGACGAGCTTCGCGCCCTCGCGCACGCCGACATCGACATAGTCTTTCACCTTCTCGAGGTGCGCGCGCGTCACCATCGGGCCGTAGTCCGCCTGCGGATCGGTGGAGAGTCCGACCTTCAGGCTCTCGACGCGCGGCGTGAGCTTCTCGATCAGGATGTCCGCGGTCTTCTTGCCGACCGGCACCGCGACCGAGATCGCCATGCAGCGCTCGCCGGCGGAGCCGTATCCCGCCCCGACCAGCGCATCGACCGCCTGGTCGATGTCGGCGTCCGGCATCACGATCATGTGGTTCTTGGCGCCGCCGAAGCACTGCACGCGCTTCCCGTTGGCGCAGCCCGTCGAGTAGATGTACTCGGCGATCGAGGACGAGCCGACGAAGCCGATCGCCATGATGCGCGGATCCGTGAGCAGCGTGTCGACGGCTTCCTTGTCGCCGTTGACCACGTTGAGGATGCCGGCCGGCAGGCCCGCTTCCATCATCAGCTCGGCGAGCCGCATCGGCACCGACGGATCGCGCTCGGACGGCTTGAGGATGAAGGCGTTGCCGCAGGCGATCGCCGGCGCGAACTTCCACATCGGGATCATGGCCGGAAAGTTGAACGGCGTGATGCCGGCCACGACGCCGAGCGGCTGGCGCATGGAGAACAGGTCGATGCCCGGCCCGGCGCCTTCCGAGAATTCCCCCTTGAGCAGATGCGGAATGCCGCAGGCGAACTCGACCACCTCGAGCCCGCGCTGGATGTCGCCGCGCGCGTCCGCGACCGTCTTGCCGTGCTCGGAGGCGAGCAGCTTGGCGAGGCTCTCGAACTCCTTCTGCACCAGCTCCAGAAACTTGAACATCACGCGCGCCCGGCGCTGCGGATTCGTCGCGGCCCAGCCCGGCTGAGCGGCCGCCGATACGGCGATCGCGTGCTCCACTTCGGAATGCTTGGCGAGCGCCACCCGGGCCTGCACGTCGCCGGTATTCGGGTCGAAGATGTCGCCGAACCGGCCCGAGGTCCCCTTCACGGCCTTGCCACCGACGAAATGACCAATCTCCCGCATCGCATCCTCCCTGGGGCATTCGCTCGGGCGCAACCGCCCGGAACTGCCCTGTTTTCAAAGCTCTCGCCGCCCTGATAGCGCACCCGCCGGCTACGGGAAAGCACGAACCCAGGGGCAGCTATGCCTGTGTCGCATCTGCGGAAATGCCGACCTGCCGTTGGCGTACGCTTTACTGTCCCTTAAGCGCGGACCGGTAGGTTCCATAGGACCCGTGGCAGTGGGGTTTGGCGGGCGTCTGTCGTCGTTGCGTTTGGGGTAGTCATGGACATTTCGACCGGCATTGGCTTGCTCGCCGGAGCCATCGTGCTCGGCGCCCTCATCCTGATGGGCGGCGACCTGCGCATGTTCGTCGACTACCACGCCTTTATCGTCATTTTCGGCGGCTCCTTCGCGGCGACCCTGATCCGCTTCCCGCTCACCTCCATCTTCCACGGCCTGCCGCTCGGCGCGAAATACGCCTTCACGATGCGGCGCATGAGCCAGCGCGAGCTGGTCGACGAGATCGCCGGCCTCGCCGAGATTGCGCGCAAGCAGGGCCCGATCGGCCTCGAGAAGGTCGAGTGCGACGATCCGTTCCTCGCCAAGGGCATCCGCTTCGTCGCCGACGGCTACGACACCGATTTCATCCGCGACAACCTCGAGCGCGACCGCGACAACTTCCTGACCCATCTCGACGAGGGCCAGAAGATCTATCGCGCCATCGGCGACTGCGCCCCGGCCTTCGGCATGATCGGCACGCTGATCGGCATGGTGCAGATGTTCGCCAACATGACCGATCCCTCGAAGCTCGGTCCCTTCATGGCAGTCGCGCTGCTCGCGACCTTCTACGGCGCCGCCGTCGCCAACCTGGTCTGCCTGCCGATCGCCGACAAGCTGCATCTCAAGCTGGTCGACGAGGAAGTGAACCGCACGCTGATCATCGACGGCGTGCTGATGATCCGCGAGGCCAAGTCGCCGACGCTCGTGCGCGAAATGCTGCTCGCCTATCTGCCCGAGAAGCACCGCCACGACAGCGCCGAGACGGTGCCGGCTTAGCCCGGGGCAGATCATGGCAAAGAAACGAGGCGGCCACGCAGGCGGTCACGGCTGGTTCGTGACCTTCGCGGATCTCATGGCGCTGCTGGTCAGCTTCTTCGTGATGCTGGTCGCCTTCTCGAACACGGACCAGCAGAAGCTGCAGATCGTCGCTGGCTCCATGCGCGATGCCTTCGGCGTGCAGACCGTGCGCTATTCCGGCGTGATCGAGGCCGACGGCCTGCCGACGCGCCCGCGCCTGAAGAACACCGCGCATATCCCGCCCGAGGAGGCCTCCAACACGCCGACGCCGGACGAGCACGACCGCCGCCGCGACTTCGGCGCCAAGCTGCAGGACGACAAGGCTTTCGCACTCGCGGCTGCGTCGTTGCGCCAAGCCTTGCAGGACCTGCCGGAGATCTCCGAGATCTCCAAGCACATCATGATCGAGGAGACCAAGCAGGGTCTCAACATCGAGATCGTCGACCAGGACGGCCGCTCGATGTTTCCCGAGGGCGCCAAGGAGCCCTACGACCGCACCCGGCGCATGATCCAGAAGATCGCGGCGCCGCTCAAGCAGATGCCGAACCGCATCTCGATCAGCGGCCACACGGCCGCGGCGCGGGGGGCGCCCCGCCCCCGCGACGGGCCCGGGGGGGTCTCCG